>NZ_JAMYDZ010000026.1:0-91348 GCF_024129905.1 Pseudomonas sp. 21LCFQ010 | reverse complement strand
GTTGTCAGCGAGAGAAACACCACCCAAACCTGTTCGAGCTGCAAGCAATTGCCGGACTCGAGGCCGAGAGGTATCGCAGGGCTTGGAATAAGGGAATGGACTTGTTGTGGGTGTGGTGCCACCCACGACCGCGACGTCAACGCCGCAAAGAACATTCTCGCGCTCGGGCATGAGCGTCCAATTGTGGGAATCCCGGCCCTTTAGGGCGGGGAGGATGTCAAAGGTAGCGGGCCATTCCCGATACCCGGATCGAGCTGCCCGGCTGTGCGCTGATTTCTGCCCGCAGCCGTGACGGGCTGCCCATGTCTTGGCCCTGCAGGATATCGATCACGCCGCCATGTGGCCAACCGATGTCGCGCAGGTAACCGGCCAGCGCCGCAGTGGCGGCGCCGGTTGCCGGGTCTTCGTAGACACCGCCGAAAGCGAACGGATTGCGGGTATGGAAAAACTGCGCGCTTTCAGCAAACACCAGCACAATTGTGGCCCAGCCTTCACGCACCATCAGCTCGCGCCCGGCGGCCTGGTCATAACGCATGGCGCTGAGCGCTTCACGGCTGTTGAGCGCCAGCACCAGGTGCCCCGCACCGCCATTGATCGCTGCTGGCGCAATGCGCAGGTCCAGCTCATCGCGGCGATAACCGAACAGAGCCAGCGCCTCGTTCAGCAGTGCTTCGCTGATCGGCTGGCTGTGGGTCGGGGGTGATTGCAACGCTGCCGAAACCAGTTGCCCCTGCGCATGGCCCTCCACGGTAATGCTGGCCTGGTTCAATTGCAGATCGAACACTCCGTCACCGTGCTGCGCCGCCAGTGCCGCTCCCAGGGCAATGGTGGCATGGCCGCAGAATGGCACCTCGGCCAAGGGCGAGAAATAACGTACCCGCCAGCGCCCGCCGTCCAGCGGGGCGGCAAACGCGGTCTCGGAAAACCCGACCTCTGCCGCGATGGCTTGCATGCGTGGCTCATCGGGCAGGGCATCGCCAATCCACACCCCGGCCGGGTTGCCGCCTGTTTCGCCGTCGCTGAAGGCTGCCAGTTTGAGGATTTCTGTCATGGTGTCGCGCTCCCTGTCTTATTAAGTGCAGTCAGTGTGCAAGAAGCGAGTGCGAGCGCTCCCATACAGCCATGCGCTTTTTTGACTGGTCAGTTGTACTGTTGCACCTGCCGGTTACGCAGCACTCGCTCGCGCGCGCCATCCCAGGCCCAGTTGAACGCCATGGTGTAGGGCAGGAAAAACAGCAGCACGCCAATGTCCAGCCAGAACGCCTGGACCAGGCTGATCGACAGCCACCAGGCGGCCAGCGGTACCACGGCCAGAATCAGACCCGCCTCAAAGCACAGCGCATGCAGCGTACGGTTGGTCAGGGTCATGTTGAAGCCCATCCGGGCGCGGATACGGTCAAAAAGCAGGTTGAACAGCATGTTCCAGAGCATCGCCACGGTGGAGATCATCACTGTAAGGGCGCCCATGCTGCCAATTGAGCGATCCATCACCCAGGCCAGGATCGGCGCACAGATGATGACCCCGACCGTCTCGAAGGCGAAGGCGTGCAGCACGCGTTCCTTGAGGGTTTTGGCAGGGAGTGAATGGGCTGAGCTGTTCATGACGGAGCCACCTGTCAATAAAGATCCTGCATTCTTATCGGTCATCGGGCTAAAGTGAAAATACGATCAATCGGTAAAACCGATGGAGGCCGCGTCATGAATTATTCACCCGAAGCCCTTGAGGCCTTTGTCCAGATCGCTGCGCTGGGTTCGTTCAGTGCGGCGGCGCGCCGGCTGGGTAAAAGCCAGTCAACCATCAGCGAGGCCATTGCCCGGCTGGAGATCGATCTGGATCTGCAACTGTTTGATCGTTCGGCGCGCCAGCCGGTGTTGACCGCAGCGGGCAGGGCCATGCTGGAGCGGGTCGAGGATGTGCTGTGTGCCCAGGACTTGCTGCGTCGCACCGCCGGGCGGCTGGCGGCTGGCGTTGAGCCGCGCCTGACCCTGGTGTTGTCCGATGCCAACCAGTTCGTCGAATTCGAAGCGCGTATGACCGAGCTGGACCAGCGTTTTCCGGATATCGAGCTGGAATGCGTATTTGCCGAACACGGCGATGCCATCAATCTGATCCAGAGCGGCCGGGCGACGCTGGGCCTGCTTTCGGCCCAGGCCGGTTATCCGCCCGAGATCGGCCATGCAACCATCACCGAACGCGCCGATTTTGGCTTGTTCGTTGCGCACCAGCATCCACTGGCTGGCCAGCAGCAGGTCAGCTACGCGCAATTGGCGGGTCATCGGGCCTTGCGACTCAACACCCTGGTAGAGCACCTCAACCCGACCGATGACCTGCCCACCAGCAGCCGGCGCAGTTGGTCGGCGCCTAACTATCTGCTGCTAATGGACATGGCGGTGTTCGGCTTTGGCTGGGCCGCCTTGCCGCGCTGGCTGGTGTCTGGCTACGCCCAGGGGCGCTTGCAGGAGTTGCAGGTGCCGGGCTGGCCACGCCGCTCGGCGGTTGATGTGATCTGGTCGCGGCAGCGCACCCTGGGTCCGGCCGGCGCCTGGTTGCTGGAGACCCTGATGCCCTGAAAGGACACTGTAATATCAGTTTAATATCGCTGTAGTAGGGTCACGTATTTATGATGTGCAGTGGCCCGCGAATGAAAGCAGAGCATTTTCAATTCATGCGTCCCCGATTGCCCCGTGACCACAAAAGTGCGGGGGATCTGTGCAACTTCGTTCCAGCCATCGACATAGACGACAGTAACTCACTGGTCATGGAGGTCTTTACCACCCAGCGCGACCTGGTGTGCCTGGCGGTGGTCGATCAAGAGCGGCCGGTCGGGCTGATCAATCGCAATATCTTCATGTCACAGATGAGCAAGTTGTATCACCGCGAGCTGTACGACAAGAAAAGCTGCATCGCCTTCATGGACAAGGAGCCGCTGATCGTCGATGCCGAGATGAGCATCGAAGAGCTGACCTTCAAGACCGTCGAGTTCGGAGAAAAAGCGCTGGCCGACGGCTTTATCGTGACCCGTGAAGGGCGGTTTGTCGGCTTGGGCAACGGTCTGCAACTGATCGCGGTGGTGGCGGCGATGCAGGCGGAAAAGAACCGCCAGATGATGCAAAGCATCGAATACGCCAGTGTCATTCAGCGCGCCATGCTGCGTGCTTCGCGCGAGACGCTGGCCTCGACCTTGAGTGACGCCTCACTGGTCTGGGAGCCGCGTGATGTGGTGGGCGGCGACTTCTATCACTTCTGCAAGTACCCCGATGGCTGGTTCGGCGCGATTGCCGACTGCACCGGCCATGGTGTGCCCGGTGCGTTCATGACCCTGATTGCCTCCAGCGCGCTGGGTCAGGCGCTCGATCAGTACGGGCCGCGCAACCCGGCGACCCTGCTGTCGGCGGTCAACCGCAGCGTCAAGAGCATGCTCGGTCAGGACCGCGACGCCGACGGCACCCCGGAATCCGATGACGGCCTGGACGCTGCGTTCTTCTGGTTCGATACCCATACCTGGACCCTGCGCTTTGCTGGTGCGCGGCTGTCCCTGCATGTGCTGCACCCGGAGGCTGAGCAGTTTCAGACGGTTGCCGGCCAGCGGATGGGCGTCGGCTACGTCGACAGCGGCATGGATTACCAATGGGAGATGCACAGTGTGCCGCTGGAGTCCGGCAGCCTGATTTTTATCACCACCGATGGCCTGACCGACCAGATTGGCGGGGTCAAGAACATCGCCTTTGGCAAGCGCCGGGTATTTGAAAGCCTGCTGGCCAATAGCGATAGCCCGGCGGCCGAGATTGGCCAGGGGTTGTTGCAAGTCCTGTCGCACTGGCAGGGCGAACAGAATCGTCGTGACGATTTGACTTTCTTTTGCGCTCGTCTCAGGAGCAATGATGACTAATCTGCTGCGCGCCATTGAGGACCATGACATGAGCTTTTTCGACCTTGCCCAACAGCGCAACGTGATTTTCTACCACATGGGCTACTTCTCCCACAGCGTCGTTTCGGCGATGGCCGAGGTGGTCAAGCTGCAGCTTGAAGTCTCCGGTGTCAGCGGCCCGACCCGCCGCAAGCTGTTCTCATCGTTCATCGAGCTGTCGCAAAACATCGTCCACTACTCGGTCGATGCCTTGGGCGTGTCGGCCGAGGACGACACCGGGCTGCGTCATGGCGCGGTCTGCATCAGTGCTGAAAACAATCGGTTCACCATGCTCTGTGCCAACCCGGTGGCCAGTGGCGAGGTCGAGCGGCTGCGCGCCAACCTCGAACCGCTGCGCGGCATGTCGGTTGAAGAAATCAAACAGGCCTACAAGGTGTCCCTGCGGGCCGAAACGCCGGAGGGCAGCAAAGGCGCGGGGCTGGGTTTTCTGACCATGGCCCGCGACGCCAGCGAGCCGCTGGAGTACAGCTTCCAGCCGCGCCCGCAAGACCCGGAGACCACCTTGTTCTGCCTCAAAGCCACTATTTGAATGGATTGATGACTGTGATGGACAATTTTTTCATTGAAGCCACTGCCACTTCGCCTGAAGTCGATTTTCGTTATGACCAACGCCTGCTGACCATCAAGGGCGAGTCCTATCCTGAAAACGCCGCCGCGTTTTATGCGCCGATCGTCCAGCAACTGCGCGACTTTCTTGCTAATTGCGCCGGCGTTGAAGTGACGGCCAACATTGCACTGGCCTACTTCAACAGCTCCAGCACCAAGATGCTGTTCAATATCTTCGATACCCTTGACCACGCGGCCATGGCCGGTAACAAGATCGTGGTCAACTGGTATCACGATGAAGAAGACGAAACGATCTTCGAGTTCGGTGAAGAACTGCAGGCCGATTTCACCTCGTTGACCTTCAATGATCATCCCGTGTCGGTTTCATAAAGGAGATTGGTCATGGTGACTGCTGGCTCTGCGCTCCAGGCGCGTGCGGATCAGACCGTGGACTTGTTCAGTAGCGAGACCGACGCGTTGCGGCGTGCCCGCTCGGTCCTCGCTCAGGCCGATGCCGACGCTGAGCTCTACCAGCAGTCGCTGGCCGAACTGACCAGCCACTTCGAGCGCCTGATTCGAGAAACCCGGCGCTTGATCACTCGCAGTGACCGTGCCGAACGCGAGATGAACGCGCTCAATCTGCAGTTGCAAACGCTGGCCGAACAGCTGGAGTTCCGCGCTACCCATGATGCCCTGACCGGGGTGCTGAACCGCGGTGCCGTGATCGAGCGGGCCAAGCGGATGCTGGAAAGCACCGGCGCGGTATTGATCGTGCTGGACATTGATCTGTTCAAGCAGATCAATGATGACTTTGGTCATCCGGCGGGCGATGCAGTGATTCGCGGGATCGTCGAATGCCTGGCGCCGATTGTGGCCAAGGTCGGGGTGATCGGCCGGGTGGGCGGTGAAGAGTTCACCGTCGTGCTGCCTGGCAGCGACTTGCAGCAGGGGCTGGACTATGCCGAAGCCATGCGCGCGGCGATCGCCGGGCATTGCTTTGCTGCCCCGGTCAACCGCCAGGTCACTGCCAGTTTCGGGGTCAGCGCCAGTGCGGCCGGCCTGCGCTTCGATGCCGCTTACAGCTCTGCGGACACGGCGTTGTACCAGGCCAAACGTACCGGGCGTAACCGGGTAGAGCGGGCCCAAGGCTGACTCTGGCGGGCTGAAAACTATCTGCCCATCGGCCAGAGTCAAATTGCTGGCGCTCTGACATAATGCGAGGGTGCTTGCAGCCCTTTGTCCAGAAGCCGCCGTTCATGTTGCTCAGCGATCCCTTCTCGTTACTGTTGATCATCACTCCGTTCGGGATCATGACGGCGCTATTGCTGTGCCTGTCGTATGTCGGTGCGGGGCGCAGCAACAAGGCCCTGCACTGGTGGCTGTTGGGTGAGCTGTGCAATACCTCGTACCGGGTTGCCGAAATGCTCCAGCCCGGCCTGTTGCTGCCGTCGCTGCACTGGCTGGAGATTCTGTCGCCACGCGCTGCCTTGCTGGCCAGCACCGGTCTGCTGATTGCCAGTATTGGTTGTCATACCGTGGCGTTGCGTCATTTTGTCGGGCTGCCGGGACGCCTCGGCCAGCAGCTCGGCTGGGTGCTGGTGCCGCTGGCCGGCTATCTGGCCCTGGCGGTGGCGTTGATCGACACTTCCTGGATTCTTCCCTGGTTTGCCGGGGTGGCGGCGCTGGCGATTGCCGTGCAGATGCGGGTCTGTGCCGGGCTGTTGAGGACTTATCGCGGCGCTTGGGGGATTGCCGCGACCCAGGTGTTCGCCTTCGGCTTCCAGCTGTGGTCATGTGTCAGCCTATTGATCGAGCCGATCCCGCCGCTGCCTTATGACGAGCCGGACATGCCCTCGCGGATGGCGCTGCTGGTGGATTTTACGGTGTCATTCCTGTTTACCCTCGGCTTTGCCCTGATGCTTCAGGAGCACTTGCGCATGCAGGCCCTGCAACTGAGCATCACCGACGTGCTGACCGGGGCCTTGAACCGGCGCGGCGCCCAGCCGATTCTCAACCAGCAATGGGCGCAGGCCGCACTCGGCAGCTATCCGCTGACGGTGGCGATGATCGATCTGGACAACTTCAAGAGCATCAATGACAAGTACGGCCATGCGGTGGGCGACAGTGCCTTGCAGGCGTTCTCGGCGGCGGTGTTTTCGCTCAAGCGTCATAGCGATGTGTTCGTGCGCTGGGGCGGGGAAGAGTTTCTGTTGATGTTTCCGCACACCGATGTCGCCCAGGCGCAGGTGTTCATGGCGCGCCTGCGCGATGCGCTGGCCAGTCGCGAACTGGACCCGCAGTTGCCATTGCCGATTGCGTTCAGTGCCGGTCTGACCCAGTCCGGCAGCCGCCATCTGCAGCACAGCTTCGATGCGCTGCTGCGCACCGCAGACCAGGCGCTGTACCGGGCCAAGCAGCACCGTGACCGGGTCGAAGTCGGCGAGATCGCCGGTTAAGCAAGGCTTGAGCGTTTGAGCACCAGGGTCAGGATGTCGTAACTGGCCACCAACTCGTCGTGCTGGTTGGTCACCTCCACATCCCAGGCCACCACCCCTTGCGGTTCGTCCCTGGCGCTGAGCTTGCCCTGGTCGATCTTGCGCTTGCAGGTCAGCCGCGCACGGATCGTGTCACCAATGCCCACCGGGTTGATGAAGCGCAGCGTATCCAGGCCATAGTTGGCCAGTACCGGGCCCGCCGCGGGGGAGACGAACAGCCCGGCGGCCGCAGAGAGTACGAAGTAGCCGTGGGCGATGCGCTTGCCGAACTGCGATTGGCGGGCGGCAATCTCGTCAAAATGCATGTAGAAGTGATCCCCCGACAGGCAGCCAAAGTTGACCAGGTCAGCTTCGGTCACGGTGCGCCGATGGGTCAGCAGCGATTCGCCGATCTGCAGGTCGTCAAAATAGCGGCGGAACGGGTGGACTTCGGTTTCGATCAGCCTGGCACCGCGCACGTACTCGCCGGTGACGGCCATGAGCATACTCGGCGAGCCTTGCACGGCGCTGCGTTGCAGGTAGTGTTTCACCGCCCGCAGACCGCCCAGTTCCTCACCGCCGCCGGCCCGCCCGGGGCCGCCGTGCTTGAGTTGGGGCAGGGGCGAGCCATGGCCGGTGGACTCGGCGGCTGATTCACGGTCGAGAATGTGCAGCCGACCATGCAGCGCGGCTGCGGCGGGCACCACTTTGGCGGCGACCTGCGGGTCTTTGGTGATCAGGCTGGCAACCAGGCTGCCTTTGCCACGGGCGGCCAGGGCAATGGCCTCGTCCAGATCCTCGTAGGCCATCAATGTGCTGACCGGGCCAAACGCTTCGATATCGTGGGCGCCGCCCTCGGCATGCGGGTTGCGGCTGCGCAGCAGGGTCGGGGCAAAGAACGCGCCCTCGGCCACCCCTTCGCCACGCGGCGCAAAACCGTCGGCGGCCCCCAGCAGCAGCTCACTGCTGGCCAGCAGCAGTTGCAAGCGCTCGGCAACGTCGGCCTGTTGCGCATGGGACGCCAGGGCGCCCATCTTCACGCCCTCCACTGACGGGTCGCCGACCACCACTTTACTGAGCCGCGCATGCAGCTGTTGCGCGACCGCGTCGATGTGTCTGGCCGGCACAATGGCGCGGCGGATGGCGGTGCACTTCTGGCCGGCCTTGACGGTCATCTCGCGGGCCACTTCCTTGATGAACAGCTCGAACTCAGGATCGTCCGGGGTCACTTCCGGGGCGAGGATCGCGCAGTTCAGCGAGTCGGCCTCGGCGTTGAACGGCACGCACTGGCGGATCAGGTTAGGGTTGACGCGCAGTTTCGCGGCGGTGTCGGCCGAGCCGGTGAAGGTCAGCACATCCTGACCTTGCAGGCGGTCAAGCAAATCGCCCGTGCTGCCGATGATCAGTTGCAGGCTGCCAGCGGGCAGCAAGCCGGACTCGTGCATCAGGCGCACGGTCGCTTCGGCCAGGTAACTGGTCGCGGTGGCCGGTTTGACGATGCACGGCATGCCGGCCAGAAAACTCGGCGCAAACTTTTCCAGCATCCCCCAGATTGGAAAGTTGAACGCATTGATATGCACCGCCACGCCGCCGCGCGGCACCAGAATATGGCTGCCAACGAAGCTGCCCAGCTTGCCCAGCGGCATGGCCGGGCCTTCGTGCAGCAAGTTGCCCGAGGGCAGTTCGCGGCGGCCGATACTGGCATAGGCGAACAGCGTACCGGCACCGCCCTCGATGTCGATCCAGCTATCGGTCCGCGTGGCGCCGCTGTGGTACGACAGGCTGTACAGCAGTTCCTTGCGTTCGAGCAGGTAGTTGCCGAGCGCCTTCAGGCATGCGGCGCGTTGCTGGAAATCCAGGGCCAGCAGGCTGTCACGGCCTTGCCGGCGCGCGTGCTCCAGGGCCTCGTTGAAATCCAGCGGCTCGTCATGCGTGTGGGCAATGCCTTGGCCATTGACAGCGCTGCGCAGCGAGGCGGCGCCATGCTCGCCAATCCAGCGACCAGCGATAAAACTTTGCAGGGTAGGGGCGTTGCTCATCAGAGTGTCTCCACATTTGTGGTGGGCGGGGCCAGCACTACCAAAGCGCCAGGGTGTAGCCCAGGATCAGCCGGTTTTCGTCCAGGTCGGTGCTCAGCCCGTTACCGGAGCGAAAGGTCAGGTTGCGCCAGCGCATGCTCAAACCCTTGAGCGGGCCGCTTTGCAGCACGTAGGCGATATCGGTATTGCGTTCCCATTCTTCGCCGTGATCGCCGCTGGCGGTGCGCGCATTGCGGCCATCGACATAGCGGGTCATGAAGCTCAGGCCCGGCACGCCGAGGGCAGCAAAGTCATAGTCGTAACGCAGTTGCCAGGCGTCCTCTTCGGCGCGGGTAAAGGTGTTATAGGTCACCAGGTTGACCGAGTACGGGTCACCGCCATTGAGAAACGCAAAGGCGCTGTCGCCCGACATGCGCTGAAAGCCCAGGCCGACCTTGTGCCCGCCGTAGCCCAGCGTGAACATGCCGTTGAGGTTGCGGTTATCGATGCGCCCGGCGCGTTGCTGGCCATCGTTGCCGCTGTCGAAATAGCGCAGGTCACTGCGCAGGCTCAAGTTCGTCCCCAGCGGCACGTTGTGCACCAGGCCGACAAAGTGCTGGCGGTAGATGTTGGCGAGCTTGCCGTAGTAGTAACTGGCGGTCAGTCGCGGGCTGAACACGTAGCTGCCACCGGCAAAGTCAAACGCGTCGCTGCTGGCGGCGCCGTAGCCAATCGCATCGCGGCTGGACGAATCGCGCAGGTTGGCGCGGGTCAGGCGTCCGGCATTGATGGTCAGGCCGTCGATGTCTGTGGAGGTCAGCATGCCGCCCTGAAAGGTCGACGACAGCAGACGGGTGTCGTTATAGGTCACCACCGGCAGCATGGGTTGCAAGGTGCCGAGTTTCAGAACGCTTTTCGCCACCCGCAGTTTGGCCGCGATGCCCAGTTCGCTGTACTGGTCGACCGGCTCGCCGCTGGCCGGGTCGAAGGCCAGCAGCCCGGTATTGCGCCGGCTGGCACTGGAGTCGAGCTTGATACCCAGTTCGCCGATGGCGTCCACGCCCAGACCCACGGTGCCCTCGGTAAAGCCCGACGCCAGGCGGGCGGTGAAGCCTTGCGCCCATTCTTCAGCCTTGGCCTGGGGCGCATTGTTCTGGCGAAAGTCGCGGTTCAGGTAGAAGTTGCGCATCTCCAGGCTGGCCTTGCTGTCTTCGACAAAACCGGCCTGGGCGCTGGCGGCCCCCATGGCCAGCAGCAATGGTGCAGAAACACGGACGTTATGCATTGTTATTGTTCCGTCGGTTGTAGAAGCGGACTGAGCCGCGATCAATGCGAAAATTTTTTACCCAAAATCTAATGCCGGCTGGCCGCCGCAGCCCCCAGCCCGGTCATCGAGCGAATGAACTGCGCCAGGTAGCGGCCGCGTTCCTGAGTGGCGCGTTCGGAGCGGTCGGTGACCGAGAACAGCCAGGCGCAGGCGAACGCGCAGCTCATGGAGAACAGCGCGGGGTTGGAGTAGGGGAACAATGCTGTGTCGTGGCCAAGCAGCTTGACCCACACCACCGGGCTCAAGACCAGCAGCACCACTGCCGATATCAGGCCCGCCAGGCTGCCGGCCACTGCACCACGGGTGGTCAGGCCTTTCCAGAACATCGAGAGCAACAGCACCGGGAAATTCACCGAGGCGGCAATCGCCAGCACCAGACCTGACAAGAAGGCGATGTTCTGCGACTCGAACAGCACGCCGAGAATGACCGCCAGCACGCCGATCACCAGGGTGGTCAGGCGCGACATGCGCATTTCTTCGCGCTCGCTGGCCTGGCCTTTACGGATCACGCAGGCATACAGGTCATGGGCCACTGCCGAGGCGCCAGACAAGGCCAGGCCCGCGACCACCGCCAGAATGGTGGCGAAGGCCACGGCCGAGATGAAACCGAGAAACAGGCTGCCGCCGACCGCTTGGGCCAGATGCACCGCGACCATATTGCCGCCACCGATGATGGCGCCAGTGCCGTCGCGAAAGGCCGCATCGGTGCCGACCATGACAATTGCGCCGAAGCCGATGGCGATCAGCAGCAGGTAGAAATAGCCGATGAAACCGGTGGCATACAGCACGCTTTTGCGCGCCTCGCGGGCATCCTTGACGGTGAAAAAGCGCATCAGGATGTGCGGCAGGCCGGCGGTGCCGAACATCATCCCCACTGCCAGCGACAGAGTATCAATAGGGCTGCTGAGCATGCCGCCCGGCGCCATGATCGCGGCCCCCTTGGCGTGCACCGCTGCCGCACCGGCGAACATCGCCTCAGTGCTGAAGTTGAAGTGGCGCAAGACCATGAACGCCATGAAGCTGGCGCCCGAGAGCAGCATCACGGCCTTGATGATCTGGACCCAGGTGGTGGCCAGCATGCCGCCGAAAGTGACGTAACACACCATCAGCACCCCGACCAGCAGCACCGCTTGCAGGTAACTGATGCCGAACAGCAGCTCGATCAGTTTGCCGGCACCGACCATCTGCGCCATCAGGTACATCAGCGCCACGATCAAGGTGCCGAACGCCGCCGTGATACGGATGGGTGTCTGTTGCAAACGGTACGACACCACATCGGCAAAGGTATATTTGCCCAGGTTGCGCAACCGCTCGGCGATCAGGAACAGAATGATCGGCCAGGCGGCGACAACGCCCAGCGAGTACAGCAGGCCGTCATAGCCGACCATGAAGATCATCGCCGAGATCCCCAGAAACGACGCCGCGCTGATCATGTCGCCAGCAATCGCCAGACCGTTCTGCAAACCCGTGATGCCGCCGCCTGCGGTGTAGAAGTCGCTGGCCGAGCGGGTCCGCAATGCCGCCCAGCGGGTCACCCCGAGGGTGAACAGCACGAACACCAGAAACATGCCGATGGCATGCCAGTTCAATGGCCGGGCAGGCGCGTCGGCGGCCAGCGCGCTGGCGCTGCACAACAGGCTGCCGACGGCAGTGACAAGCAGCGAAGGCTTCATGGCTGCACCTGCTGCAACAGTTTTTCGGTCAGCGGATCGAGCACCCGGTTGCTCTGGCGCACATAGAGGGCGGTCAACACAAACGACAGGAGGATCACCGCAACGGCCAGCACGATCCCCAGGCTGGTCACCCCACCGCTGAGCGAGCGGCCCAGTGTCTGTGGGTAGAAGGCCATCAATACGACGAAGCCATAGTAAATCCCCAGCATGATCAGGGTCAGCGACCAGGTCAGGCGTTGCTTGCGCTTGACCAGCTCGATGAAGTCGGGGTGGCGCTGTAACTGTTCGATGTCCTGTGGCGTCATGGGGCGGCTCTCTTTTTTTGTGATTGTTTTAGAAACGCGGTGTGGCGGGTGCAGGGGGGCATCCGGTGCTAACGGGCTCGCAGGCGCAATGCCGATCAGTCAGGGTTTGCGCGGTCCGCTGGGCGATTGCCCGGCGGCGCCTGTGGGTTCAGCGCTGGTCAAAATCCAGCACCACCTGGTCGCTCAACGGGAAGGCCTGGCACGACAGCACGTAGCCGGCGGCGACTTCGTAATCTTCCAGGGCGAAGTTGCTGTCCATTTCCACCTCGCCGCTGATCACCTTGCATTTGCAGGTCGAGCACACGCCGGCCTTGCACGAATACGGCAGCTCGGCGCCCTGGGCATTACCGGCTTCGAGCACGCTGACGCTGTTGCGGGGCAGGGCGAAAGAGAGCTCGCGACCGTCGCTGATCACGGTGATCTGGCTCGTGGCGCTGCCTGCCTGGGCGGCGATCTGGCGGGCCTGGCGGGTGTGGCTGCTGCCCGCTGCGGCGAACAGCTCAAAGTGAATGCGCTCGCTTGGCAGACCGTTGGCCTGAAGCTGCTCGCGCACGGTGTCGGTCATCGCTTGCGGACCGCAGATAAACGCCGCATCCAGCGCCTTGACGTTGATCCAGCGGCTGAACAACTGGCTGCATTTGTCGGCATCGATGCGCCCGTTGTACAGCTCGACATCCTGTTGCTCGCGGCTGAACACGAAGATCAGGTTCAGGCGTTGCAGGTAGCGGTTTTTCAAGTCTTCGAGTTGCTCGCGAAACAGCGCCGCAGTGCTGGAGCGGTTGCCGTAGATCAGCGTGACCTGGCTGTGCGGCTCGCTCTGCAGGGTGGTCTTGATGATCGACAGGATCGGGGTGATGCCGCTGCCGGCGGCCACCGCCAGGTAGCGGCCATGGCGCGTGGGGTCGAGTGGCACACTGAAATGCCCGGCCGGTGGCATGACCTCCAGTTGCTGGCCGACCTTGAGACGGTCGTTGGCCCAGGCCGAGAACACCCCGCCGGCGACCCGCTTGATCGCCACGCGCAGTTCGCCATCGTTGGCGCCGGTGCAGATCGAGTAGGAGCGGCGCACCTCTTTGCCGTCCAGATGGGTGCGCATCACCAGATGCTGACCGTGCTCGAAACGAAAGCGCTCGGCCAGTTCAGGCGGAATGTCGAAGGCAATCGACACCGCATCACGGGTTTCGGGGCGTACGTCCCTGACGGTCAGGCTGTGGAATTTGCTCATTATTGTTCTCCTGCAGCAGGCCGCTCAGATGCACTTGAAGTAATCGAAAGGTTCCAGGCAGTCGCGGCAGCGATACAGCGCTTTGCAAGCTGTGGAACCAAACTCGCTGAGCCGCTCGGTGTGTGCGCTGCCGCACTGCGGACAGTTGATCTGTGCTGCCTCGCCCAGCAGGCTGCGTTTGCTGGCGCTGCCCTCAGGCGGGGCGATGCCATAACCGCGCAGCCGCTCGCGGCCGCTGGCGCTGAGCCAGTCGGTGGTCCACGCCGGGGTCAGGCGCCGCTCCAGCTGCGGCGCAGCAAAGCCGGCCTGTTCCAGCGCCGCGGCGATGTCCTGCTCGATCACCTCGGTGGCCGGGCAGCCCGAGTAGGTTGGGGTCACCACCACATGCAGGTGGCCGGCCTGCCAGTCCAGATCACGGACAATCCCCAGCTCGACCACGCTGACCACCGGCACTTCGGGGTCCATGACATTGCCGAGCACCGCCCAGGCATGGGCCAGATCGCCAGGCTGCAGCGGCCGCGCACCACGGTCGCCCGCGATCAGTTCGGTGCTTGGCTGTTCACCAGGTCGCATCGGGATGACTCCTGTGCAGCGACTGCATTTCTGCCAGCAGCAGGCCCAGATGTTCGCTGTGCAAGCCTTGCCGGCCACTGAGGTAGAACGGGCTGGCCGGCGCGGGCAGTGGCAGGGTGGCGCGGGCCAACTGGTCGGCCACCGTGCTTTGCCAGGCATCGGCCACTTGTTGCGGGTTGGCGGCGATACCCGCCTCGAACAGGCGCTGCTCCAGCTCATCAGCGGCGGTCAGCTCGACCGTGAAGCGCCATAGCTGATCAATGGCGTTGAGCATGCGCCGATGGCTTTCGTCGGTGCCATCGCCCAACCGTTCGACCCATTCACCGGAGCGGCGCAGGTGGTAGGTGACTTCCTTGAACGCTTTGGCGGCGATGCCGGCGATGCGCTCATCACTGGAACTGCTCAGCCCGCGCAGCATCTGTAAATGCCAGGCGTCATACAGAAATTGCTTGGTCATGGTCACGGCATAATCGCCGTTGGGTTGTTCGACCAGCAGCAGGTTGCGCAAGGCGCGCTCATCGCGGCGAAACGCCAGGTGATCCGCATCGCGGCCGTCGCCCAGCAGCTCGGCGGCATACTCCAGCCAGTTGCGCGACTGGCCAATCAGGTCCAGACCCACATTCATCAACGCCAGCTCTTCTTCCAGGGCCGGCGCACTGCCGCACCACTCGCACAGGCGCTGGCCCTGGATCAGGGCGCTGTCACCCAGACGCAGCAGGTATTCAATAAGGTCGGCAGACGGGTTCATGCTCGGCTCCTCACATGTGGCCGACTTCAGGCGGCAGTTCATAGAAGCTGGCATGCCGGTAGACCTTGTCTTGCGCCGGGTCGAACAACGGGTCTTTCTCGTCTGGCGAGGACGCGGTAATCAGCGCCGAAGGCACCACCCACAGGCTCACCCCTTCGTTACGCCGGGTGTACAGCTCGCGGGCGTTCTCGATCGCCATCGCGGCGTCGGCGGCATGCACGCTGCCAACATGTTTGTGATTGAGTCCATGCTTGCTGCGCACGAACACTTCGAACAGGGTCCATTCGGACATGGCGGTGTCTCCCGATCAGGCGGCGGTGTGCCTGGCGTGTTGTTTTTGCGCGTAGGCCACGGCGGCTTCGCGGACCCAGGCGCCGTTTTCGATGGCCTGGCGGCGTTTGGCGACCCGTTCCTGATTGCACGGGCCGTTGCCCTTGAGCACTTCATAGAACTCCTGCCACTGGATTTCGCCGAAGTCGTAGTGACCACGGTCGGCGTTCCACTTCAGGTCCGGGTCGGGGGCGGTGCAGCCGAGCAGTTGCAGTTGCGGCACGGTCTGGTCGACGAAGCGCTGGCGCAACTCGTCGTTGCTCTGGCGTTTGATTTTCCAGGCCATGGACTGGGCGCTGTTGGGCGAGTCGGCGTCGCTTGGGCCGAACATCATCAGCGCTGGCCACCACAGGCGGTTAATGGCGTCCTGGACCATGTCTTTCTGGGCCTGGGTGCCTTGTTTCATCATGGTCAGCAGCAGTTGATAGCCCTGGCGCTGGTGGAAGCTTTCTTCCTTGCAGATGCGCACCATGGCCCGTGAGTAGGGGCCGTAGGAGGTGCGTTGCAGGACGACCTGATTGACGATGGCAGCGCCGTCGACCAGCCAGCCCACTGCGCCCATGTCGGCCCAGCTCAGGGTGGGGTAGTTGAAGATGCTGGAGTACTTGGCCTGGCCGTTGTGCAGTTTGGCGATTTCTTCGTCGCGGTCGGCGCCGAGGGTTTCCATGGCGCTGTAGAGGTACAGGCCGTGGCCGGCTTCGTCCTGGATCTTGGCCATCAGTTGCAGCTTGCGCTTGAGGGTCGGGGCGCGGGTTAGCCAGTTGCCTTCGGGCAGCATGCCGACGATTTCCGAATGCGCGTGTTGGGATATTTGCCGGATCAGGGTTTGCCGGTAGGCATCGGGCATCCAGTTCTTTGGCTCGATCTTGATCTCGGCGTCGATCTTTTCCTGAAACGCCCGTTCCTCGGGCGACATGTCTTGCAGTGCCTTGATGCGCTTGACGCCGGTCTCGACCAGTTGTGCGTACATGCTGCGTCTCCCGCTTGTGGTGGGTGGCTTGGGCTGTTGAGACAGTTTTAAGTGATACAGAAAAAAATATCAAACAGAAATTTATGTTTTGTATTTGGGTTTCGTATCGCTTTTGAGGGTGGGTGTCAGGTTATGTATGCCGTTTATGGGGTTTTATGCAGGTTTTCGGGAGGGTCTTCGAGTGCTTGGGGTGGTGAAAAGCGATACAGGAAAAATTTAATTGTTGTTTTTAAGGTTTTTTATGGCTGGGCAGCATTGGCTGCGGCGGTGGTGGGTTTCAGTCACCTTTGCGCGTTTGCAGCGGGTCGCAGCCCGAAGCAAACACAAGTGCGGCGCAGACCCTTGCGTAAAGCGAAAGGTCTTCCCGGCTAAAGCCGGTCACAGATTAATGCCGATCAGTTAAGGTCCACTCGGTCAATGTGAGAGGCAGCTTTGCTGGCGACAGGGCCAGTAAAACCAGCACATCAGCTACTGGCTCGCCGCTGAAGTCGCCAGCAGACCGGGGCGCCGGCCGGCTCCTCCCGGAGGATCGGCATTAGCTCGGCAGATTGCCCCGCGCTTGAGGCTCACGCGGTGGGCCGCTTGTCAAACACATGACAAGCCTTGCCTTCAGACCGCTTAAGGGTATGAAACGGCTGGATCAGCACCCGTGAACTGATCCCGATATGGGTCTTGATCCGGCGCCCCAGCTCGTCGGCGACCTGTTGCTGCTGCTGGGCCGCCAGCCCTTGCAGGTCATGCTTGAGCTCAACATGCACATCGACGCTGTCCAGGTTGCCGTTACGATACAGATGCAGCTCATAGACCTGGGCCAACTGGCCGATCTTGAGAATCTGCTCTTCGATCTGCGTCGGAAACACATTCACCCCGCGAATGATCAACATATCGTCACTGCGCCCGGTGATCTTGTCGATGCGCCGCATTGGCCGCGCTGTGCCCGGCAGCAACCGGGTCAGGTCGCGGGTGCGGTAGCGGACCATCGGCAGTGCTTCCTTGGACAGTGAGGTGAACACCAGTTCGCCCATTTCGCCGTCGGGCAACACCGCGCCGGTCGCCGGGTCGATGATTTCCGGGTAGAAATGATCTTCCCAGACCGTCGGGCCGTCCTTGGTTTCGGCGCACTCCATGGCCACGCCCGGCCCCATGATCTCCGACAGGCCGTAGATATCCAGTGCGGTGATGCCCAGACGTTGTTCCATGGCGCGGCGCAGCTCGGCGGTCCACGGCTCGGCACCGAAGATCCCCAGGCGCAGTTTCAGTTGATACGGGTCGATGCCCTGGCGTTCGAACGCGTCGGCCAGGTTCAGCATGTAGGACGGCGTGACCATGATGATGTCGGGCTGGAAGTCCTGAATCAGTTGCACCTGCTTTTCGGTCTGCCCGCCCGACATCGGGATCACCGTGCAGCCCAGCCGCTCAGCGCCGTAGTGCGCGCCCAGTCCGCCGGTGAACAAACCGTACCCATAAGCCACATGCACTTTGTCGCCACGGCGACCGCCTGCCGCACGAATCGAGCGGGCCACCACATTGGCCCAGGTGTCGATATCGTTCTGGGTGTAGCCAACCACGGTCGGCTTGCCGGTGGTGCCACTGGAGGCATGCAGGCGCACCACCTCGCTCTGCGGCACGGCAAACATGCCGAAGGGGTAGTTGTCGCGCAGGTCGCTCTTGCCGGTAAACGGAAACTGGCTGAGGTCTTCCAGAGTACCCAGGTCATCAGGGTGTACGCCGCGCTCGTCAAAGCGCTGGCGGTACAGCGGCACGTTGTCGTAGGCGTGCTTGAGGCTCCAGCGCAGGCGTTCGAGCTGATGTTGGCGCAACTGGTCGATGCTGGCGGTCTCGAGCGGGTCGAGCAAGGCGCTAGCGGGGCTATTGGCGGCGATCATGTTCATGGTTCACTCGGTTATTTTTATGTTTGAGTGGTGATGAGGAGAAGACTCCTCGCCTGGGTGGCCAATGGTGTTTATCGGTATCAGAGTCTTTCGATAATCAGCGCGATGCCCTGGCCGACGCCGATGCACAGGGTGCACAGCGCGTAGCGGCCCTGGCGGTTTTCCAGTTCATACAAGGCCGTGGTGACCAGTCGTGCACCGCTCATGCCCAATGGATGCCCCAGGGCAATGGCGCCGCCGTTGGGGTTGACCCGCGGGTCGTCGTCGGCCAGCCCCAGTTCGCGCAGCACGGCCAGGCTCTGGGCGGCGAAGGCTTCGTTGAGTTCGATGATGTCCATGTCGGCCAGGCTCAGGCCGGTCAGTTCCAGCACCTTGCGGGTTGCAGGGACAGGGCCGATGCCCATTATCCGGGGTTCGACGCCTGCCGTGGCCATTCCTGCCACCCGCCCACGGGCCTTCAGGCCATGGCGGCGCGCCGCTGCCGGGCTGGCCAGCAACAGGGCGCAGGCGCCGTCGTTGACCCCTGAGGCATTGCCGGCGGTGATGCTGCCACCTTCGCGGAACGGGGTGCCGAGCCTGCTCAGTTGCTCCAGGCTGGTATCGGCGCGGGGATGCTCGTCCTGTTCAATGAGCCTGGCCGGGCCTTTGCGCTGGCTGATTGCAACTGGGGTGATTTCCTGTGCCAGGCGGCCATTGGCTTGCGCCGCAGCGGCCTTGTGCTGGCTGCGCAGGGCGAAAGCATCCTGGTCGGCGCGGGAGATATTGAATTGTGCTGCGACGTTCTCGGCGGTTTCCGGCATCGAATCGATACCGAACTGCGCCTTCAGCAGTGGGTTGACGAAGCGCCAGCCAATGGTGGTGTCGAACAGCTCGGCAGCGCGGCCGAAGGCTTGCTCGGACTTGCCCATTACAAAGGGGGCGCGGGACATAGACTCGACGCCGCCGGCAATCAGCAGACCGGCTTCACCGGCACGAATCGCCCGAGCTGCACTGCCCACCGCATCCAGGCCCGAGCCACACAGGCGGTTGAGGGTGGTGCCCGCTACGCTGACCGGCAGGCCGGCAAGCAGTGCCGACATGCGCGCGACATTGCAGTTGTCTTCACCGGCCTGATTGGCGCAGCCGTAGAACACGTCGTCGATCTGGCTGAAGTCCAGGTGTGGATGGCGCTGGATCAAGGCGCGAATCGGCACGGCGCCCAGATCGTCGGCGCGCACGCTGGCCAGCGCGCCGGCGTAGCGGCCGATGGGGGTGCGGATGGCGTCGATGATCAGCGCTTGAGGGTTCTGGTTATCACTCATCAGAAGTCTCCAGGTCGAGCAGGGTGCCGCGCACCTTGTAGGATTTGCCATGAAACAGGGCAATCAACTGCCCGTGCTGGTTTTCGATACGCACGTCGTAGTTGCCGGTGCGGCCGCTGCGGCTCTGTTCACTGGCGCTGGCGGTGAGCAGGTCGTCGAGCTGCGCAGGCGCCACATAGTCGATGCTGCAGCCAATCGCTACGGTGACCGCGTTGTAGGTATTGCAGGCAAAGGCGAAGGCCGAGTCGGCCAGGGCAAACAGATGACCGCCGTGGCAGGTGCCGACGCCCTGCAGCATGTCGGCCCGTACCCGCATGCTCAGTTGGGCGCTGCCGGGGCCGACACTCAGCAGGTGCATGCCCATCGCCTGGCTGGCGGCGTCGCGTTCGTACAAGGTGCTGGCGCAACGCTGCGCCAGTTGTTGAGGGTCAAGTGTCATGCAGGTGCCTCCCTTCGGTGGCGCGGCGGCGCAACAACAATGACGGGCGATAGCGTGGCTCAGCATAGGCGGCTTGCAGGTTGTCGAGGGTCGTCAGCAGCCGTTGCGGGCCGATGGCATCGGCCCAGGCCAGTGGTCCAAGTGGGTAGTTGACGCCGGCGCACATGGCCAGGTCGATGTCCGCCGCGCTGGCCACCCCGTGCAGCAGGGCATCGGCCGCCTCGTTGGCCAGCATCGCTACAGTACGCAGCACTGCCAGCGCCGGGGTGTCGCTGAGCAGGCTGACCTTGAACCCGGCACGCTGCAGCAGCGCCACGACCTGCTGGCAGGCCAGTACCGAGGTGTCGGCAGCGCAACTGATGGCGATGCGTGCGGCGCGGCGGTAATCCAGTGCCAGGTCGAACAGCAGCAGATTGTCGATGCCTTGTGCCTGGGCGCGCTGGCTGGCCAGCCGTCCGTCACTGAGCGCCAGCGTGGCCGTTCCGACCCGGATCACTCCGCTGCCGGCGCGTTGGGTGACCTGCACGCCGGCCTGTTGCAGGCGCGTAATCAGCGGCGCGGCAATGCCCAGATCGCCCTCCACTGCGCAGCTGTCAATGTGCAGCGGGCTGCTGATTTCCTGCGGCTGGGGGCGCTCTGCCGTCTCGCTGTAGTCATAGAAGCCGCGACCGCTTTTGCGTCCCAGATGGCCGGCATCGACCAGCTCCTTCTGGACCAGTGAAGGCTGGAAGCGCATGTCGCCGTGGTAAGCGTCGAACACCGAGCAGGTCACCGCGTAATTGACATCATGGCCGATCAGGTCGGTCAGCTCGAAGGCGCCCATGCGAAAGCCACCGGCATCGCGCAGCAGCGCGTCGAGGGTGGCGCAGTCGGCGGCGCCTTCCTGGAGCAGGCGCAGGCTTTCGGCATAAAACGGGCGTGCTACCCGGTTGACGATAAAGCCGGGTGTCGAGCGGGTGTGCACAGGCTGTTTGCCCCAGGCGTCGGCGGTGTCATACAGGCGCGCTGCCAGTTGCGGGTCGCTGGCCAGGCCCGAGACAATTTCGACCAGCGCCATGAGCGGTGCCGGATTGAAAAAGTGCATGCCGAATATCCGCTGTGGATGCTTGAGGCCGGCCGCCAGCCGGGTGAGCGACAATGACGACGTATTGCTGGCCAGGATGCAGTGGGCGCTGCAGATGCTTTCCAGTTGCTCGAACAGCTGGCGCTTGAGCTCGAGGTTTTCCACGATCGCTTCGATCACCAGCGCGGCGTCGGCCAGCGCTTGGAGGCTGTCTGCCGGTTGCAGGCGCGCGGCAATCACGCGGCGCTGCGAGGCATCCAGCAGGCCCTTGTCGACCAGCCGCCCCAGTTGCCGGTCAACCCCGCTAATGGCCTGGGCAGCGGCGCCCTGGCGGGTATCGAATAGCCAGACGCGATGACCGGCCTGCGCGGCCACCTGGGCAATCCCTGCACCCATGGCGCCGGCGCCAATCACCGCGACGATGCTGCTGGTGTCCAGTGCGGTCATTGTTCAGCGTCCTTTGAAAGTCGCGGTGCGTTTGTTGATGAATGCCGATACGCCTTCGCGGTAATCCTCGCTGCGCCCGGCCAGGCGTTGCAGATCGCGCTCCAGTTCCAGTTGCGCATCGAGGCTGTTGTGCGCACTGGCGTTGAGCGCGCGTTTGATCAGGGCCAGGCCGTAGGTGGGCTGGGTCGCCAGATGCCGGGCCAGCTTGAGGGCTTCGTCGCGCAGATCGGCATCGTCGTGTACCTGATAAATCAGCCCCCATTGCTCGGCCTGCTCGGCGCTCAGTTTGTTGCCAAGCAGGGCCAGTGCCTTGGCCCTTGCCATGCCCACCAGGCGCGGCAGGTGCCAGCTGCCACCGGAGTCGGGCACCAGGCCGATTTTGCAAAACGCCTGGATAAAGCTTGCCGAGCGGGCGGCCAGCACCAGGTCGCAAGCCAGCGGGATATTCGCCCCGGCACCGGCGGCCACGCCGTTGACCGCGCAGATCACCGGTAATGGCAGGTCGCGCAGGCTGCGGATCAGCGGGTTATAGAATGTGTCGATGGACTCGCCCAGATCCGGCATCGCGCTGCCCGGTGCGACATTGCGGTCAGACAGGTCCTGGCCGGCACAAAAGCCCCGGCCTTCACCGGTGAGCAGCAGCACCCGTGCTGTGCTGCTTTGGCGAACCTGTTTGAGTGCTTCGCGCACTTGCAGATGCATGGCGGTATTGAAGCTATTGAGTTGCTCGGGGCGGTTGAGGCTAAGGAAAGCAACGCCGTCCTCGATGGAAAACAGGATGTGCTCAAAGTCCATGGCTGGGGCTCTCTGTGCAGGACGAAGGATTACCGGCCGGTGAACGCCGGAGCGCGTTTTGCCTGAAAAGCCTGAATGCCTTCGTTGCGGTCGGCGGTGCCGGCCAGCAAGGTGAAAGCATGGCGTTCGAAGCGCAGGCCGCTGGCCAGGTCAAGGTCCTGGGCCTTGAGCACGGCCTCCCTGGCCAGGCGGACCGCCAGCGGCGCTTTGCTGGCGATGACGCGGGCAATCTCCAGGGCCCGGTCAACGGTGAACTCCGGCTGGGTGAGCTCGCTGACCAGCCCGGCGCGCCGGGCGTGACGGGCATCGATCGGCAGGCCGGTAAGCACCATCTGCATTGCCAGTGACTTGCCCACCGCATGCAGCAGGCGTTGGGTGCCGCCAGCGCCGGGCATGATGCCAAGGTTGATTTCCGGTTGCCCGAAACGGGCATCTTCAGCGGCGATGATCACGTCGGCATGCATCGCCAGTTCACAGCCAGCGCCGAGGCAGAAGCCGTTGACGGCGGCGATCAGCGGCTTGTTAAAGGCGCCGATGCGTTGCCAGTGCGCCTGGCGTGGGTCGTCAAGGATGCCGACCATGTCGCGCTCTGCCATTTCGTGGATATCGGCGCCGGCGGCAAACGCTTTGCGGCTGCCGGTGATGACCACCGCCCGGATGTCAGGGTCTGCCGCTGCCACCTCAAGCGCCTCGGCCAGGTCACCCAGCAGCGCGGTGTTCAGGGCGTTCAGCGCCTCGGGCCGGTGCAGGGTCAGCAGCCGCACGCCGGTCATCGGCGTGGTCAGGACAAGGGTCTGAGGCATGAGGCAGTCCTCCGGCAGCAAGGGCGGTGTGAGCACCGCTGATTATTGGAAAGGCGCGCTCTGTGAGGCGGGCTGAAATGAGTATAGGCATAATGTGATACGGAAAAACAGATTTGTGTATTGGTTTTTGTGTCTAGTGTTTTTGTTTTTATCCGATGTTTTTTAGTAAAAGCATTATTTATCAGGTGTTTTTGTTG
The DNA here is from genome assembly GCF_024129905.1 of Pseudomonas sp. 21LCFQ010. Classification (NCBI taxonomy): domain Bacteria; kingdom Pseudomonadati; phylum Pseudomonadota; class Gammaproteobacteria; order Pseudomonadales; family Pseudomonadaceae; genus Pseudomonas; species Pseudomonas sp. 21LCFQ010. Next base: position 68,293 of record NZ_JAMYDZ010000026.1, on the reverse strand, counting down.
GTTTTTGCTTGGGTTTTTCAGGTCTTGATACGATACGTGTATCAATAATTTTCATTGATTTAAGGTTTGTTTTTATAGGAAAGTGGTGTGTCTGCAGCCCACCTGCCGGGCGTTCCCGGCCAGAGGATCCCCCATGACCTGCTACAGCCTTGATGGCCTGACTCCGGTGGTTCATCCCACCGCTTACGTGCATCCCTCTGCGGTATTGATTGGTGATGTGATCATTGGCCCTGGCTGCTATGTCGGGCCGCTGGCCAGCCTGCGCGGCGATTTCGGGCGCATCGTGCTGGAGGAGGGCGCCAACCTGCAGGACACCTGCGTCATGCATGGTTTCCCTGACAGCGACACGGTGGTGGGGCGCAACGGCCATATCGGCCACGGCGCCGTGCTGCACGGTTGCCGTATCGGCGCGGATGTTCTGGTGGGTATCAATGCCGTGGTAATGGATGCAGCCCAAATCGGTGCGCGGTCGTTTGTTGCCGCCGCCAGCCTGGTCAAGGCGAATTTCAGTTGCGCCGAGCAATCGCTGGTGATGGGCTCTCCGGCCAGCGTCAAACGCCTGCTCAGCGATGACGAGGTCGCCTGGAAACAGGCCGGTACCCGTGAGTATCAGGCGCTTGCCCGGCGCTGCCAGCACAGTCTGGTGGCGTGTGAACCGTTGCTTGAGGCCGGGCCAGACCGGCCGCGTATCAGCGCCAGTGCCCACCGGCCCAAGGCTGGCGGTTGATGGGCAGACTCGCGGCGATCGGTGGCGGGCGGTATATTCGGCATCCTTTTCGTTGTCCGGTAAGCCCATGTCGTCCCTTGCCCCGCTGAATCACCTTATCCAGCGCTTCCAGGAGCGCACCCCGATCCGCGCCAGTTCGTTGATCATCACCCTGTACGGCGATGCCATCGAACCTCATGGCGGCACGGTCTGGCTGGGCAGCCTGATCCAGTTGCTGGAGCCGGTGGGGATCAATGAGCGGCTGATCCGCACCTCGATCTTTCGCCTGAGCAAAGAGGGCTGGCTGAGCGCCGAGAAAGTCGGGCGCCGCAGCTATTACAGCCTCACCGGCACCGGGCGGCGGCGCTTCGAGCAAGCCTTCAAACGGGTGTACAGCGCCAGCGTCCCGGCCTGGGACGGTGCCTGGTGCCTGGTGATGCTGTCGCAATTGAGCGCCGATAAACGCAAACAGGTGCGTGAAGAGCTGGAATGGCAGGGCTTTGCCGCTATCTCTGCGACGGTGCTGGCCAGCCCGCGCTGTGACAAGGCGGAGCTCAATGCCAGCCTGCAAGCGCTCGATGCACTGGACGACAGCATCGTGTTCGAGACCAAGGCACAGGATGTGCTGGCGTCCAGAGCGCTGCGCATGCAGGTGCGCGAGAGCTGGAATATTGACGAGCTGGGCCGGCATTACAGTGAGTTCATCCAGTTGTTCCGGCCGTTGTGGCAGGCGCTGCGCGAGCAAGACAACCTCAGCGGCGCAGACTGCTTCCTGGCCCGGACCCTGTTGGTCCATGAATACCGTCGCCTGCTGCTGCGCGACCCGCAGTTGCCCGACCAGTTGCTGCCCGGCGACTGGGAAGGCCGCGCGGCGCGTCAGTTGTGCCGCAATATCTACCGGCTGGTCTGCGGCAAGGCCGAAGAGTGGCTGGCCGGGGTACTGGAAACCGCCGACGGTCCGCTGCCGGATGTGGGAGAAAACTTCTGGCAGCGCTTTGGCGGCTTGCGCTGAGCCAACAGTGTTGTTGAAACGCTCTGATTCGGTATTGGCTGCGCATCAACGCCTTGCAAACGAGTGGATTGTCTTTGCCAGCGCACGCTTTTTCTCGTAGCGTGCTGCTGTCGTCCTGCCTGTTGCCAGAGCGGCACCTTACATCGGGACTTCACGCCTTGACCGACCACCCAATCCAGAGCCTGCGCAACCGGCTGCAGAGCCTCGAAGACGAAAATGCCCGTCTGCGCCAGCAGATGGCGATCCTTGAGCAGCAAGCGCAAAGCGCCCTGGCCCAGTCCCGAGAGCGCTATCGCTTTCTGTTCGACTCGATGGACGAGGGCTTTTGCATCATCGAGTTCTTCGACGGCCCGCACGGCCCGCTCAGCGACTACATCCACATTGAGGCCAACGCGGCCTACGCCTTTCACGCCGGGATCAGCAATGTGGTCGGCCAGAAAGTGCGCGAGATGGTCGGTGCCGAAGCCGATGGCTGGGTGCAGTTGTACGGTGAAGTGCTGCGCACCGGCGAGCCGATCCGCTTCGAGCGCGAACTGGTCGCCACCGGGCGCTACCTGGCATTGGCGGCGTTTCGTATCGAACCGGCCAGTTGCCGGCAGGTTGCCGTGCTATTTCAGGACATCACCGCCCGCAGACGTGCCGAGCTGGCCCTGCAGCAGTTGAACGAGACCCTGGAAAGCCGCGTGCGTGATGCGGTGGCCGAGCGCAATGTGCTGGCCGATGTGGTCAATGGCACTGACGCGCGCATCCATGTGATTGATCGGAACTATCGCTGGCTGGCAATCAACGCGGTGGCGGTCTGGGAGTTCGAGCGGCTGTTCGGCGTCAAACCCCAGGTTGGCGAGAGTATTCTTGACGCGCTGCAGGGCCAGCCTGAGGTGCGCGAAAAGGTGCGCAAGCTCTGGGGCCGGGTGCTGGCGGGCGAGGAATTCATTGAGATCACCCACTTCGGTGAACAACACCGTCACTATGAAATTCGCTACAGCTCCTTGCGCGACGCTGACGGCCAGCCGGTGGGCGCCTACCTGTTTGCTTATGACATCAGCGAGCGACTGCGCGAGCAGGAGCGCCTGAAGCAGGCCGAGGCAGCGCTGCGCCAGTCACAGAAAATGGAAGCGGTCGGTCAGTTGACCGGCGGCATCGCGCATGACTTCAACAACCTGCTGACCGGTATCAACGGCGCACTGGAACTGTTGCGTACGCGCCTGACCCAGGGGCGCTATAACGATATTGATCGCTATGCGGCCACTGCCCAGGACGCAGCTCGCCGTGCGGCGTCGCTGACTCACCGTTTACTGGCTTTTTCCAGGCGCCAGACGCTGGACCCCAAAGCGGTGGACGTCAATCGTCTGGTCAGCGGCATGGAAGAACTGGTGCGGCGTTCGGTCGGGCCGCACATTGCCGTGGAAGTGGTGACCGCCATCGGCCTGTGGTCGACGTTCATCGATGCACCGCAGCTGGAAAATGCCTTGCTCAATCTGTGTCTCAACGCCCGGGATGCGATGCCGAACGGCGGCCGGATTACCATTGAGACGGCCAATAAGTGGATCGATGAGCGCGAATCGAGGGTTCGTGACCTGTCGCCTGGGCAGTACCTGTCGTTATGCGTGACCGACACCGGGACCGGCATGACTCCAGAGATCATCTCGCGGGCCTTCGATCCGTTTTTCACCACCAAGCCGCTGGGGCAGGGCACCGGGCTGGGGCTGTCGATGGTCTATGGCTTTGTCCGCCAGTCGGGCGGCCAGGTGCGGATTTATTCCGAGCCCGGTCAGGGCACGACCATGTGCCTGTACCTGCCGCGTCACTATCAGGATGAGGTGGCGGATGAGCCTGACGAGCAGGCCGGTGAGGTCGCTCAGGCACCGTCGCTGCGCACGGTGATGATCGTTGACGATGAACCGACCATTCGCATGCTGGTCAGCGAAGTGCTCGAAGACCGCGGCTACGCGGTGATCGAGGCGCCGGAAGGCGCCAGCGCATTGCGGTTACTGGAAAGTGATATCCGGGTCGATCTGCTGGTGACCGATGTCGGCTTGCCGGGCGGCATGAATGGCCGGCAGTTGGCCGATGCGGCACGCTCGCTGCGCCCGCAGCTAAGCGTGCTGTTCATCACCGGTTATGCGGAAAACGCCATTATCGGCAATGGCCACCTCGACCCCGGCATGTGGATCATGACCAAACCCTTCACCATGGAGGCCTTCGCGGCGCGTATTTTCGACATGCTGGAGCGCGAGGGGTAAGTCTCGGTAGCGTTCGTAATGGAAAGTAAGCTTTACATCTGGCAGTCTCTGAGGCAGGGTGTAAAGCTTGCTTTGCATTGACGAGGTTTTTCATGAGTCCCTACTTGCGCGAGTTTGGCCTGGCCATGGGCTGCTATGTGCTGGTTTTGCTGATTTCTTTGCTGATGTTGACCGTCGATGGCCTGGGCGCTGCGACCCGCATCGCCATCAGCGTCGCACCGGTATTGCCTTGCCTGCTGGTGTGTTGGGCAGTGGTCCGGCAACTGCGGCGGATGGATGAGCTGCAACTGCGCATTCAGTTCGAGGCACTGGGTTTTGCTTTTGCGGCCAGCGCATTGCTGACCTTCAGCTACGGTTTTCTGGAAAACGTCGGCCTGCCAAAGCTGTCACTGTTTGTGGTCTGGCCACTGATGGCGGCGATGTGGATGCTGGGCCTGTTGATCGCTTCGCGGCGCTACCGATGAACAATCGGCTCAAGGTGCTGCGCGCCGAGCGGCGCTGGTCTCAGGAGGATCTGGCCAGCCGCCTGGGCGTATCACGGCAGACCGTCAATGCCATCGAGAATGGCCGCTACGACCCGAGCCTGCCCCTGGCGTTCCAGATATCGCGGGTGTTTGGCCTGCCCATCGAGGCGATTTTCCAGGACCAGGACGCTGGGCCGACCCGCTGAGTTAACCGGCCTGCCCAGGGCGGCTGGCCGGCTGGGTGGCCTGGGTCCGTGGTGTCGGGGTGCGCAGCAGCGCCTGGAGGGCTTCGCTGTAGGCCTGACGGCCCAGGCGCATGCTGTTGTTGTGGGTGCCGCCGGGCACCAGCAGGAGTTTTTTCGGCTCTACGGCGGCGGCATAGAGTTGCTCACTGAAGCGCGGCGGCACGTAGCGGTCGTCCGTGCCGTGGACGATCAGCACCGGCATATGGATGTCAGCGATCTTGTCTTGCGAGTCGAACTTCTGCGACAGCAGCCAGCGCACCGGCAGTGAGGTATAGCTGCTGGCGATGGCGGTAGCGACGTCGGCAAGGTTGGTGAAGGTCGACTCGATGACCAGTGCCCGAGCTTGTGGCAGATCTTCCTGGCCCAGTTCTGCGGCCAGGTCCACGGCCACCGCGCCACCGAGCGAGTGGCCGTAGATCAGGCGGCGGTCAGGGTCCGGTTGCAGCAGTTTGAGCCGCTGCCAGGCAATGCGTGCGTCTTCATATACGCTTTTTTCCGATGGCAGCTCGCCTTTGCTCTGGCCGAAACCGCGGTAGTCGATGGCCAATACCGAGAAGCCCAAGGCGCGCAGTTGCTCGATACGGAACAACTGACCGGTCAGGTTCCAGCGCGAGCCATGCAGGTAAAGCACGGCCGGGGCATCCTTGCGCGGCGCGGGCCACCACCAGGCGTGAATGTTCTGTGCCGGACCGAAGTCGGGGGCCTTGAGCTCCAGTTCCTGAACCCCGGCTGGCAGGCCGCCGTACCAACTGGCGGTGCCCGGTTCGATACGAAACACCAGTTCGCGCTCTTTGCGTTCGAGCAGGGTGCAACCTACGGGCAGGCCGATGATGAGCAGGATCATCAACACCCAGGTCAGGCGACGAAATCCGCGACGGGCAGGCAGGTCTGAAGGCATGTTGAATCCAGTAACCGAAATGACATAGATGCCGTTTATAGGGTGGCATTGCACGATAGTGCAGGAAAGATCGGTTACAGAATATTGCTCATTGCCCGGTACGCCCCGCTGCCCGGCAATCAATGGGCGGTGCAGGTGGCACCTCCCGGTCTTGTTATCGACCGGTTAGCCGACAGACAGATGCACGCAGGTGGCCAGAGGGTGCTGTACTGACAGGTGCGCAGGCAGAGCGAAAGCGGCCCGCACGCGGGTTTTGCTGATTGCCACCCGACGGGTTTGTGAAAGGCCTGGCACGCTCACTCTGGCCGGTTGAGCGTTCGGCGCATGCTGCGCGGGCAGTGATTTCGAGCAGCCATAAAGCTGCTCAGTGATAAGGCACAATGCAACTGCGCACCCGACCGTTGGCACAATGCGCTATGGTGCAGCTTCTTCAGCTTCTTCAAGAGGTTATTGCCCATGCTGCTTTACCGTGCTCTGGAAGAGAAAGACGTCGCCGCCGTCTGCGCCTTGCCACAGAATGCCGACGAACTGTTCTACATGTTCCCCCGGGCGAGCTGGCCGCTGACTGCGGCGCAGTTGCATGAATCGCTTGAGCAGCGTTCAGACCCGACGGTGATCGAGAACAACGGTGAAGTGGTGGGCTACGCCAACTTTGTGCGCTGTGATTTTCGCGGTCGCTGCACGTTGGGCAATGTCATCATCGCTGCCCGCTCACGCAGTAAAGGCGTGGGCCGTTATCTGATCGGCTGCATGGCTGAAATTGCCTTCGATAAACACGAGGCCAAGGAAATGACCGCTTCGTGCTTCAACCACAACGTCACCGGCCTGCTGTTTTACTCCCGTCTGGGGCTGCGCCCCTTTGCAATTGAAGAGCGCCGCGACAAGCAGGGCGTTTCGGTGGCGTTGATTCATTTAAGGTTGTTGCGGCCGGAGTGATGAGGCAGTGTGTTGGATGGCGGTCTTAAAGGCCGCCTGCCTGATCGTTTTTAACAACTCAGGTTCATTGTTTAACAAGGTGTATTCGAACCGTTGTTCAATAAAATCGGTGAAACGATTTTTCAATGACCCATTGTCGGATAAGTAGCATAATGCTGGCTCGTTAGTCGGATGTTGATTGCTCCACTTTCGGGCGGCGCGTATAAGGGCTGAAGATCGCCGCTGGTTTGGCGGTAATCCTTAAGATCAGAATATTTTCTGATTATAACTTTTGATTGGACAATAAGCGTAAGTGTGCAGGGTTAAACCTGTTGTGCTTGCAAATAAGGAGATGGCTAATGATCGCTTGTGGACTGTCTACTCTTGAGCTGAGAAGTATCGTGGAAGGCGCTTTTCTGCCTTTGAACTGCACCTGCACCATTGCGCAGGATCAGTCGATGACCGTACAGATCACTGAACCCAGTACCGGCCAGGTCAATCTGTTCGTCACCGGCATTTCCCTGGGCCGGTTGAATACCAGTCGTGAGATCAGCAACCTGGTGGCTGAACTGCGCGACGAATTGCACAGTGTCGCCCAGCCCCAACTCTACTCGCGCATGGCCTGAGTAACCGTTACGGCTGTGCTTCGGTCGACGCCTGTGTGCGTCGACCGTCAGGTTTACGGCGTCGGTTCTCTGCGCCGTGCTTGCCGGGTGATTAGTAAATACTACTTATCAACCTTTTTTCGTGGTCTGGTCCTGAACAGCGCCCAATGGACCCGATCTTACGTTTTGCTCCAGCCAGTAATCAGTGGATCCTGGCTGATTCAATCTTGCAACTGCTGCGGTTTATTTGACTCTTTTTGAGTTGTTTGAAATTATTCGCCCAGCTCGCCATTTAACTGGCGGCTGCTTGCTTCTCTCCCTCTCGGTGTTTTTATTGCCCTGCATTCAACAGGTCGGCGGTAGCGTGGTCGGCGTATTTGTTTGAATCGGGTTTCATATCGGAAAGTCCGCAACTATCTCCCGGTCCGGTCAGGCCGTTGTGGCGGGATGGCGTCTGTCTTTAATTTCTCCACCGACCTGTATGCAGACAACTTGTAACAGGTCAGACAAGGAAGCCATTATGTTCGAAGATCATTTAGACACTGAGTGTGCCTGCGTCGTGGGCGGCGCCGGGTTGGCGGGCATGGGCTTTTTATTCAATGCGTTGAAGACCGGAGTGCTGCCACAGTTGTGTCGCGACGGTCTGATTGTCGTCGACGCCAGTGACCGCCCCGGTGTCGGCAGCCTGGGGCAGTACCGGATTACCGCCAATTCGGTCGGCGATGTTTTCATTGATTGCCTGCGCGATCCCCGCCTGGCGAGCATTTTCGAGCCACTGGAATACTCGCCGGCCTATTGGCGGATCCGCCGTCAGGCTGACAGCGCGCCGCCGTTGGCTGAGGTCGGCGAACTGATGGCCGAGGCCCACCGGCTGGTGCTTGAGCATATCGTCAAGCACTTCGGGGTCAGGATATGGCACAGCACCGCTATTACCGCCGTCACCTGGCAGCCTGGCGAGGTCCACCTGCTGGTTGAAACCGCCGGTTTTGAACGGCGTATCCGCTGCCGTGCACTGGTGCTCAATCTGGGCGGCCGGCAAACGCCGCAGCATCTGTGTGCGGGCCTGGCTGCGCATGGCTTGAGCCTGCCTGCGGCAGCCGACGTGCTGGGGTCAGATGTGCTGTTGCGCATGAACGCGGTGCAGATTCGCGAGCGGTTGGTGCCGGTGCTGGCTGCCGGGCGACGCATCAGTGTGATCGGCGGTTCGCACAGTGCGTTTTCGGTTCTGGAAAACCTTGCCGATGCGCTGGAGTTCGCCGGTCTGCAGGAACTGACCCTGATTCACCGCAACCCTGTGCGGTTGTTCTATGAATGCGCCGAACAGGCCCGCGCGCAAGGTTATGACTTCGATGCGCAACGTGATGTCTGCCCGGTCTCGGGGCGTATCAATCGCTCCGGCGGGTTACGTTATCGGGCCCAGCAAATCGGTCGTGAGGTGCTGCACAACGGCCGGGTCGGCAAAACCGGGGTGACCGTCCGGCGTGCCCAGTTGCAAGGTGGTGCACCGGCTGATCTGGAGCTGGCGGCTCAGGCACTGGGCGAGTCTGGTGCGGTGATCCAGTGCACCGGTTATCAGCCGGTATTGCCGCAGCTGTATCATGCCGACGACACCTCGATTCAATTGCGTCAGGCCAATGGCGGGCTGGACGCCAACGCTCAAGGCTGCCCACAGGATCAGGACGGACGACGGCTGGACGGCATCTATCTGTTCGGCATCGGTGCCGGTCTGGCGCCAGACCCGCAACTGGGCAGCGAGCAGGCGTTTGAAGGGCGTATCTACGGTGTCTGGCAATTCCACAACACCGCCAGCAGCGCCGTGCTCGAAGCGGTGCTGGCACGTGTGCAGCGCCTGGCCCGCAAGCCGGAGCCGGCACGACCGTCGTTGGTGCAGACCCTCGATGAGCGCATGCACCTGCTATTACCGGGGCTGTCCGGGAAAGTCTGAGAGGCTGCAGGCTGTTTCAGGTGCGGACCTGATCGGGTTGTGCAGGCTTTTTCCAGCGATTGGCTACTATTAGGCTTTCAGTTTTCTACCGAGGAGGCCTGTTCATGCCAGTCAAACACGATTTATTCGCGGACCTGAATCTGGATAAAGAAGCGGTGCTGGCACGTGGCAAGGCCGATGAGCGCTTACAGCAGCTCCTCGACGATTACCGGCATGCCGACCTGCAGGTCGTGGATGCCGAGAAGGGCATCGCCGGCGGGATTGGCGATGACCAACTGAAAAAACTCAAGGAGCATCGACTGCTGATCAAGGACCGGATCGTCCAGCGCCTTGAACTGCATGGCTGAGAGCCGGCGGCCCTGCCTGGCGAGCAGGGCCGCTAGGCTGTTCAGAGTGCCGCGCCGCGCCCCGGTGACGCAGGAATCTGGCGCGCCCATTGCCGCTCGCCGGGCGGCAGGTTTTGGCCAATTGCGGCGCCCAGAGCGATTGCTACGCCGGCCAGAGCCAGGGGTTGCTGGTGCAGTAAATCAGTCATCCCCGACTGCAAACGCTGCCCCTGCTGACGCAGATTCAGGTCACCCAACTGGCTGGCCTTGTCTTTGAGGGTCGAAGCGCCGGCCTGGAGTTGGTCTTTCAAGCTGTCCACACCGTTACCCACCGTGCTGGCTGGCGAACGGTCTGCGGTACTGCGCTGGCCGAGCATCAGCCAGGCGATACTGACCGACAGCAACACGGCGGGCAGGGGATTTTGCTTGATGTTCTGACCCAGATTGCCGGCAAGCTCGCCGCCGTTTTCCCGGGCGTAGGCGAGGGTCTGGTCAATCCACTGGCCGGGTGACATTTTCTTTTCCAGCGCTTCGACAATCTGATCGATGCTGGAGCGTTGTTCATCGACTTCGCGCTGGAGCTGCTCAGGGCTGCCGGTGCTGTTGTTTGTGCTCATGATGCTTTCCTCTGGATAACATCTTTGTCTTTGTTAAACGCCTCGACCGTGCGCTCCGGGGTCAGGCTGGTCAGTTTGAGCTGACGGTTGCCGGCCTTGAGCATCATCATGCCGCCGGCCATTGCCGCGATCCCGACCAGTAGTGCTGCCAGCCAGGACGCGAGCCACCAGGCCAGGATCTGGACCACGCCCAGCAGCAGGATCACCAGACCTGCGAGCATCAGCATGATGCCGCCGGCAATCTCCTTACCGCCGGCCTGGGCCGTGTTTAACGATTCACGGAACTCGGCCTTGGCCAGTGCGATTTCCTTGCTTATCAGTACCGGCACTTCATGCACCAACTGGCCGACCAGGCCAAGGATCGAGGTGTCGTTGTCAGGACCGGGTGCTTGTGGGGTGTCAGTCATCGTCATGCTCCTTGCGGGCCTTCGCCGCCATCGCGAAGCTGGCCGTTCGGCTCAAGCGGGTCATGGGGGAACAGCGTGTTGTCGGTCGCACCGGTTGGCAGCGGGTCGAAGGGCGGCTGCTCATCCGGGCTCTGGTCCTTGAGGACTCGCGACAGGCCGAAGCCCAGCGCCATGCTGCCAAGCAGGAACAGCGCCGGGTTATCACGGGCCATGCTGCCAGCCTGTTGCAGTGCTTCATCGGCATTTTGATGACGCAGGTTATCGGCCAGCTGACTGATGCCTTGCGCCAGCTCTTCGACATAGTGCGCCAGGCTTTGGGTGTGGCTGTCGGTGCCTGGAGAGTTGCGCAAACTGTCGTCTTGCAGGGTATCGAGAGGATCGTGCAGGGGCGAGTCAGATGTGCGAGCAGCACCGCCCGCCAGATTTTCGTAGGGAGTTGCCATGGTCATTCACCGTTGAGTTGACGGATAAAATGCCCGGCTCACTGCTCACTTCGGGGCAGGCATGTGTGATGGACTGACGCTGCTCATGGCATGTTCCAGCTGGATGACCAGTGGGCATTTGCAGATTTTGTACGAAAACGGCCTGCGCTCGGCCATGCTGCGTCAAACACCGGCCACAAACGAAAACGGCGCCGCCAAGGGTGTCCCTGGGGCGCCGTGCACAGCTTCTTGCGTCGTGAAAAAGCCGTTCGAATCGAGGGTGGCAGCAATAATTATTGGGAGTTCTGGTTCGGCGCCAGTTCTGCCTGGATGCGCTTGTAGATTTCTTCGCGATGCACGGAGACATTCTTGGGGGCGTTGATGCCCAGGCGCACTTGCAGCCCTTGAACACCAAGAATGGTGACGGTGATGTCGTCACCGATGTTTATGCTTTCGCCTACTTTGCGGGTCAGTATCAACATAATCTTTTCCTTGATGGCCTCTTTTGACGCCTCTCTCAAGAGGCTGGCATGTGCCTTTGCGTGGTGATTGTTGCCGAGTGCATCCAAATGCGTCCATCAATATGACGTTGCAGCGGTGAATTTAATTCCCTCGGTTCATTTTCTTGTCACCTTGATTTGCATCAGCGCGGTGACGAGCCTGCCAATTCTGCCCGTTTTGTCCTGCAAATGCCCGTATTTACTGGCAAAAGATTGAAAAAGACCAGATTGGATCCTGATTGACCCGTAGACCACGCATTAGTTGCCTTGCAGGATGGCTAATCCTGATTTGTAGTCCTTTACCGAGTTGTAGCGTAGGCGTTCTCCTGAAAATTTGCCTGAAGATTCTGATATTTCAAATGGAAAGTAGGAAAGAGGCTGTAGGACATTGATTCGTAAAAGCACAGCAGCGCTTTTTTTGGGTGCACAAGAAGCACCCTCAGCCTATACAGGCTGAGGGGGTACTAGACAATGCGTTGAAATGTCGCAGGCAGTGTTCGCTGTTTTCTTACGGCGAACCCGGAAGGGTCATACCACAGTAGCAAGTAGCAGGATAAAGATAAGGCCGACCACCGAAAGAATGGTCTCCATCACGGTCCAGGTCTTGAAGGTTTCGCTGACGGTCATATTGAAGTACTGCTTGACCAGCCAGAAACCGGCGTCGTTGACGTGGGAGAGAATCAGCGAGCCGGCGCCGGTGGCCAGCACCAGCAGTTCGCGGTTGACGCCCGGGATCAGCCCGACCACCGGCGCCACGATGCCCGCGCCGGTAATGGTTGCCACGGTGGCGGAACCGGTGGCAATGCGGATCACCGCCGCGACCAGCCAGGCCAGCAGAATCGGGTTGAGCTGCGCCTGCACGGCCATGTGACCGATTACATCACCCACGCCGCTGGCCACCAGCATCTGCTTGAAGCCGCCGCCGGCACCGACGATCAGCACGATGGCGGCGACCGGTGTCAGGCTCTGATCGAGCATTTTCATGATTTGGCTGCGGTCAAAACCGCGCGCCGCACCGAAGGTGTAGAACGCCAGCAGCAGGGCGGCGAGCAGGGCGCTGATCGGATGGCCGATGAAGTCCATCCAGATACGGAAGATGTTGGTCTCCGGCAGCACCACGTCGGCAAAGGTCTTGAGCAGCATCAGGAACACTGGCAACAGGATGGTTACCAGAGTGATACCGAAACCTGGCAGGTTCTGCGCGCTGGACTCCTTGCCGATTTGCGCCATCAGTTCTGCCGACGGGCTGCCGGGGATGTAGCGCGAGATCCACATGCCGTAGATCGGGCCGGCAATAACAGCGGTAGGCAGGGCAATCAGCAGGCCGTAGAAAATGGTTTTGCCGATGTCGGCGCCGAAAATGCCGATGGCCAGCAGCGGACCCGGGTGCGGCGGAACCAGGCCATGGACCGCCGACAGGCCGGCCAGCAGCGGGATGCCGATCCGGATGATCGAGATGCCGGTGCGCCGGGCCACGATATAGACCAGCGGAATCAGCAGCACGAAGCCGATTTCGAAGAACAGCGGGATGCCCACCAGAAAGGCGGAGAACATCATCGCCCAGTGGACCTTCTGTTTACCGAAGGTGCGGATCAGTGTCTGGGCTATCTGATCGGCACCGCCGGAGTCGGCCATCAGCTTGCCGAGCATGGTGCCCAGGCCAAGGATGATACCGACAAAGCCCAGCACGCCACCGAAGCCGTCCTGGAATGCCTTCATTACTTTTTCCACCGGCATGCCCGAGGTCAGGCCGAGAAAGCCGGCAGCCACGGTCAACGCGATGAATGGGTGAACCTTGAACTGTGTGATCAGCAGAATCAGGCCGACGATGGTGACCAGGGCGTCGACCAACAGATAGGTCTCGTGGGTCATTCCGAACATGAGTGTTCTCCAGTTGTCATTTTTTCATTGTTGTATGGAGCGGCCGCCGAGGGCGGAGTTCTTCTAAGACAGCGCTATCTTTAGCGGGTATGGTTTTATTCCCCACGTGAAGCGTCCCACCAGTCGGCGGCCTGGCGGCCCAACTGCTCGATGCTTTGCGTGGCGTCGACGATCAGCGTGCGCGGCTCATCGTCAGGGACTTCAAGGGTGTTGAACTGGCTGTCGACCAGGCTGGCCGGCATGAAATGCCCACGGCGATGGGCGCAGCGTTGCCGTGCGGTTTCCTTCGACAATTGCAGGAACACGAAGCCCAGCCCAGGGACTGCCTGGCGCAGGCGGTCGCGGTAGCTGCGCTTGAGCGCCGAGCAGGCAAGAATCGGGCGTTCGCCGCGTCCCACGGCCTCAGCCAGCTCCCGGCCCAGGCGGGTCAGCCAGCCGGCGCGGTCTTCGTCATCAAGCGGAATGCCGGCACTCATCTTGTCGATGTTGGCCTGGGGGTGGAAGGCGTCGCCTTCGATCAGTTGACCGCTGGTGTGCAGGGCGATGCACTGACCGACCTCACTCTTGCCGCAGCCGGAAACGCCCATCACCACGAGGGCAGAAATCTTGGTTGTTGCTGTTGTCACGTTAGCCACCTTGCTTTTTAGCCTCGTCGCTCTGAGACAGCGCTGTCTTTGCTCGATAGGCCTATCGGCTGCTGCGCTGTTTCAGCTCTTGTCATTATTCTGGAGTGCTCAGTCACCATGCTCGGGTGCTCCGCGGGCAGTTCAGGCATTGCCACGGATGCTGGGACAGCGCTACCTTAGTGCCGTCTCATTCCTCTGGCAACCCCCTCTATTCAGTTGGCAACACATGGCACGTATTGGTTCCCGCTCCACCGGCCGGCCGACGCTCAATGAAGTAGCGAAACTCGCTGGCGTCTCTCCCATTACCGCATCCAGGGCCTTGCGGGGCGTGGCCACGGTGGCTCCCGAACTGGTCGAGAAGGTCCGCGCCGCTGCCCTGCGCCTGGGTTATGTGGCCAACCCGGCAGCTCGTGCCCTGGCGTCATCAAGCAGCCCGACGGTGGTGGTGCTGGTGCCGTCGCTGTCCAACCAGTTGTTCATCGAACCTCTGGAGGCGATTCAGAATGTGCTGCGCCCGCGTGGTCTGGAAGTGGTGATCGGCAACTACCACTACGACCCCAAAGAAGAAGAGAAATTGCTGCGCAACCACCTGATCAACCGGCCGCGTGGTTTGCTGTTGACCGGGCTGGATCACACCCCGGCGGTCCGCCAGTTACTGGCCGACAGCGAGATCCCGTGCGTGCACATGATGGAGCTGGATATCACCGAGCAGACTCATTGCGTCGGCTTTTCCCAACATCAGGCCGGGGCCGGTGCAGCCAGACACTTGCTTGGTCGCGGCCGTAAACGGCTGGCCTACATTGCCGCGCAGCTTGACCCTCGTGTATTGCAACGCGGCGCCGGGTTTCGTCAGGTGCTGGTCGAGGCGGGCCTGGACGACCCGCAACTGCATGTAATGTCGCCGTTACCTTCATCCATCGGCCTGGGCTGCGAGCTGTTCGCCAGGCTGCTGGTTGAGCACCCGGATGTCGACGGGGTGTTCTTCTGCAATGACGACCTGGCCCAGGGCGCGGCGCTGGAGGCGCTGCGCCTGGGTATCAAGATTCCCGAGCAGGTGGCGCTGGTAGGTTTCAACGACCTGCCAGGCTCTGCCCACATGGTTCCGCGTCTGACCTCGATCCGCACGCCGCGCGCCGCAGTAGGCCAGCATGCAGCGCAGATGCTGCTGGCGTTGCTCGACGATCAGTTGCCTGAGTCGCAACAGCTGGACCTGGGCTTCGAGCTGGTGGTGCGCGAGAGTTCCTGAGCGCCTCTCACGCTATCGGCTGACTGCAGCACTCATCCAGCAGGCTCGCACAGTGCTGCTGCAGGTTGTCCTGCTCAATAGCGCGCTGCACCTCAGCCACGTCGACCTGGTGATGGTGCAGGGCATGCAGCGTGGCAGCGATGGGCGTGCACACCAGCATGCCGCTGGCGCCCTGCTGCAGCGGCTCAATACCTGCTTCGAGCAGCGCTGCCATGTGTTCTGGCTGGCTCCATAGCCCTTTGCCGATCTGTGCCCGGCCACGCAGGCCGCAGGCCAGGGCTGCCGGCACAGTGCGTCGCTCGGCCAGGCGCTGCCAGGGTGTGGTCGCGAGGGCGTTTCGCCAATCAACCGCGCCGCTGTGCAGCAGGGCAGTGCGGGCCGCAGCGGCATGGATACAGGCTTCCAGATTGAGGCTGGTGCGCCAGTGTTCGTCGGTCAGGCCCAGCTTGAGGGTTTGCGCTGCCAGCCCGAGCAGGGTTTCGATCCGCCCGAACAGCAGGTCGACGAACGCCACTTCCTGCACGCCCTCAAGGCCGGGCACGCTGAGATAGATGCTGCCGCTGCGCGAGTTGCCACGCCGCTGCAGGTCATGCAGGGCAATCAGGCTACCCAGTACCGCGTCGAGAATCAGCTGTGCAACTGGCTGGCCGTGGGCATCCAGCAGTGCCGGGTTGTGTCTGGCCAGGCCGTTGATATGCAACAGCAACAAGGCGCGGCCGGGCAGTTTCAATTCACCGCCAGCCGCGCCTTGCCAAGTCTGGTCTGGCTGCAGCGCCTGGCCTTTCATCAGGCTCAGCCAGTTTGCGTAGCCGTCCAGCTCGCGGGTGCGCAGCGCTGTGCTGATGTCGATCCAGGCGGTCAGTGCTGCTTCGAGCAGCACGTCGCTGATCCCGGCCACATCACAGCCACCGGCGCGGCTTTGCGGATCGATACGGACATCTACATGCAGCCGGTGATGGCCGAACAGCAAGGCATTGGGTTGCAGCGCCTGGCCTTGATGGCCGAGAAACTGCTCCGGGCGTTGCAGGCCGGTTTCCTCGCCATTGGCCAGGGTGACGCTCAACTGAGCATGACGCACCCGATAGTGCCGGGCATTGACGTGGCTGCCACTGCTCAGGGGAATGACCTGATCAAACCACTCGCGCACTTGCACCACCACTTTGGCGCCGCGTTGCGGATTGTACTCAGCGTCGAGTTCATAACCTTGCTGCTGGGCAACCGCGTCGCTGTAATACAGTGCGTCGTATAGCGAACCCCAGCGGGCACTGGCCGCATTCACGACCGCCTGCGCATCGTGACCGGCGGCCAGCAACTGCGGACCGGACTGATCGCTGATTTCCATGTCGACACTGGCGGTGCTGATCCGCACCGGTTGGGAACAGGCTTGCGGGTAGCCCAGCTGCTCCAGAAAGCTGCGCCAGGCGTCGGGCTCAGGCGGGCAATGGGCCTTGTGCCATTCGCTGAGCGCCAGTTGCACGCGCTCGCGCTCGGCCAACAGGTCGCGGTGCAGCGGGGCCAGTTCCTGGAGCAGGTCGTCCAGGCCTTCCCAGAACGTCTCGCGGTCGATCAGTGTGCCGGGCAGCACCTGTTGTTCGATGAACTGGTGCAGCGCGGTGGTGACTCTCAGACGATTACAGCGAAGGTAGTCCGTCATGGCGGTTCCTTGAGATTGTCAGTGAACTGCAATCCTGAAGGCGGTTCCGCCACGGCCCGGCTGCGGTGTGCTTCAGGTCAATCGGCGTTGAGGGCGGCAATCCCGGCTTTGGCGATTTGCGCATCCTGATCGGAACGAACCCCGGAGACGCCGACAGCGCCGATCACCTGGCCGTCGACGATGACGGGTACGCCGCCTTCCAGGGAGGTCAGCAGTGGCGCGCTGAGAAACGCCGTACGGCCACCGTTGACCACCTCTTCATAGCTTTTGGATTCGCGCCGGCCCAGCGCCGAGGTGCGGGCTTTCTCGGTGCTGATGTAGCTGCTGCTCGGGCTGGCATTGTCCAGGCGCTCGAAGGCCAGCAGGTGGCCGCCGTCATCGACAATGGCAATCGACACGGCCCATTCGTTGTGCTGGGCTTCCTGACGGGCGGCGGCGAGAATCTGGCTGACTTCAGCCTGGGTCAGAACGGCTTTTGTTTTCATGCGAGGTCCTTGGCGGATGGGGGAGGCGTCCCGGCAATGCTCAGGAAGCGCCCCTCGGGCTTGGCAGGATAGCGGCTGGCGACAGATTTTTCATGCATGGGCTGACAAGCCGGGCTAGGCTCAATGCATGAACACCTCAGCCTTGCAGTTGCTCATCGGGGATTTTCTTGCGCGCAGTGTGCGTGGCATTCCCTGCGCGCCGCCTGCGTGAAACTGATCGCGATTGCCGCCATTTCCAGTTTCCTGCAAGGAGCCACACCATGGCTGATCTATACGACAACCCGATGGGGTTGATGGGGTTTGAGTTCATCGAGCTGGCCGCGCCGGTGGCAGGTGTGCTTGAGCCGGTGCTGCAGATGCTCGGCTTTACCAGGGTGGCCGTGCACCGCTCCAAGGCGGTGGCCCTGTATCGTCAGGGGGATATCAACCTGATCCTCAATAATGAGCCGCATAGCCTGGCGTCTTATTTTGCGGCCGAGCATGGCCCCTCGGTCTGCGGCATGGCCTTTCGGGTCAAGGATTCGCATCTGGCCTACCGGCGCGCACTGGAACTCGGTGCGCAGCCGCTGGACATTCCGGTCGGGCCGATGGAGCTGCGGCTACCGGCGATCAAGGGCATCGGTGGTGCGCCGTTGTATCTGATCGACCGTTTCGGCGAAGGCACGTCCATCTACGATATCGATTTCAATTTCATCGAGGGCGTCGATCGTCACCCGCGAGGTGCCGGCCTGAAATTCATCGATCACCTGACTCACAACGTTTATCGCGGGCGTATGGCCTACTGGGCCGGGTTCTACGAGAAACTGTTCAACTTTCGTGAGATTCGTTACTTCGACATCAAGGGTGAATACACCGGCCTGACCTCCCGTGCGATGACCGCGCCGGACGGGCTGATCCGTATTCCGCTCAACGAGGAGTCGTCCAGAGGCGCAGGGCAGATCGAAGAGTTCCTCATGCAGTTCAACGGCGAGGGTATCCAGCACGTGGCGTTCTGCACGGACGACCTGATTGCCACCTGGGATGCTCTCAAGGCGCTGGGGCTGCCATTCATGACCGCGCCTCCCGAGACCTATTACGAGATGCTCCCGGAGCGCTTGCCGGACCATGGTGAGCCTGTCGCCGAGCTCAAGGCACGGGGCATTTTGCTCGATGGCAGCAACGAGGGCGGCCAGCGGCGCCTGCTGCTGCAGATATTTTCCGGCACGCTGTTAGGGCCGGTGTTTTTCGAGTTTATCCAGCGCAAGGGGGATGAGGGCTTCGGTGAAGGCAATTTCAAGGCGCTGTTCGAGTCCATCGAACGTGACCAGATCCGCCGTGGTGTGCTGACCCAGGCACCGGCTGATAGCTGATAACGCATGCGCGCTTGCCCGCCATTGACTTGCCTCAGGCTAAGGAAACCCGCATGTATCAGTCAGGCTTCGGTAATCATTTCACCAGCGAGGCAATCCCCGGTGCCGTGCCGGTGGGGCAGAACTCTCCACAGCGGCACCCCTTGGGGTTGTACACAGAGCAACTGTCCGGCACTGCATTCACAGTGCCGCGCAGTGAGTCACGACGTACCTGGTTGTACCGGATCATGCCGTCGGCAGCGCATCCGCCTTTCCAGCGCTTGGCGCAGCAGTTATGCGGCATGCAGCCGGGGCCGCTGAACCCCAACCGCATGCGCTGGAACCCGTTTTTGGTGCCTGCCCAGGACACGGATTTTCTCGATGGACTCATCGGTCTGGCACGCACCGCCGCCGCTGAGCAGGCCGACGGCGTGAGCATCTATGTGTATGCCGCCAACCGGTCAATGAAACGGGTATTTTTCAATGCCGACGGTGAGTTGTTGATCGTGCCGCAACTGGGCCGATTGCGTATCGTCACAGAGCTTGGGGTGCTGGAGGTGGCGCCGCAGCAAATCGTGGTGCTGCCTCGCGGTCTGAGGTTCAGTGTCGAACTGCTCGACCGCGAAGTCAGGGGCTATGTCTGCGAAAATCACGGCAGCCTGCTGCGTCTGCCCGATCTGGGGCCGATCGGCAGCAATGGCCTGGCCAATGCCAGGGACTTTCTTGCGCCTTGTGCCGCGTTTCAGGACAGCCAGGAGCCGGTTGAGCTGGTGCAGAAGTTCCTTGGCGAGCTGTGGAGTACCACGCTGAATCACTCGCCGTTCGATGTGGTGGGGTGGCATGGCAATAACGTGCCGTACCTTTATGACCTGCGTCACTTCAACACGCTGGGGACGGTGAGCTTCGATCACCCGGACCCATCGATCTTTACCGTGTTGACCTCGCCCGGTGCAGTGGCTGGTCAGGCCAATGTGGACCTGGTGATTTTTCCGCCGCGCTGGATGGTGGCGCAAAACACCTTTCGCCCACCGTGGTTTCACCGCAACCTGATGAATGAGTTCATGGGCTTGATCGAGGGTGTCTACGATGCCAAGACAGCAGGCTTCCTGCCTGGCGGGGCGTCGCTGCACAACTGCATGAGTGCCCACGGGCCGGACAACGCCACAGTGCAGGCCGCCATGGCTGCAGAGCTTGCACCGCATAAGATCGCAGGCACCCTGGCGTTCATGTTCGAGACCGGCCAGGTATTGCGCCCGACCCGCCATGCGCTCGATTGCGCACAGTTGCAGCGTGACTACGACCATTGCTGGGATGGCATGCGCCGATTGTTCAGGAGCTCTGACGATGAGTGATGAACGTCAGCGCCGCAGTTGGCTGGCATCGGCCAACGGGCATGCGGATTTCCCTTTGCAGAATCTGCCGTTGGGCATCTTCAGTCATGATGATGGGCGCAAGCGTGGTGGTGTGGCGATCGGTGAGCGCATTCTGGATCTGCAGGGAGCGCTGCAGGCAGGTGTGTTTCAGGGCCTGGCCAGGCAGGCCGCCGAGGCCGCCAGTACGGATTGCCTCAATGACTACTTTGCCCTGGGCAGCACCGCACGCCAGGCCTTGCGCGCCGCGTTACTGGCCTTGCTTGATGTCTCCAGTCAGCAGCGAGAGGCGCTTGAGCCATTGCTGTTGCGCAGCGATCAGTGCCAGATGCATTTACCTGCACGGGTAGGCGATTACACCGATTTTTACGTCGGTATTCATCACGCGCACAATGTGGGCAAGCTGTTTCGTCCCGACCAGCCGCTGCTGGCCAACTACAAGTATTTGCCCATTGCCTACCACGGTCGGGCTTCGACCCTGTGTGTGTCCGGCACCCCGGTGCACAGGCCGCAGGGACAGATTCGCCCGGATCCATCGCAGCCGCCGACTCTCGCGCCGTCGCAGCGCCTGGACTTCGAGCTGGAAGCGGGCATCTGGATCGGTCCGGGCAACGCTCCGGGGCAATCCATTGGCATTGCGGCCGCGCCGGCCCACATTGCCGGTTTCTGTCTGCTCAACGACTGGTCGGCGCGCGATATTCAGGCCTGGGAATACCAGCCGCTGGGACCGTTTCTGTCCAAGAGCTTCGCCACCAGCCTGTCGCCTTGGGTGGTCAGCCCCGAGGCGCTGGCGCCGTTTCGCTGCGCCCAGCCAACACGCCCGGCCGGTGATCCGCAGCCATTGCCTTACCTGTTCGACAGCGCCGATCAACAAAACGGGGCATTGGATATCGAACTGCAGGTGCTACTGCTCACCGAGCGCATGCGCAGCGCGGGTCAGCCGCCGCAGTCACTGGCAGTGAGCAACACGTTGTTCATGTACTGGAGCGCGGCACAGATGGTTGCCCATCACAGCGTCAACGGTTGTAAGCTGCAGCCTGGCGACCTGTTCGGCACGGGGACGTTATCGGGGCCGCAGCCGGGGCAGTATGGCAGCCTGCTGGAAATCACCGGCGGTGGCCGCCAGCCGCTGGTGCTGGACAATGGCGAGCAGCGCAGCTTTCTTGAATGCGGCGATGAGGTGATTCTGCGTGCCCGTTGCCGTGCCGAGGGGCAGGTGTCAATCGGCTTTGGCGAGTGTCGCGGCCGGGTGCTGGACTGAGCGGCTCAGTTCAGCAGCAAGGTGGGTTCAGCAACGAGCGGCAGGGTCTTGAGGGTAAAGCCCTGTTCGTCGACCTGCAGCATCCAGCCCTGGCGATCCCAGTCGCCCAGCACGATGCGCTGTGCGGTGTGCTCGCCGATCTGCAACTTATGAATGGCAGGACGGTGAGTGTGGCCATGGATCAGGGTGCGCACGCCGAACGCCTGCATGATGCGTGGGACTTCGTCAGGGGTGACGTCGACGATGTCATTGGCTTTCATGCGGGTTTTGGCCTGGCTCTGGTTGCGCAGCTTGCGCGCCAGTTTGTGGCGGGTGGCCAGTGGCAGGTTGCGCAGGATGAACCGGCTCAGCGGGTTGCGTAACAACCGGCGCATCTTCTGGTAGCCCACGTCCCGGGTGCACAGGCTGTCGCCGTGCATCAGCAGCACTGGCTCGTCGTTCATGACCACCAGGCTGGGTTCGCGCAGCAGGGTGCAGCCGGCGGCCTTGCAGAATTTGCGGCCCACCATGAAGTCCCGGTTGCCGTGCATCAGAAATACTCGCGTGCCGCTGTCGCTGAGTGCACGCAATGCCTGGCAGATCGAAAGCTGGAACGGCGACATGGCATCGTCGCCGATCCAGACTTCGAAGAAATCCCCGAGGATATACAGCGCCTGGGCCTGGCGGGCAGGCCCGGCCAGCAGATCCAGAAACGCCCGGCTGATGTCCGGACGCTCCTCTTCAAGATGCAGATCGGAGATCAGCAGAATCACTCAATGATCTCTGCTTTTTCAATGATCACGTCTTCTACAGGCACATCCTGGTGACCGGCCTTGCTGGTGGTGGCGACGGCTTTGATCTTGTCGACCACGTCCTGGCCTTCGGTCACTTCACCGAACACGGCATAGCCCCAACCCTGGGTGGTCGGTGCGGTGTGGTTCAGGAAGCTGTTGTCCGCGACGTTGATGAAAAACTGTGCCGACGCCGAATGCGGGTCCATGGTGCGGGCCATGGCGATGCTGTACTTCTTGTTCGGCAGGCCGTTGTTGGCTTCGTTCTGGATGCTTGGGCGCTTGTCTTTCTTTTCTTTCATGCCCGGCTCGAAGCCACCACCCTGGATCATGAAATTGCCGATCACGCGGTGGAAGATCAGGTTGCTGTAATGGCCGGCGTTGACGTACTCGATGAAGTTGGCGACGGTCAGCGGCGCCTTTTCAGCGTTGAGTTGCAGCACGATGTCACCGTGGTTGGTGGTCAGCTTTACCTTGGACATAAAAACTCGCTCTTTTGGCATTCATTGATAGGTGCAAAAACACCCTGACGCGCAGTTTACCGTGCGCGATACATCTTTCAGGGCTTTTTTCTGCATTTGCCAGGGCAACCTGGGGTGGCAACCGGCAGTTTTCGCACAGTCTGTTGTCAGGGACTTGACAGCATCGGCTATGATAGGCGCTTTGATTTGCCGGCCCATCCTGGTCGCGCGCTAGAAGTTCAAGGATCCTATGAGCAAGCCCACTCCCGAATCCGCAGCCAATACCAAGGCAGCCCCTGTCGTCCCAACCAATTTCCTGCGCCCGATCCTGCAGGCCGACCTGGATTCGGGCAAGCACAGCCAGATCGTGACGCGCTTTCCGCCAGAGCCCAACGGCTACCTGCACATCGGCCATGCCAAGTCCATCTGTGTGAACTTCGGTCTGGCCAACGAGTTCGGTGGCAGCACTCACCTGCGCTTCGACGACACCAACCCGGCCAAGGAAGACCAGGAATACATCGACGCCATCATGAGCGATGTCAAATGGCTGGGCTTCGACTGGGCGGGCGAGGTGCGTTACGCCTCGCAGTACTTCGACCAGTTGCATGACTGGGCGGTCGAGCTGATCAAGGCCGGCAAGGCCTATGTCGACGACCTGACCCCCGAGCAGGCTCGCGAGTACCGTGGCACCCTGACTGAGCCTGGCAAGAACAGCCCGTTCCGTGAGCGCAGCGTCGAGGAAAACCTCGACCTGTTCGCCCGCATGAAAGCCGGTGAGTTCGAAGACGGCGCCCGTGTACTGCGCGCCAAAATCGACATGGCTTCGCCGAACATGAACCTGCGCGACCCGATCCTGTACCGCATTCGGCATGCCCATCACCACCAGACCGGTGACAAGTGGTGCATCTACCCGATCTACGACTTCACCCACGGTCAGTCCGATGCGATCGAAGGCATCACCCACTCGATCTGCACTCTGGAGTTCGAAAGCCATCGGCCGCTGTACGACTGGTTCCTCGACAACCTGTCGGTGCCGTGCAAGCCGCGCCAGTACGAATTCTCGCGTCTGAACCTGAGCTACACGGTGACCAGCAAGCGCAAGCTCAAGCAACTGGTCGACGAGCGGCACGTCAATGGCTGGGACGATCCGCGCATGTCGACCTTGTCGGGTTTCCGCCGGCGTGGCTACACCCCGGCGTCGATCCGCAACTTCTGCGAAATGATCGGCACCAACCGCTCTGACGGCGTGGTCGACTTTGCCATGCTCGAATTCAGCATTCGCGATGACCTGGACCGCAATGCACCGCGGGCCATGTGCGTGCTGCGTCCGCTCAAGGTGGTGATCACCAATTACCCAGAAGGTCAGGTCGAGAAGCTGGAACTGCCGCGCCACCCTAAAGAAGACCTTGGCGTGCGCGAGCTGCCGTTCTCCCGCGAGCTGTACATCGACCGCGACGACTACATGGAAGAACCGCCAAAGGGCTATAAGCGTCTGGAGCCTAATGGCGAAGTGCGTCTGCGTGGCAGCTATGTGATTCGTGCCGACGAAGCAATCAAGGATGCCGACGGCAATATCGTCGAGCTGCGTTGCTCGTTTGATCCCGACACGCTGGGCAAGAACCCTGAGGGCCGCAAGGTCAAGGGCGTGATCCACTGGGTGCCGGCCGCCGAGAGCGTTGAATGTGAAGTGCGTCTGTACGATCGCCTGTTCCGCTCGCCGTCGCCTGAAAAAGCCGAGGAGGGCGCGAGCTTCCTGGACAACATCAACCCTGACTCCCTGCAAGTGCTGACCGGTTGTCGGGCCGAGCCTTCGCTGGCGCAAGCGCAGCCTGAGGACCGTTTCCAGTTCGAGCGCGAAGGTTACTTCTGCGCTGACATCAAGGACTCGAAACCTGGCCGGCCGGTATTCAATCGTACCGTTACTTTGCGGGACTCCTGGAGCTAAAAGCGTTCGGGCTTCGGCCCGCAGGCTTTCAGGAACAACAAGGGTAGGAACAACGTGCTTTCCATCTACAACACGCTCACCAAGAGCAAAGAAGTCTTCAAGCCACTCAATGGCAATCAGGTATGTATGTATGTCTGCGGCATGACCGTGTACGACTACTGTCATCTGGGCCATGGGCGCAGCATGGTTGCCTTTGATCTGGTGACCCGCTGGTTGCGTTTCAGTGGTTATGACCTGACCTATGTGCGCAACATCACTGATATCGACGACAAGATCATCAACAGGGCCAGGGAAAACGGCGAGTCGTTCGACGCGCTGACCGAGCGCATGATCGCCGCCATGCATGAGGACGAGGCGCGGCTGAACATCCTCAAGCCGGACATGGAGCCGCGTGCCACCGATCATATTCCGGGCATGCATGCCATGATCCAGACCCTGATCGACAAGGGCTACGCCTACGCACCGGGCAACGGTGACGTTTACTACCGGGTCGGCAAGTTCCAGGGGTATGGCAAGCTGTCGCGCAAGAAAATCGAAGACCTGCGCATCGGTGCGCGGATCGAGGTCGACGAATCCAAGCAGGATCCGCTGGACTTCGTTCTGTGGAAAGGCGCCAAACCGGGCGAGCCCAGTTGGGACTCGCCGTGGGGCGCCGGGCGTCCGGGCTGGCATATCGAGTGTTCGGTGATGTCCACCTGCTGCCTGGGTGACACCTTTGATATTCACGGTGGCGGCAGCGACCTGGAATTTCCGCACCACGAGAACGAGATCGCCCAGAGCGAGGCGGCCACCGGCCAGACCTATGCCAATGCCTGGCTGCATTGCGGGATGATCCGTATCAATGGCGAGAAGATGTCCAAGTCGTTGAACAACTTCTTCACCATTCGTGATGTGCTGGACAAATATCACCCGGAAGTGGTGCGCTACCTGTTGGTGTCGAGTCATTACCGCAGCGCGATCAACTACTCCGAAGACAGCCTGCGTGAGTCCAAGGGCGCGCTGGAGCGTTTCTACCATGCCCTCAAAGGCCTGCCGGTGGTTGAGCCGGCAGGTGGCGAAGCGTTTGTCGAGCGCTTCAAGGCGGCCATGGATGACGATTTCGGCACGCCGGAAGCGTGCGCGGTGCTGTTCGAGATGGTCCGTGATATCAACCGTCTGCGTGACAGCGATCCAGCCACCGCCGCTGGCCTTGCGGCGCGGCTCAAGCAACTGGCCAGCGTGCTGGGCGTGCTGCAGCTCGAAGCTGACGAGTTTTTGCGTGCCGGCGCCGAAGGCAAGGTGGATGCCGCTGAGGTAGAGGCCTTGATCCAGGCGCGTCTGGAGGCTCGGGCCAACAAGAACTGGGCTGAATCCGACCGTATCCGCGACCAGATCACCGCCATGGGCGTGATTCTGGAAGATGGCAAGGGCGGCACGACCTGGCGTCTGGCTGACTGACGGGCACCCTGACGTTGCTGGGCAAACAAAAAACGGCACCTCGGGTGCCGTTTTTTGTGGGTGTATGCCAGCCAGAAATCAGTTGTGCAAGGTTTCTGCTGCGTACAGGGTGTTTTCCAGCAGGCAGGCGCGGGTCATCGGGCCAACGCCGCCCGGTACTGGCGTGATCCAGCCGGCGCGGGGCAGGGCGGTCTCGTAGACCACGTCGCCGACCAGTCGGCCGTCGGCCTGGCGGTTGATGCCGACGTCAATCACGATCGCGCCGGGCTTGATCCACTCACCTTTCACCAGGCCAGGCTTGCCGGCGGCGACCACCACCAGGTCGGCACGGCCTACATGAGCGGCCAGGTCTTTAGTGAAGCGGTGCGTCACGGTCACGGTGCAGCCGCCCAGCAGCAGTTCCATGGCCATCGGCCGGCCGACGATGTTCGAGGCGCCGACGACCACCGCATCCATGCCGTACAGATCGGCGCCGGTGCTCTCCAGCAGGGTCATGATGCCCTTGGGGGTGCAGGGGCGCAGCAGCGGGATGCGCTGAGCCAGGCGGCCGATGTTATAGGGATGGAACCCGTCGACGTCCTTGTCCGGACGAATGCGCTCCAGCAGCAAGGAGGCATCCAGATGCGCCGGTAGCGGAAGTTGCAGCAGAATGCCGTCAACCTGGGCGTCTTCATTAAGGCGGTCGATCAGTGCGGTCAGGTCGGCCTGGGACGTGCTGGCCGGCAGGTCATAGGCCTGGGACAGGAAGCCTACTTCTTCACAATCCTTGCGTTTGTGCGAGACATAGACCTGGGAGGCGGGATCGCTGCCGACCAGGATCACCGCGAGGCCCGGGGTGCGCAGGCCTTGCTGGCGGCGTTCGGCGACACGTTGGGCGATCTGCTGGCGCAGGTTCGCGGCGATCGCTTTGCCGTCGATTAGTTTTGCAGTCATGCGGGTGATTAACCATCGAGAAGGATTAAAAAGAGCGCGTATTCTCTCATGACATGGCGTCAGGGCAAAGGCGCTCGCTGCGCCTAATAAGCTAACTCCTTTATCTGCCTGAATTTTTTTTAAAAAAAGTGTTGACGACCTTCAGGGTCGTCTATAAGATTCGCACCACTTGCCGGGCAGAGCCCAGCGCCGAAGACCTCGGCACTGGATAATGCTAGTCAGATTGAACAAGGTTAACGCCCGGTTCGAGATGATCTAAAGCCTGTAATTTGTAATCGTTAAAGATGCAGATTATATAAGTGCCCGTAGCTCAGCTGGATAGAGCATCCGCCTTCTAAGCGGATGGTCGCAGGTTCGAGTCCTGCCGGGTGCGCCATTCAAGGCAGCTTTGGCACAAGTAAATGCAATATGGTGGGCGTAGCTCAGTTGGTAGAGCACAGGATTGTGACTCCTGTTGTCGTGGGTTCGATCCCCATCGTCCACCCCATATTCGAGAGAGGCGCCGGATTTAAAAGTCTGGCGCCTTTGCTTTAAAAGCTGGTTGCGCGGAAGTGGCGAAATTGGTAGACGCACTGGATTTAGGTTCCAGCGCCGCAAGGTGTAAGAGTTCGAGTCTCTTCTTCCGCACCATGAAACAAGCAGGTATTGGCTACATGTCTTTATCCTGTTAAATGAAAAAGCCGCTCTAGAGCGGCTTTTTCTGTTTTGGCAAACTGGTTTTTGGTTTCCCGGACTGATGCCGTCGGTCTGGTGAAACGCAGTATCCGGATGGAATCGGTGCTGCCCGGTCCGGTAGCTCCTCATGGGGGCAGGGCGGGGTAGACGGGTTGCCGGGGAAGCGGCCAGTTGCATCAGTCCTTTCATCGGCGATTCGATAACATCCTCTTAAAACTGCCCTTTTTCAGTAGGGTGACTTCTTGAGTTCGACCCACTAGAATGCATGCCCTTGATTCTAGGGTCGGAAACGCCGGCTAACGTCTGTGCAACGAGGAATATCCATGCAAGTTTCTGTTGAAAACACTTCTGCTCTCGAACGCCGCATGACCATTGGCGTGCCTGCCGAGCGCATCGAGACCGAAGTCAACAAGCGTCTGCAACAGACTGCGCGCAGGGCCAAAATCCCGGGCTTCCGCCCAGGCAAGGTGCCAATGAGCGTGATCCGTCAGCGTTTTGAAGAGGGTGCTCGTCAGGAGGCTCTGGGTGAGCTGATCCAGGCGACCTTCTACGAAGCTGTGGTTGAGCAGAAGCTGAACCCGGCTGGCTCGCCTGCTGTTGAGCCAAAGTCTTTCGAGAAAGGCAAGGATCTGGAATACGTCGCCACTTTCGAAGTATTCCCTGAATTCACTGTTTCCGGCTTTGAAACCATCGCTGTCGAGCGCCTGTCTGCTGACGTGGCTGATGGCGATCTGGACAACATGCTGGACATCCTGCGCAAGCAGAACGTGCGTTTTGAAGAGGCTGACCGTGCCGCTCAGAACGACGATCAGGTCAACATCGATTTCGTTGGCAAGGTCGACGGCGAAGCGTTCGCTGGCGGCTCCGCCACCGGCACTCAGCTGGTACTGGGCTCCGGCCGCATGATTCCTGGCTTCGAAGACGGCCTGGTCGGTGCCAAGGCGGGTGAAGAGCGCGTTCTGAACGTGACCTTCCCTGAGGACTATCAGAACCTTGAGTTGGCTGGCAAGGCCGCTGAGTTCACTGTGACCGTCAACAGCGTTTCCGAGCCTAAGCTGCCTGAGCTGAACGAAGAGTTCTTCAAGCTGTTCGGCATCAAGGAAACCGGTCTGGACGGCTTCCGCACCGAAGTTCGCAAGAACATGGAGCGTGAACTGCGTCAGGCGATCAAATCCAAGGTCAAGAACCAGGTCATGGACGGTCTGCTGGCTGCCAACCCGATCGAAGTGCCAAAAGCGCTGCTGGAAAACGAAGTCAACCGTCTGCGCGTTCAGGCTGTTCAGCAGTTCGGCGGCAACATCAAGCCTGACCAACTGCCGGCCGAGCTGTTCCAGGAGCAGGCCAAGCGCCGCGTTGAGCTGGGTCTGATCGTTGCTGAAGTGGTCAAGCAGTTCGATCTCGAGCCTGATGAAGATCGCGTTCGCGAGCTGATCCAGGAAATGGCTTCGGCCTACCAGGAGCCAGAGCAGGTCGTGGCCTGGTACCTGAAGAACGAACAGCAGATGAACGAAGTTCGTTCGGTTGTGCTGGAAGAGCAAGTTGTAGATACTGTTTTGCAGAAAGCTAGCGTGACCGACAAATCGGTCTCCTACGAAGAAGCGGTCAAGCCGGTAGAAGCTCCACAAGCCGACTGATTTCGTTGTTTCGTTCGAAAACACTCACAAGCCAGCCTTCGCGCTGGCTTGTGCGTATTCAAGACTCGACTATTTGGGAGTGAGTGCAGGACATGTCCCGCAATTCTTATTTTCAGCACAACTCTGACATCCAGGCTGCTGGCGGCCTGGTCCCGATGGTTATCGAGCAGTCCGCCCGTGGCGAACGCGCGTACGACATCTATTCGCGCCTTCTCAAGGAGCGGGTGATTTTCATGGTGGGTCCGGTAGAAGACTACATGGCCAACCTGATCGCGGCGCAGCTCCTGTTCCTGGAAGCGGAAAACCCGGACAAGGATATCCATCTCTACATCAACTCACCTGGCGGTTCGGTGACAGCAGGCATGTCGATCTACGACACCATGCAGTTCATCAAGCCGGACGTGTCCACCATCTGCATCGGCCAGGCCTGCAGCATGGGTGCGTTCCTGCTCGCTGGCGGTGCCAAGGGCAAGCGGCATTGTCTGCCCAACTCGCGGATGATGATTCACCAGCCACTGGGAGGTTTCCAGGGCCAGGCTTCGGATATCGATATCCATGCCCGTGAAATCCTGCATATCCGTCACCGCCTGAACAGCCTGTTGGCCGAGCATACCGGCCAAAGCCTTGAAACCATTGAACGTGACACAGAGCGCGACAATTTCATGAGTGCGGATCGCGCAGCCGAATACGGCCTGATCGACTCCGTCATCACCAAGCGTGAAATGCCTGCCTGAGTAACCCGGGATGTGGGCGGTCCTGCAACTGACCGCCTGCGGACTTGAAAAAGCCCGCAAGAGCCTTCATCTTGTGTTGCAAGCCTATCGGACTGGATCGATCGAATGACTGACACCCGCAACGGCGAGGACAACGGTAAATTGCTCTATTGCTCCTTCTGCGGCAAAAGCCAGCATGAAGTGCGTAAATTGATTGCCGGCCCCTCGGTCTTTATCTGCGACGAGTGCGTCGACCTGTGCAATGACATCATCCGTGAGGAGGTGCAGGAAGCACAGGCCGAAAGCAGCGCACATAAACTGCCTTCGCCTAAAGAAATCAGCGGCATCCTTGACCAGTACGTCATCGGTCAGGAGCGCGCCAAGAAGGTTCTCGCAGTAGCGGTGTACAACCACTACAAGCGCTTGAACCAACGCGACAAAAAAAATGACGACGTTGAACTGGGCAAGAGCAACATCCTGCTGATCGGGCCTACCGGCTCGGGCAAGACTCTGCTCGCCGAAACCCTGGCTCGCCTGCTCAACGTGCCGTTCACCATCGCCGACGCCACCACCCTGACCGAAGCCGGTTATGTGGGCGAGGACGTGGAGAACATTATTCAGAAGCTGTTGCAGAAATGTGATTACGACGTAGAGAAGGCCCAGATGGGTATTGTCTACATCGACGAAATCGACAAGATTTCGCGCAAATCCGACAACCCTTCCATCACTCGCGACGTGTCCGGCGAAGGTGTTCAGCAGGCTCTGCTGAAGCTGATCGAAGGCACTGTGGCTTCCGTACCGCCACAAGGCGGTCGCAAGCACCCGCAGCAGGAATTCCTGCAGGTTGATACCCGCAATATCCTGTTCATCTGCGGTGGCGCGTTCTCGGGTCTGGAGAAAGTCATCCAGAACCGCTCGACCCGCGGCGGCATCGGCTTCAATGCTGAGGTGCGCAGCAAGGAAGAGGGCAAGAAGGTCGGTGAGTCGCTGCGTGAAGTCGAGCCGGACGATCTGGTCAAGTTTGGCCTGATCCCCGAGTTCGTCGGTCGTTTGCCGGTATTGGCAACACTGGACGAACTGGATGAGCCGGCGCTGATCCAGATTCTGACCGAGCCAAAGAACGCCTTGACCAAGCAGTACGGCAAGCTGTTCGAGATGGAAGGCGTTGACCTGGAGTTCCGTTCCGATGCACTCAAGGCCGTGGCTCGCCGCGCCCTGGAGCGCAAGACCGGTGCTCGTGGCCTGCGCTCGATTCTCGAAGGCGTGCTGCTCGACACCATGTACGAAATCCCGTCGCAAAACGACGTGAGCAAGGTGGTGATCGACGAGAGCGTCATCGAAGGCACCTCCAAGCCGCTGCTGATCTATGAAAACAGCGAGCCTGCCGCCAAAGCTGCACCCGATGCCTGACGCCTGTGCGTGAGTGCTGACAAGGGGTTGTACGAAACGTCGGCGAATGCAGGCAGTTTTCGTGCAAAACCCAAGAAGGGGCCCTTGTGGCCCCTTCTGCATTTTGGGGTTATGCGCCGCCAGCAGTGCGGCGTTCGTCGTTGGTCGGGCAAGCCCTGCCGGATCCGGGAAATAAAATCGTAACTATTTCCTGATCGGGCCGCTAAGGCTTGTATTTTTGCAACGCAGACCCCATCTTGGTTTCAAGCACATTCAATCTGTCCACGGCCAATTGGCCGCTGTAGAGGCGAAATCATGAAAGCCACCATCGAATTGCCTCTTTTGCCATTGCGTGATGTTGTGGTTTATCCGCATATGGTTATCCCGCTGTTCGTGGGGCGCGAGAAGTCTATCGAAGCCCTTGAGGCGGCGATGACCGGTGACAAGCAGATTCTCCTGCTCGCGCAGAGAAACCCGGCTGACGACGATCCGGGCGAAGAAGCCCTCTATGGTGTCGGTACTGTCGCCACTGTCCTGCAACTGCTCAAACTGCCTGATGGTACTGTCAAAGTGCTGGTTGAAGGCGAGCAGCGCGGCAGCGTTGAGCGCTTCATGGAAGTCGACGGTCATTGCCGCGCCGAAGTTGCGCTGATCGATGAAACTGCCGCGCCGGACCGTGAGTCCGAGGTCTTTGTACGCAGCTTGCTCGGCCAGTTCGAGCAATATGTGCAATTGGGTAAAAAAGTCCCTGCCGAAGTCCTGTCCTCGCTCAACAGCATCGAAGAGCCAGGTCGCCTGGTCGATACCATGGCGGCGCATATGGCGCTGAAGATCGAGCAGAAGCAGGAAATCCTCGAAATCATCGACCTGTCTGCACGTGTCGAGCATGTGCTCGCTCTGCTGGATGCTGAAATCGACCTGTTGCAGGTCGAGAAGCGCATTCGTGGCCGGGTCAAGAAACAAATGGAGCGCAGCCAGCGCGAGTACTATCTGAATGAGCAGATGAAGGCCATTCAGAAAGAACTGGGTGATGGTGATGAAGGCCACAACGAGATCGAAGAGCTGAAAAAGCGCATCGACGCTGCTGGTCTGCCTAAAGATGCTCTCACCAAAGCCACCGCCGAGCTGAACAAGCTCAAGCAGATGTCGCCGATGTCCGCTGAAGCGACCGTGGTGCGTTCGTACATCGACTGGCTGGTACAGGTGCCCTGGAAGGCGCAGAGCAAGGTGCGTCTGGACCTGGCCCGTGCCGAAGAGATTCTTGACTCTGACCACTACGGTCTGGAAGAGGTCAAGGAGCGCATCCTTGAGTACCTCGCCGTGCAGAAACGGGTGAAAAAGATCCGTGGTCCGGTGCTGTGTCTGGTCGGCCCGCCGGGTGTCGGCAAGACATCGCTGGCCGAGTCGATTGCCAGTGCGACCAATCGCAAGTTCGTGCGCATGGCCTTGGGTGGCGTGCGTGATGAAGCAGAAATACGCGGTCACCGTCGTACTTACATTGGCTCGATGCCGGGTAGATTGATACAAAAGATGACCAAGGTCGGGGTCCGCAATCCACTGTTCCTGCTCGATGAGATCGACAAGATGGGCAGTGACATGCGTGGCGATCCGGCTTCGGCGCTGCTCGAAGTGCTCGACCCCGAGCAAAACCACAATTTCAACGATCATTATCTAGAGGTTGATTACGACCTTTCGGACGTGATGTTCCTGTGCACCTCCAACTCGATGAATATCCCGCCGGCGCTGCTCGACCGTATGGAAGTCATCCGTTTGCCAGGCTACACCGAAGATGAAAAGATCAACATCTCCGTCAAGTACCTCGCGCCCAAACAGATCCAGGCCAACGGCCTGAAAAAGGCCGAGCTGGAGTTCGACGAGAGCGCCATTCGCGACATCATCCGCTACTACACCCGTGAAGCGGGCGTGCGCGGCCTTGAGCGGCAGATTGCCAAAGTCTGCCGCAAGGTAGTCAAGGAGCACGCCAAGGAGCGTAAATTCGCCATCAAGGTCACCTCGGACAATCTTGAGCATTATCTGGGCGTGCGTAAATTCCGCTACGGACTGGCCGAGCAGCAGGATCAGATCGGTCAGGTGACCGGCCTTGCGTGGACCCAGGTGGGCGGCGAACTGCTGACCATCGAGTCGGCAGTGATTCCGGGTAAAGGCCAGTTGATCAAGACCGGTTCGCTGGGCGACGTAATGGTCGAGTCGATCACCGCCGCACAGACGGTGGTACGTAGCCGTGCCAAGAGCCTGGGGATTGCGTCGGACTTCCATGAGAAGCACGATACGCACATCCACATGCCTGAAGGGGCAACCCCCAAGGATGGCCCGAGCGCCGGTATCGGCATGTGCACCGCGTTGGTGTCGGCCCTGACCCAGATCCCGGTGCGCGCCGATGTGGCGATGACCGGTGAGATCACCCTGCGTGGTCAGGTACTGGCGATTGGCGGTCTGAAGGAAAAGTTACTCGCCGCACATCGTGGCGGGATCAAGACTGTAATCATTCCCGAAGAAAACGTACGCGATTTGAAGGAAATTCCTGACAACATAAAGCAAGACTTGCAGATCAAGCCCGTTAAATGGATTGACGAAGTCCTGCAAATTGCGCTGCAATACGCCCCTGAGCCCTTGCCGGATGTAGCTCCCGACAGGGTGGCGAAGGACGAAAAGCGCGAGTCTGACTCTAAGGAAAGAATTAGCACGCATTAAGTCTGAGTGGGCTTTCTTGACAGCTTTTTGGAGCGCTTGTTATAAAGCGGCTCTTTCAGGCCAGTATTTGAAGACCCTCAGCGCTCGTTTTGCTTAACACCAAAAACTTAGAAACATACTCCATATAGAGATAAGGGGACTTAGAGTGAACAAGTCGGAACTGATTGATGCTATCGCTGCATCTGCTGATATCCCGAAAGCTGCTGCTGGCCGTGCGCTGGACGCAGTGATCGAATCCGTCACTGGCGCTCTGAAGGCTGGCGACTCGGTTGTTCTGGTTGGCTTTGGTACGTTCTCCGTTACTGACCGTCCTGCCCGTGTAGGTCGTAACCCGCAGACTGGCAAGACCCTGGAAATTCCAGCGGCCAAGAAGCCAGTATTCAAAGCCGGCAAGGCCCTGAAAGAAGCTGTCAACTAAGTTTCTTTCAAGCCTTGACGCGCTGGTTCGCGTGTATTCGCGAACCGGTCGCGGAAGGTTCGAGACCTTCCGCTACGCGATTTACGGGAAGGCGCATCCTCGGATGCGCCTTTCTTCTATCCGCTTTCTACCCACGCTCCGCGGTTGGTTCGTGAGTTCAACCGTTCTGGGGGACGCATGCTGCAGAACATCAGGGACAATTCCCAAGGCTGGATTGCCAAAACCATTATCGGGATCATCGTTGCGCTGATGGCCCTGACGGGCATCGAAGCGATGTTCACCTCTTCGAGCAGCAAGCAGAATGCTGCCGAGGTGAATGGCGAAGAGGTGACCCAAAACGAATTGAGTCAAGCGGTCGATATGCAACGTCGCCAGCTGGCTCAGCAATTGGCTCAGCAGTTGGGCAAGGACTTCGATCCTGCGCTGCTGGACGAAAAGCTGCTGCGTGAATCGGCTCTCAAGGGCCTGATCGAGCGCAAACTGCTGTTGCAGGCAGCCGCAGACGACAAGTTCGCCTTTTCCGAAGCCGCCGTTGACCAGCAACTGTTGATGACGCCTGAGTTCCAGGTCGATGGCAAATTCAGTGCCGACCGGTTTGATCAGGTCATTCGTCAATTGGGCTATAGCCGTCTGCAGTTCCGGCAGATGCTGACCCAGGAAATGCTCATCGCTCAGACCCGTGCCGGTATCGCTGGCAGCGCGTTCGTGACCGATGCCCAGGTCGAGGCGTTTGCCCGACTGGAGAAGCAGACCCGTGATTCGGCCACCCTGACCATTGCTGCCAATACTGCTGGCGTTTCGGTAAGCGATGACGAGGTCAAGGCCCACTACGATCAGCACGCCAAGGAGTTCATGAGCCCCGAGCAAGTGGTTCTGGACTATATCGAGCTGAAGAAGTCGGCGTTCTTTGACAAGGTTCAGGTCAAGGATGCAGACCTGCAGGCCGCTTACCAGCAGGAAATTGCCAATCTGACCGAACAGCGTCGGGCTGCGCACATCCTGATCGAAGTTGGCGACAAGGTTAACGATCAGCAGGCCAAGGCCAAACTGGAAGAAATCCAGCAGCGCCTGGCCAAAGGTGAAGACTTTGCCGCCCTGGCCAAAGAGTTCTCTCAGGATCCGGGATCGTCCACCAAGGGCGGTGATCTGGGTTACGCCGGCAAGGGGGTATACGACCCGGCTTTCGAAGATGCCCTGTACGCGCTGAACAAGGACCAGGTCTCGCAGCCGGTACGCAGCGATTACGGCTGGCACCTGATCAAGCTGCTGGGCGTTGAAGCACCTTCGGTGCCGAGCTTCGCCAGCCTCAAGGACAAGCTGACCGCCGACCTGAAATCGCAACAGGTTGAGCAGAAGTTCGTCGAAGTCACCAAGCAACTGCAGGACGCGGCATTTGAGTCTGCCGATCTGAGCCAGCCGGCTCAGGATCTGGGGCTCAAGGTCCAGACCACCGCGGCGTTCGGGCGTGAAGGTGGTGAAGGTCTGACAGCCAACCGTGCGGTGATCCAGGCAGCGTTCAGTCCGCAAGTGCTGGAAGAGGGTTCCAACAGCAACGTGCTGGAACTTGATCCTGACACCGTGCTGGTGGTGCGCGCCAAGGAGCACCTGCAGCCTCAGCAACTGCCACTGGAACAAGTGGCCGGCGCCATTCGTAACCAGTTGGTCCATGACAAGGCTGCCGCTGCGGCCAAAGCCAAGGGCGAGGCGCTGCTCGCCGGCCTGCGCGATGGCAAGGTTGCGCTGGCTGCGCGCCAGGATGGTATCGAGTGGAAGGTTCTGGAAGCGGTCAGCCGCGGTCAAGACGGTGTCGATCCGGCTGTGTTGCAGACCCTGTTCCGTATGCCCAAGCCTGAAGGCCAGGACAAGTCCGAGTACGCCAGCCTGAGCGCTCGTGACGGCAGCTTCGTGATTGTGCGCCTCAAGGGCGTCAACCAGGCCGCTGCGCCGTCTGACGAGGAAAAGGCCCAGTACCGCCGCTTCCTGGCATCGCGTGCCGGGCAGCAGGATTTCTCGGCCTATCGTGCCGAGCTGGAGCACAAGGCCAAGATCGAGAAGTTCTAACGTTAGCTGTGTAGGAGCGGCTTCAGCCGCGAATGGTGCCAAGGCCTTCGCTGCTGAAGCAGCTCCTACAGCGCAAAAAAAGGCCGCCCCTAGGGGCGGCCTTCTTTTTTTGCGTCTGAGTAAGCGGCTTGCCGATTACTCTTCGATGTTGCCCATCGCAGTGGTGTTGAAGCCACCGTCGACGTACATGATTTCACCGCTGATGCCCGATGCCAGGTCCGAGCACAGGAAGGCGGCGGCGTTGCCGACTTCTTCGATGGTCACGTTGCGGCGCAGTGGGGTCTGGGCCTCGTTGGCGGCCAGCATCTTGCGGAAGTTCTTGATGCCGGAAGCGGCCAGGGTGCGGATCGGGCCAGCCGACACGGCGTTGACGCGAGTGCCTTCAGCGCCCAGGCTGCCGGCCAGGTAACGTACACCGGCTTCCAGGCTGGCCTTGGCCATGCCCATCACGTTGTAGTTTGGCATGGTGCGCTCGGCGCCCAGGTACGACAGGGTCAGCAGGCTGCCATTGCGGCCTTTCATCAGCTCACGACCGCCTTTGGCCAGTGCCACGAAGCTGTAAGCGCTGATGTCGTGAGCGATGCGGAAACCTTCACGGGTGGTGGCGTCGGTGAAGTCGCCATCGAGCTGGTCGCCCGGGGCGTAGCCAACCGAGTGCACGATCACGTCCAGACCATCCCACTTCTTGCCCAGCTCTTCAAAGACCTTGGCGATTTCTTCATCGCTGGCCACATCGCAAGGGAAGCACAGCTCGGCGCTCGAACCCCAGCCAGCGGCGAATTCTTCGACACGGCCCTTGAGCTTGTCGTTCTGATAAGTGAAGGCAAGCTCTGCACCTTCCCGGTGCATGGCGGCAGCGATGCCGGATGCGATGGACAGTTTACTGGCGACACCGACGATCAGGACGCGCTTACCGGCGAGAAAACCCATGTGTTGTTCCTCTTCAGGTTAATCGACAGCTACTGGTGCCATGAAGGCGGCTTCCAGCAACTGCTGTGTGTAAGGATGTTGCGGTGCGGCGAAAACAGCCTCTGCCGCACCTTGTTCGACCACTTTGCCTTGCTTGACCACCATCAGTTGATGGCTCAGCGCCTTGACCACAGCCAGGTCATGACTGATGAACAGATAGGTCAGGTTGTACTTGGCTTGCAGCGAGCGTAGCAGCTCGACTACCTGGCGCTGGACGGTCCGGTCGAGCGCCGAAGTGGGCTCGTCCAGCAGAATCAGCGCCGGTTTTAACACCAATGCCCGGGCAATGGCGATTCTTTGTCGTTGCCCGCCGGAGAACTCGTGGGGGTAGCGGTGCCGGGTTTCCGGGTCCAGGCCTACCTCTTTGAGTGCTTCGACGATCGCGACCTGTTGTTCCTGGGCGCTGCCGATGTTGTGAATGCGTAAACCTTCACCCACGATTTCAGCCACTGACATGCGCGGGCTCAGGCTGCCAAACGGGTCCTGGAACACCACCTGCATCTGCCGCCGCAACGGACGAACCTGCTGCTGCGTCAGCCCGTTCAGGGGCTGCCCTTGAAACCGTATGGCGCCTTCGCTGCTCAATAGCCGCAAAATCGCCAGGCCCAGCGTGGACTTGCCTGATCCGCTTTCCCCGACGATCCCCAGTGTCTGCCCCTGCAGCAGGCTGAAGTCTACGCCATCGACCGCCTTGACGTGATCGACAGTGCGTTTGAACAGGCCTTTGTTGATCGGGAACCAGACCCGCAGGTTCTCGACTTCCAGTAACGGCTTGCCTGGCACATTGGCCACCGGGCCACCACTGGGCTCGGCATTGATCAGCATTTGGGTGTACGGGTGCCGGGGCGAACGGAACAATTGTTCGCACGATGCCTGTTCGACGATGGAACCGCGCTGCATGACACATACCCGATGGGCTATTTGTCGAACCACGTTCAGATCGTGGCTGATCAGCAGCAGCGCCATGCCCAGACGGGCCTGCAACTGCTTGAGCAGTTCGAGGATTTTCAGCTGCACCGTGACGTCCAGCGCGGTGGTCGGTTCGTCGGCGATCAGTAGCTCCGGCTCGTTGGCCAGCGCCATGGCAATCATGACTCGTTGGCGCTGGCCGCCAGACAGCTCATGGGGCAAGGCCTTGAGTCGCTTGTGCGGCTCGCTGATACCCACCAGCTCCAGCAGCTCCAGCGTCCGTTTACGCGCCGCCTGACCGGTCAGCCCCTTGTGCAGGGCGAGCACCTCATTGATCTGCTTCTCCACCGAATGCAGCGGATTGAGCGAGGTCATCGGCTCCTGGAAGATCATCGCGATGCGGTTGCCGCGCAGGCCGCGCAGGCGTTTTTCACTGAGGCTCAGCAGGTCTTCGCCGGCATAGCGGATGCTGCCTTTGGGATGGCTGGCGATAGGGTAGGGCAGCAGGCGCAGAATCGAATGCGCGGTGACTGACTTGCCCGAGCCGCTTTCGCCGACCAACGCCAGGGTTTCACCCCGGCGGATATCCAGATTAACGCCTTCGACCACGCGCTGACGGTTATCACCGGTGGTGAATTCGACCGCCAGGTCGCGGATTTCGATCAGATTGTCCTGGCTCATGTCATTTCCTTGGGTCGAAGGCGTCGCGGGCCGATTCACCGATGAACACCAGCAGGCTAAGCATGATCGCCAGTACCGCAAAGGCGCTGATGCCCAGCCAGGGGGCCTGCAGGTTGGCCTTGCCCTGGGCGACCAGCTCGCCGAGCGACGGTGCGCCGGCTGGCAGGCCGAAGCCGAGAAAATCCAGTGCGGTCAGGGTGCCGATGGCGCCGGTGAGGATAAACGGCATGAAGGTCATGGTCGAGATCATCGCGTTGGGCAGAATGTGCCGGAACATGATTTCGCCATCGCGCATGCCCAGTGCCCGGGCTGCACGCACGTATTCAAGATTGCGGCCGCGCAGAAACTCGGCGCGCACCACGTCAACCAGGCTCATCCACGAAAATAGCAGCATGATGCCCAGCAGCCACCAGAAGTTGGGTTGTACGAAGCTGGCAAGAATGATCAGCAGGTAAAGCACCGGCAGGCCCGACCAGACTTCCAGAAACCGCT
Organism: Pseudomonas sp. 21LCFQ010; assembly: GCF_024129905.1. NCBI lineage: Bacteria > Pseudomonadati > Pseudomonadota > Gammaproteobacteria > Pseudomonadales > Pseudomonadaceae > Pseudomonas > Pseudomonas sp. 21LCFQ010. Next base: position 28,938 of record NZ_JAMYDZ010000026.1, on the reverse strand, counting down.
GGCCCAGCAGGTCGACCCAGCCGCCATAGAAGCCTTGCAGCGCACCGGCAATCACGCCGATGACCGAGCTGAGCAGCGTCAGGGTCAATGCGAACAGCACCGAAATACGAAAGCCATAGATGACCCGGGCCAGTACATCGCGGCCCTGGTCATCGGTGCCCAGCCAGTTGTCCGGTGACGGCGGAGCCGGGGCGGGGACTTTCAGGTCGTAGTTGATGCTCTGGTAGCTGTAGGGGATCGGTGCCCAAAGCGTCCAGCCATCTTTGGCGGCGAGCAGGTCCTGGATATAGGGGCTTTTGTAATTGGCTTCCAGCGGAAACTCGCCGCCGAAGGTGGTTTCCGGGTAGCGCTCGAACACCGGAAAGTACCACTGGCCGTCGTAACGCACTGCCAGCGGTTTGTCATTGGCGATCAATTCAGCGCCCAGGCTGAGGACGAACAGGGCCATGAACAGCCACAGAGACCACCAGCCACGGCGGTTGGCCTTGAAGCGCTCGAAGCGGCGGCGATTGAGGGGGGACAACGGCATATCAATGCTCCCTGCTTTCGAAGTCGATGCGCGGGTCGACCAGGGTATAGGTCAGATCGCCGATCAGTTTCACCACCAGGCCCAGCAGGGTGAAGATGAACAGGGTGCCGAACACCACCGGATAGTCGCGGTTGATGGCCGACTCGAAACTCATCAGGCCCAGACCGTCGAGCGAGAAGATCACCTCGACCAGCAAGGAACCGGTGAAAAATATGCCAATGAACGCCGCCGGAAAGCCGGCAATCACCAGCAGCATGGCGTTGCGGAATACATGGCCGTACAGCACCCGGTTGTTGCTCAGGCCCTTGGCCTTGGCGGTGATCACGTATTGCTTGCTGATTTCGTCGAGGAAGCTGTTTTTGGTCAGCAGGGTCAGGGTCGCGAAGTTACCAATGACCAGCGCGGTGATCGGCAGCACCAGATGCCAGAAGTAATCCAGCAATTTGCCGGTGGTGCTCAGCTCATCGAAGTTGTTCGAGGTCAGGCCGCGTAGCGGGAACCAGTCCAGATAACTGCCACCGGCGAACAGCACGATCAACAGAATCGCGAACAGGAACGCCGGGATCGCATACCCCACGACGATGGCCGAACTGGTCCACACGTCGAATTGGCTGCCGTGCCGGGTGGCCTTGGCGATCCCCAGCGGGATCGACACCAGGTACATGATCAGGGTGCTCCATAACCCCAGCGAAATTGAAACCGGCATCTTTTCCAGAATCAGGTCGGTGACCTTGGCGTCGCGGAAGAAACTGGTGCCGAAGTCCAGTTGGGCGTAGTTCTTGATCATGATCCACAAGCGTTCCGGCGCCGGTTTGTCGAAGCCGTACATACGCTCGATTTCTTCGATCAAAGCCGGGTCCAGGCCTTGGGCACCCCGGTAGCTGGAGCCGGCCACGCCGACCTCCGAGCCACCGCCGCCGATGCGGCTGGTGGCCCCGTCGAAGCCTTCGAGCTTGGCGATCGTCTGTTCCACCGGCCCGCCAGGGGCGGCCTGGACGATAATGAAGTTGATGATCAGGATGCCCAGCAGGGTCGGAATGATCAGCAGCAGGCGCCGCAGGATATAAGCCAGCATTTCAGCGTTCCTCGTTGCCGGTGGCGGTGTCGCCGGTGCTGTCGTCTTCGCTGACTGGCGGCTGGCTTGGCGGTGCCGGCTGGACATCCGGCTTGGCCCACCAACTGCTCAGGCCGATGTCCGACAGCGCCTTGGCTTGCGGATGCGCCAGGTGGTCCCAGTAAGCGATACGCCAGCTTTTGATATGCCAGTTGGGCACCACGTAAAAGCCCCACAGCAGCACCCGGTCCAGGGCACGGGTATGGGCCACCAGGCTTTCGCGCGAGTCGGCGCGGATCAGGCCGTCAACCAATGCATCGACTGCCGGATCGTTCAGGCCCATGTAGTTACGGCTGCCGGGACGGTCGGCGCTGACCGAGTGGAAGAATTCGCGCTGTTCATTGCCCGGCGAGCTGGACTGCGGGAAGCTGCTGACGATCATGTCGAAGTCCCGTGAGCGCAGGCGGTTCATGTATTCGGCGACATCGACCCGACGGATCGACAGTTCAATCCCCAGATCCTTGAGGTTGCGTTTGTAGGGCAGCATGACCCGCTCGAAGGCGGTCTGCACCATCAGGAACTCAAGCTTCACCGGGTTGCCCTGGGCGTCGGTCATGCGATCATCCTTGATCTGCCAGCCAGCCTCCTGCAACAGCTGGTAGGCGCGGCGCAATTGCGGGCGGATCATGCCGCTGCCGTCGTTGACCGGCAGCGTGAAGGGCTCGGTGAATACCCGCTCAGGAATCTTGCCGCGCAGCGCTTCAAGCAGTTTCAGCTCTTCACCGGTGGGCAGTCCGCTGGAGGCCATTTCCGAGTTGTCGAAGTAGCTGCGGGTACGGGTGTAGGAGCCGCTGAATAGCTGCTTGTTGGTCCACTCGAAATCGAACAGCAAGGTCAGTGCTTCGCGCACCCTTGGGTCCTGGAACACCGGGCGACGCAGGTTGAGGATGAAGCCCTGCATGCCTTGCGGGTTGCCGTTGGGCAGCTCTTCCTTGATCAGGCGTCCGTCACGCACCGCCGGCACGTCATAGGCGCTGGCCCAGTTCTTTGCAGCGTTTTCTTCGCGGTAGTCATACTGCCCGGCCTTGAGCGCCTCCAGGGCCACATCGGGGTCGCGGTAGTAGTCAACGGTCATCACATCGAAGTTGTACAGCCCACGGTTAACCGGCAGATCCTTGGCCCAGTAGTCCTTGACCCGCTCGAAGCGCAGCGAGCGACCGGCCTTGACCTGGGTGACCTTGTACGGCCCGTTGCCCAGCGGCAATTCAAGATTGCCCTTGGTGAAGTCGCGCGTCGCCCAGAAATGCTTGGGCAATACCGGCAACTGGCCGATGATCAGTGGCAGCTCACGGCTGTGGCTGTCCTTGAAGACGAATTTGACTCGCAACGGGTCTTCGACGATGACCTTGTCGATGCCGGCATAGTAGGCGCGGTACAGCGGCGCACCGTCCTTGATCAGGGTATTGAAGGTGAACTCGACGTCTTCGGCACGAATCGGGTGGCCATCGTGAAAGCGCGCCTGGGGGCGCAGATAGAAACGCACCCACATGTTGTCAGGGGCTTTTTCGATTTTTTCAGCGATCAGGCCATATTCGGTGAGCGGCTCATCGAGGCTGGAGCGCGCCAGAGTGTCGTAGATCATGCTGATATCGGCGGCGGCTGTGCCCTTGCTGATGAAGGGGTTGAGGCTGTCGAAGCTGCCGAACCCGGCCTGGCGAAAGGTCCCGCCCTTGGGCGCATCGGGGTTCACGTAATCGAAATGCTTGAAGTTCGCCGGGTACTTGGGCGCTTCGTCGTACAGGGTCACGGCATGCTGGGGAGCAGCCTGGGCGGTGCAGGCCAGGGCCACCAGCAACAGGCTGCCGGCGCTGGCCAACAGCGTACGCATCGGGTTCATCGGGTGTTCTCCTGAGGCTTGAGCCACCACGCGCGCAAGCCCAGGGTATAGGGCGGCGTGGTGACCATGGCGAAGCGATTGCGCCAGGCCAGGCGGTGGTTGTTCAGATACCAGTTGGGAATCATGTAGTGCTCTGACAGCAAAACCCGGTCAAGTGCCCTGGCTGCGGCGACCTGATCTTCGCGGCTGGAGGCTGCGAGCAACTGGTTGAGCAGGCCGTCGACCACCGGGCTGCTAATGCCCGCGTAGTTCTTGCTGCCATTCACGGCGGCCTGGCTGGAATGAAAGTACTGCCACTGTTCCAGGCCCGGACTCAGGGTCTGCGACAGGGTCATGAGGATCATGTCGAAATCGAAACGGTCCAGGCGCTGCTTGTACTGGGCGCGGTCCACGGTTCGCAGCCCTGCGTCGATGCCGATGCGCCGCAGATCCTCTACATAAGGCTGCAGGATGCGCTCCAGGTTGGGATTGACCAGCAGGATTTCGAAGCGCAGCGGTTGCTGTTGGGCGTTGACCAGGCGTTGCCCGGAGAATGTCCAGCCGGCTTCGCCGAGCAGCGCCAGAGCCTTGCGCAGTGTCTCGCGCGGGAGGCCGCCACCGTCGCTGGCAGGCAGGCTGAACGGCTGGTTGAACAGGCTGGCCGGCAGGCGCTCGCGGTACTGGGATAGCATCAGCCATTCGCGGCCACTGGGCAGCCCGCTGGCGGAAAACTCGCTGTTGGGGTAATAGCTGGTCGAGCGCTGGTAAGCATTGCTGAACAGTGCCCGGTTGGTCCACTCGAAATTGAACATCAGCCCCAGTGCTTCGCGCACCCGCACGTCGCTGAAGGTGCCGCGCCGGGTGTTCATGAACAGACCCTGGGTCTGGGTCGGGATCTGGTGGGCTATGGCAGCCCTGACAACCTCGCCACGTTGCAGCGCTGCGAAGTTGTAGCCGTTGGCCCAGTTCTTGGCCTGGTGCTCGATATAAATGTCGAACTCACCGGCTTTGAAGGCTTCGAAGGCCACCTCACTGTCGCGGTAGAACTCCACTTCGACCCGGTCGAAATTGTATTTGCCGCGATTGACCGGCAGGTCTTTGGCCCAGTAATCCTTGACCCGCTCGAAGATCAACTGGCGACCGGGCTGGACGTTGCTGATCCGGTACGGGCCGCTGCCCAGCGGCGGGTCGAAGGTGGTGGCCTTGAAGTCGCGGTCTTTCCAGTAATGCTGGGGCAGCACCGGCATCTCGCCCAGGCGCATGATCAGCAGTGGATTGCCAACCCGTTTGAACACGAAGCGGATGCGGTGACGGTTGAGAATGTCGACCCGCTGCACTTCCTGCAAGGCGGTGCGGTACTGTGGGTGGCCGTCCTTGAGCAGGGTGCGATAAGAGAACGCCACATCATAAGCCGTGATCGGCTGGCCATCATGAAAACGGGCTTGCGGGCGCAGGTTGTAGACCACCCAGCTACGGTCCTCGCTGTACTCGACACTGCGGGCGATCAGCCCGTAACTGGAGGTCGGCTCATCGCCGGACGGGTCGTAAGCACCGGTGCCCACCATCAGCGGTTCATTCAGTTCATTGACGCCGTACTGCAGGAAGTTGCCGGTCTCGACCGGGCTGGTGCCCTTGAAGGTATAAGGGTTCAGGGTGTCGAAGGTGCCGAATGCCATGATCCGCAAGGTGCCGTTTTTCGGCGCCTCGGGATTGACCCAGTCGAAGTGGGTAAAGCTGGCCGGGTACTTGAGCGCACCAAACTGCGCGTAGCCATGGCTTTCGCTGATGGCGGCGCTGGCATTGGAGCTCAAGCCCAGGCTGATGGCTAACAGGATGGGACGAATCACATTGCGCACGGCTTGGGCTCTGGGCCGCTAACAGTAGCAGTTTGTCCTGTCTGGAAAAAGACTGCGGCACAGCACGACGCCTGTCCGTCGTGGCTGATCAACGCGGTAGATAAACCGTCAGGGTCTGGCCGGGGCGCAGTGCCTGGCCACTGCGTGGATTCCAGCGCTTGAGATGCTTCATCTCGACATTGAAGCGTTTGGCCACCAGGTACATGGAATCGCCTTTCTGGATCTTGTACTGCACCGGCTTGCCTTCGGCGGTCTTGGCGCTGGCCGCCGCAACGGCTTTGCCGGCTGCCCGGCTATTGTCCTGAATGACCAGCGACTGGCCGATTTGCAGGCGATGACCAGAGAGCTTGTTCCAGCGTTGCAGGGCTTCGACATCGACCTTGTTGGCGCGGGCGATGCTCGACAGGTTGTCGCCGCTCTTGACCCGGTAGGTGCGCGAACGGCTCGGTTTGTCTTCACTGGCGACCAGCTCGAACGCCGGTTTCGCTGTGCCGCCCGGTTGCAGCGGGATATTCAGTGACTGGCCGACCTTCAGGCTGTTGCCTGACAACTGGTTGTTGCCTTTGAGTGAACTGACCGATACCTGATAACGCTTGGCCAGGCTGTCCAGGGTGTCGCCGCGGCGGACCCGGTAATGCTGCCATTGCATCAGCTCGGCCGGCTGCAGGTTGGGCAGGTTGGCTGCCAGCAGCTGAGCCTTGGAGGTCGGCACCAGCAGGTGCTGTGGGCCATCAACGGTCAGGCGCTTCTTGAACGCCGGATTGAGCTGGATCAGTTCGTCTTCGTCGATGTCGGCCAGGCTCGCGACCTTGGACAGGTCGACGCGCTTGTTCAGCTCGACGACTTCAAAGTAGGGTTCGTTGGCGATCGGCGTGAGGTTCACACCATAGGCTGCCGGAGTCAGGACCACCTGTGAGAGGGCCAACAGTTTAGGCACATAATCACGGGTTTCCTGCGGCAGGGGCAGGTTCCAGTAGTCGGTGGGCAGGTTGAGTTTGTCGTTGCGCTCAATGGCCCGGCTGACCGTGCCTTCACCGGCGTTATAGGCCGCCAGGGCCAGCAGCCAGTCACCGTTGAACATGTCATGCAGGCGGGTCAGGTAGTCGAGGGCCGCATTGGTCGAAGCCTGGATGTCGCGGCGGCCATCATAAAAGCTGGTCTGGCGCAGGTTGAAGTAACGCCCGGTGGACGGGATGAACTGCCACAGGCCGACCGCCTGGGCGCGGGAAATCGCCATCGGGTTGTAGGCGCTTTCAATCACCGGCAGCAGCGCCAGCTCGAGCGGCATGTTGCGTTCTTCGAGGCGCTCGACAATGTAGTGCATGTACAGGCTGCCACGCTCACCGGCAGTCTCAAGGAACGACGGGTTGTTGGCGAACCACAGGCGCTGCTGATCGATGCGCGGGTTCAGGTTGTCGCCTTGTTGCAACTGGAAACCCAGCCGCATCCGCTCCCATACATCTTGCGGTTCGGCCTGGGCGGCGGGGGTCGGATTGACGAAGATCGGCTTCTGCTTGATGCCCGTCGCCAGGTTGGCCTTGCTGCGGTAGGTGCCGTCGTGCTCGACCTGACCAGTCGTCTGGCCGGTGCTCTGGCAGCCTGCCAACAGTGCGCTGGCGGTCACCGCGATGGCCTGTGCCAGGCGCGTCAAGGTGGCGGAATTCGCGGGTTTTCCAGTAGATGACGACATTGTCCGGGGGTGTTTCCAGGAAAAAATGTCGGGCGATTCTAGGAAGGGACCCCGCGATGGTCAACCTTTACGGGGTTTTCCGTAGATGAGCGGGTGTGTCAAAACTTGTTTTTCCAGTCGCGCAGGCTGGCAAATACCTCACTGGGCGAGGCATTGTCCCGGCCGTTCCACTCGTCCGCTTTTTCTTTAACGGATGTTACATGGACCCGGATAAATGGGTTGGTCAGGCGCTCCAGACCCAGTTGTGACGGCAGGCTGATGCGGTCCATGCTTCGCAATTGGCTGACCTGCGCCAGACGCTGGGTGATGTCAGCGTTGTCCGGTTCCACGGCCTGGGCGAAGCGCAGGTTGCTCAGGGTATATTCATGGGCGCAGTAGATGGCCGTATGGTCGGGCAGGGCGGCCAGGCGGCTCAGGGAGGTGTGCATCTGCTCGGGGGTGCCCTCGAACAACCGGCCACAACCGGCGGCAAACAGGGTGTCGCCGCTGAACAGCAGGGGCTTTTCAGGGCCTTCATGATAGAAGGCGATATGCCCGGCGGTATGACCAGGGACCAGAATGACCTGCAGCGCCAACCCCAGTACCTCGATACGGTCGTTGTCGTGCAGCGCGACATCGCGCGCCGGAATCGTCTCGCCGGCCGGCCCATAGACCCGTGCATCAGTGATCGCCTTGATCGCCGCCACGCCGCCGACATGATCGTTATGATGATGAGTGATCAGGATGTCACTCAGTTGGTAGTCAGGGTTGGCCTGCAGCCAGCCAAGCACCGGCGCGGCATCACCCGGGTCGACCACCGCACAGCGTCGGGTCGAAAGGTCTTGTAACAACCAGATGTAGTTGTCACTGAAAGCGGGCAGGGCGTGGATCTGTATCATGGCGCAATTCGCTTGGCGGGAAACAATAGTGCATCTTAGGGGCTGTTTACAAAATAGGCGAATGAAGGCAAGACAAGGCGAGGTCAGGCGAAAAAGCGCAGCGTACATAACGTACATGAGCATCTTGAGGCTGATTTCAACGCAATATTGCCGAGTGCAGCCATTTTGTAGGCCACCCTTAGACACACGTATTGATGCCCGTCGAGCAAGCGGCCACAAGCCATGCCTGCCCTGTATCGCTCAAAGCGTCCAGCTGGCGCTGCGAGTCCCGGAGGAACATATCCCATGATCGATCAATCCTTCGCCCAGGCCGATCCGCAATGGCTGGAGTTGACCTGTGTGGCCCGTGAGTGGCTGGACGGGCCGTTGGGGCGCATGCTGATTGAAGAAGAACGGCGTGCTCTGGAAGAAGAACTGGCGCGGTTTTTCGGCGGTTACCTGGTGCATTACGGCCCGGCGCAACAGACGCCGCCGCAGGCCGTGCAAATTCAGCGCAGCGTGCGTCTCGGTGCGCCGTTGCCGGGGATGGAAATCGTCTGCGAAGAACAGGCCTGGCCGTTATGCGAGCACGCGGCCGATGTGGTGGTGCTGCAACATGGCCTGGATTTCTGCCTGTCTCCCCACGGCTTGTTGCGTGAAGCGGCCAGCAGTGTGCGTCCCGGCGGGCATTTGCTGATCGTCGGTATCAACCCCTGGAGCAGTTGGGGCATGCGCCGGGTGTTTGCCCGCGACGCCTTGCGCAAAGCACGCTGTATTGCGCCGTCAAGGGTGGCCGACTGGCTCAACCTGCTGGGCTTTGCGCTGGAGAAGCGCCGCTTCGGGTGTTATCGTCCGCCGTTTGCATCGGCCAAGTGGCAGACGCGCTTGCAAGGCATGGAGCGCTGGAGCACCAGCGGTCAGGCATTGGGTGGCGGCTTTTACCTGCTGGTGGCGCGCAAGCTGGTGGTCGGCCTGCGGCCATTGCGCCAGCCACGTCGCGAGCCCATGGGCAAGCTGATTCCGTTGCCGCTGGCCAAGGTCAACCGTGACGGTTGTGAGCCTTGAGCGGTTACTGGCTGCCGATGCCCAGGTTTTTTGAATTCGGAATACAGCCATGAGTGAACGCATAGAACTTTTTACCGACGGCGCCTGCAAGGGCAACCCTGGCCCTGGGGGCTGGGGCGCGCTGCTGGTTTACAAGGGCCAGGAAAAGGAACTCTGGGGTGGCGAAGCCAACACCACCAACAACCGCATGGAACTGACCGGCGCGATTCGCGGCCTCGAAGCGCTCAAGCGCCCCTGCGAAGTGACCCTGGTCACCGACTCGCAGTACGTGATGAAAGGCATCACCGAGTGGATGGTCAACTGGAAAAAGCGCGGCTGGAAGACGGCTGCCAAAGAGCCGGTGAAAAATGCCGACCTCTGGCAGCAACTCGATGAGCAGGTCAGCCGTCATCAGGTGGAGTGGAAATGGGTGCGCGGCCACATCGGCCACCCCGGCAACGAGCGTGCCGACCAGCTCGCCAATCGTGGTGTGGATGAGGTGCGCGGCAAGGCCTGACGGGCACCTCTAAAAACTACCTGCTGGCTGGGCGCCTGCGGCGTTACGCGCGCCATCGCGTTGTTGAAATCAGGCTCGTGCGCGAGTCCGACGGAGTGCCTCCCAATCAAAATGCTCATTTACAACCCGTAAAGTCGAGCGCGACTCCGACCGTTTTTCGCCTGATTTCGCCTAGCGCTGACTGCCTCGCCTACGTTTTTAGAGGTACCCTTGAAGTGCTGCCGGGGCAGTGCTGCCGACCGCGCACTGTGTGAACCCATGCTAATATTCGGGCCTGCACAAGAGGCAACAGAATATGTCATCGCAAAACCTTGATAATCGTTCGATCGTGCTCGATACCGAAACCACCGGCATGCCGGTGACTGAAGGTCACCGGATCATCGAGATCGGTTGTGTCGAGTTGATTGGCCGGCGCCTGACCGGTCGGCACTTTCACGTCTACCTGCAACCTGACCGCGAAAGCGATGAGGGGGCAATTGGCGTGCACGGTATCACTGACCAATTCCTGGTCGGCAAGCCGCGGTTTGCCGAGGTCGCCGACGAGTTCTACGAGTTCATTCGCGGCGCGCAACTGATCATCCACAACGCGACGTTCGACGTTGGCTTCATCAATAACGAATTCGCCTTGCTGGGGCAGCAGGATCGGGCCGACGTCAGCCGTTACTGCACGGTGCTCGATACCCTGGCCATGGCCCGTGAGCGCCACCCCGGCCAGCGCAACAGCCTTGATGCACTGTGCAAACGCTATGACGTAGACAACTCTGGCCGTGAGCTGCACGGCGCATTGCTCGACTCGGAAATTCTGGCCGACGTCTACCTGGCCATGACCGGCGGGCAGACCACGCTGTCGTTGTCGGGGCAGGGTGCCGATGGCGGTGACGGAGGCTCGGATCGCCCAAGTGAAATTCGTCGTCTGCCAGCCGACCGGCCTGCCGGGCGCATCTTGCGTGCCAGCGCGGATGATCTGGCGGCTCACGAGGCGCGCATGGCGATCATCGCCAAGGCCGCCGGCGCTCCGGCACTGTGGGTGCAGATGCAGGAAGCCGGGCAGTCGGCCAGCTGACCAGCCTCTGAGCCGCCCCGTATGAAAATCCATCCGGCCCTGGCGATTCGTCCCGCCGACGAGCAGTTCGAGGACTACCTGCTCAACGGCGTGTTCACCTTCATGGTGCGCAGTTTCGCCACGGTTCGGCTCGGTAAGCCGGTGGCTGACTGGCCGCTTGAGCAGGTCAAGCCGTTTGAAAAAGACTACGGGGTTGACTCAGAAGAGTTCGGCCGGCGGCGCGAATCGACCAACGCCACCGTGCTGGTGGCCTGGCTGGACGATCAGCCGGTCGGCCATCTGGCGATCCGGCCACACTGGAACGGCTTTGCCTATATAGATGAACTGGCGGTGGACGTGCCGGCCCGCCGCAATGGCGTGGCCCGCTCGCTGCTGGAAAGTGCCAGAGGGTGGAGCGAGAAGCACAACCTGGCAGGCATCATGCTTGAAACCCAGAACAACAATCTGGACGCCTGCCGGTTGTATGAGAAATTCGGTTTTGTGGTGGGTGGAATCGACCACCTGAGTTATCGCGGGATTGATCCGCAGACTCGCGAGGTGGCGATTTTCTGGTACCTGATCTTTCCCGCAGGCTGAGACCCGCTCAAGGGATGCGGGTCATCTTCACGCCATTTTGTACCAGCTCGAACTCGTCGCCGCCCAGGTGATTGACCCGGTCGCCAATCGCCAACCGATACGTGGTCACCACAGTTGCGCCGCCGACCCCATCAATCTGCGCCTCCTGGAATTCGTGCACCGGATAGACGCGACCTTCGGCATCTCTTGCTTGAAACTGCCCGACCAGAACTGAAGCCATTTGCCTTGAACCTCTGAAAATAACCGCATAATTACCTGTCAATCGCGGCTGTAGACCATCAAATCGGCGACTGGTTCGCTCTGTGCCCGAGCATCAAGGTGCAGCAAGGCTTAAAGAAAAAAGCACAGGCTTCATACATTCGGCGCGGGCGCTGGTCTATAACTCAAGTTTCCTTGAACCCAGCGCCGGAGTTTTTATGAGTCAGGTCCATCGTATTGCCGTACTGGTCGGCAGCCTGAGAAAAGAGTCGATCAACCGCAAGATTGCCCTGGCCCTGGCCGGGCTGGCACCGTCGAGCCTGGAGTTGAAAATCGTCGAGATCGGTGATCTGCCGCTGTACAACGAAGATATCGACGGTGCCAACCCGCCAGCCGCCTACACCCGTTTTCGCGATGAGCTGGCCGCTGCCGATGGCCTGCTGTTCGTGACCCCGGAGTACAACCGCTCGGTGCCCGGTGCCCTGAAAAACGCCATCGACGTCGGTTCGCGCCCTTACGGCCAGAGCAAGATGAGCGGCAAGCCAGGCGCGGTGATTAGTGCCTCGCCGGGGGCGATTGGCGGCTTTGGTGCCAACCATCACCTGCGTCAGTCGCTGGTATTCCTCGACGTTGCCACCTTGCAGCAGCCTGAATCCTACCTGGGCAACATCGGCGCCAGCTTCGATGAAAACGGCGAACTCAACGAGCGCACCACGGCCTTCCTGAAAACCTTCATCGAGACCTTCGCCGCCTGGGTCGAGAAAACCCGCAAATTCTGAGTCAGTCAGTGCAGCGATTGCCATATGTATGGCAATCGCTCGTCACACTCTGGTTACGCTCCTTTTCCATTTGATGCATCACCGGCGCGTGTCGTGCCCGGTGATGCCTTGTGCAAAAGGAAATTTGCCATGTCGGCCACACCTTATTTTCACCCTGAAGCGCTACGTCAGCGGTTCATGCAGCATGTGCAGGCCGCACAAGCTGCACAACGTATCGATGCCGATCAAGCGCACTGGCTACAGCGATTTTCCGATGTCGAGCAGCCTCTGCTCAGCGACGACCCGCCAGTGGTGCACCGTCTGATTCTGGAGGACGGCTCGCCGGTGCCGTTGGCGCTGGCCTCGGCGATTCTGCTTGTGCATCGCAGTGCGACGGGCGAGACCCTGTACCTGGACAGCCTGGCGCACGGGCTTGAGTGTTTCACCGAGCGCAGTCAGCTAGCGACTTGGCTGACGCAACGCTTCGCGATTCGCAGCGGGCTCAATCCGGGGTTCGAGTATCAGGTTCTTGAAGGCTCGCTGTTCGAGCAGCGCATGCTGTTGATCGTCGATCACCAGGTGCAGGCCTTGAACGGTCTGTTGGCTACGCTGCAACAGCTGCCGTCGCTAGAGCAGGCCATCGGCCGGATGCTCACGCCCAGATTGCAGGCGATCTGGCCGGCAACAGCGATCGACCCTCAAGCGCTCACGGTGCAGATTGTCGAGACCGAGCCTGGCAAGTCTGGCGCCGATGCTCAGACCATCGTTCGGGTACTGCCCCCTGAGCAGGCGGTACTTGGCCTTCTGACTGGCGAGGCATTGCCGGACAACCAGCAGTTGCGCTTTCTGGACCGGCATGGTGAGGAGCTGGGTTCACTTGGGGATGCACAGTTCAAGTGGCAGCTCAATGAGTTGACCGGTGATTATGAAGCGTTGCTTGCCGACTACTGGGCGATTGCCGATGAACAGCGAGTGAGTCGCCGCGAGCGTGTAGCTCAACTACTGGCTGACGGCTTTACCCATCAGGCATTGGCGCTGCAAGCGTTATCGCCAACAGATACGCAGGTGTTGCTCAAGTTGGGATCACAGGCGCTCGGGGCAGAGCCCGCAGTGGCGATCAAGCGGCTTTCGTTGAGCGCCGCCCAGCAGGGGCCGTTCAAGCTGGTCAGCCTTTATCTTGTTCATCTGGAGGGCGGCTACGCGCTGTACTCGCCGGGCAAGGGCCTGCGCCTTGTCGGCAACTGGCAAGCCTTGATGCAACTGGCCAACAGCTCTGCCGGGCGCAGCGAACTGCGCGATTATCTGTCGCTGGACGACCAGCGCCTGTTCACCGCAAGCACCGGCCTGCAACTGCACAGCCACGACCTGGCCCGGCCGTTGTTCCTCGACTGTATCGACTCAATCATTGGCCTGCAGAAGCGCAACCTGAACGAGGTGCTCAAGCGCCACAGTGACGATGCCGGTGAGCTGCTCGCCATGGTTGACGATGCCCTCGACGTGCGGACTCTCATTGATCCACGGCTGAGCGGCATCGAACCGGGCGAACGCTGGCAGGCCATACCCGCAAGATTCCTCGACACCTGGAGCAACCCGCCCGGGCCGGTTGCCTGGCCGTACCGCCCGACCCCTTCGTGGATGGAGCAAGTGACGCTGCACGATACCTTGCTCAAGGAACTGGGCACGTTGCGTCCACGGCTGGAGGCGCTTGCCAGGCAGGCATTGAATCCCTGGCTGGCGGTTATGGGCGGCGCCAAGGCACTTGACGCGCAGCAGATTCGGGTCCGTTGGGCTGGACCGTCCTTGCTTGCCCCAGGCAGTGACCAGGACGATCCTCAACCGGCCAGCACGGCCCGGCCACTGGCCTTGACCGACCTGATGCTGGAGCGCCTGACCGGCCTGCGCAACGCGCCACTTGCGGACAATTGTGAAGTCCTCGGCCAAGGCCAGACACCAGAGGTGCTAACCACCTTTACTGCGCGATTGCTCGAGCATGTGCTTGACCAGGCCGGTGTTCAACTGCTGGCGTTGTCCGCAGGTTCGGTCTCGGCGTTTTTCGATCACCCGTTGCGTCAGGATTATGCGCAGTCAGTGCCTGGCCAGATGATGTGCGCGCTGCATTACAACTTGCTGCGCCTGGAACTGCAGGTGGCGCGGCGGCTTGGGCAATTTCCCCAGGCGGCGCTCGACATGCTCCAGCAGGTGCTGGATCGTCCCGGCCGTGACTTGCGCATGGTCTATGGCAATGAACTGGCCGAGGTCCATGCCGTGTACCTGCAGGTTGAAGGCCGACGGATTTCGCTGGGCTTGAGTGATGCCTGGGTCATGCAGTGCAGTGCACACCCCGATCAAGGGCTATTGTTCTGGTCGCGGTTGTCGGGTTTGCAGGCAATGCCCTCGCTGGCGAGCTTGCAGGTCTGGCTCAAGCGGCGTCTGGTACTGCCCGATTGGCGGGCCCGATGGCTGGAGCTGTTCGACGCAACTGACCAAGCCTGGCTCGACCAGTCCCTGGCGGCGGGAAAGGAGGCTCATCCGGGCCTGGTCGAAGTCTATGGGCATTTCATTGAACGGTTGCAAGCGGCTGAACAGCAGTGTCAGCAGCGGGCCCTCGCCACGGCCGTCGAGCAGGTCAGGCAAAGCCGCTTTTCGGCTGACACCTGTCGGCGGCACATTGATCTGGTTCTGGCTAACGATCGACAACGGGCCTGGCTCGACACGGTGGCGGTGCGTATCCAGAATCTGCTGTTCGCAGCCGTACTGCCCGATTGGCTGCACAAGGCCGCGGACGCCGATCTTGAGCTTTATGTCCATTTGCTCGAAGCCTTCTACGGCAATGGCAATCCCGCCGACGATTTTCTCGCCGATATCCCCATGCTGCGCCCTTTCGCCCTTGAACAGTTGCTGGCGGCCTTGAGCCGCGACTTTCCTGCGCAGGTGCTCGACCCGCATGATATCCATGTAACCATGACCCGCTATGTTGCTGCACCGGTACCGCCAGGCAGCATCCCGTCAGCCATACCGGCGGCCACGATCGTCGATAGCGAGAGCCTGGTGAGTTTTTCTCTCAACCACTTCGCCAGAATCCAGGACGCCAGTCTCAGTGTGAGCATGGCGAGTGGGGGCACCCTGCCTATGGGGCTTACGGCGGATTATGTAACGTCATTGGTGCATCGGCTGGATATCGGCAAGCGTTATCAGGCATTGCTGAGCACTCACTTCGATCCCGGTGGGGCAGATTATGCCGCAAGGCGCCTGAAGTTCATGCACCAGATACCGGCGCGCCTACTGTTGCCGGCCCTGGAACTCAAGTTGCAAGGCGAGCTCAGCCAGCAAGCCTTCGACTTCATCGCCAGCGTTATCGATATGCCTGATGGCAAGGCCCGTCAGCCGCTGCACCGGCAGACGGTCGTATTGCGCCCATTGACGCTGGTGCCGCGTGCAGACATGGCGCCTGATCAGGTGGAGGGCATCTGGCTGATCGGCCCGCTCGACTCCCGCCAGGGGCCGGTGGTGCTGCATACCCTGTTCAACGATAAATTCACCTTCAAGGAGTTTCGCGATCAGGACCAGTTATTGAGTCAACTGCGCACTGCCGGCCCTTTGCAGACCCTGGTGCTTGAGCGTCTCAAGCCGGCCGCGCGGACCCGCTATGACAATGGCGGGCTGACCGAGGCGCACGTCATTCCCTGGGGTATTGGCGGATATCTGGAGCCGCCGCTGGGGACACCGGGCAAAGTAAGAATCGGTAGCGCAACAGTTGAAGGCAATGCGTTGCGCTATCTGTTCAAGGCTACCCTGCAATTGCTCCAGGATCTCAGCCACAAGCAGGCCGTGACCAGTGCCCAGGCCGACTGGGCGTCCTTTGTGCACGTCATGACCCTGAGCGGCGAGCAGATTCTATTGTTCCTGCCGGGCAGGCTGGGGCTGTTGGTAGGTGCCTGGCAGAGCCAGAACCTGCTGCGCGAATCGGCAGGCGCGGTGGCCGAGCAACGTTGGGGCAAGGCGTTGTCCGAGTTTTCCGCGGCACTGGGCATGCTGGTCACGGCCCGGCGTGAGCAGGTCGAGGTTTCCCGTGCCAGCCCACATGTGCGCTTGCCAGAGTTTTCCTGGCGGCACTCATCGTTGGGCAACGACATCAGGGTAAGGCTGGCTCAGCTCGAAGTGCATGACATCGAATTGGCCGATCTGAATTACGACGCGTTGTACAACCTGTATCAGGACCCTGGCACCCGGCTTCGCTATGCGGCCGTCGCTGGCAAGGTGTATGAAGTTCACCAGCAGGACGGCGTGTGGCGAATCAAGGGGCCTGATGGCAACGGGCCGAAGCTGCGCCTGAATTCAAGCCAGCATTGGGAGCTGAGTCTGGAACTGGGTTTGCGCGGTGGTGCTCCATCTCTGCTGGTCAGCAGCGAGCAGCAGATGCAGAACCGGGTCGCGCAGATCATCAACGTGCAGGCCCGGGGTATGGATCAGATCCGTGCCCTGTCTCGTGACCAGGCGCGGTTTATCAGCCTGGCTCGCCAGCGTGGGCTGGGTTATCTGGAAAATGCCCTGTTCAACCTCAATGCGCCCTTCGCCGAGGGCTTGCCATTACCGGTACAGACCCTGCTGAACGACTTTTTTGGCGTAACCACACCGGGCACGGTGCTGATCGACGCGCTGAGGCACCGTATCGGTCAGTTGTTCGTCGCGTTGTCGGAGCCTTCACTGTCGCCGCTGGACTCAGTGCGTTTCGTCACCGGCACGGTCAAGCCTGGGTATGAAAATCTGGCGGCTTTCGTGATCACGTCCGACCCGCTGCAACGCCTGTACCTGAGCGATATGTTCTTTACCCCACCGGTTTATATTCTCAAGTCGGAAAGCGGTATTCGCGCGTTCAATCCCGACGACCATTTTCGCGCCGTTACCCTGTTGCACGAACTGTCTCATCTGGTTTGCCGAACCCAGGACATTGCGTATATGGATGCCGTCGCGCCGCCCGTTGACCTGCTTGATGACAGCCTGCCGCTCTCGGCCGATTACAAGCAGGATTTGCAATTGTTACGTGAGGCTTCGCTGTCGCATCGAACGCCTTTGGCGAATTTGTTCCGAACCTGGGACAGCAATGGTTGGCGAGACTTTCAACCCAGCGACGGCTCGGTCTTTGCGACCATTCTCAAGCTCGTTGGCCAGCCAGACCTGACGCAGGCGCGCAGAGCATTTCTGACCGATGTGCACGCTCGTCGGCGGGTCATTCTCGGTAATGCGGATTCTTTGGCGTTGCTGGTGGCGCAGTTGGGCCGCGAGCGATTTACCTGAACCGGCACAGTAATCACTAGGGGCTGTTGACGTTTCATCACAACCGCGCCGAGGTCTGTTTTGTCGGCCTGCATAGGCTTCAGTCTGTTGAAGTGTGTGTGACAAAACAGCCACGGCCCTGCGGGTTGCGCCCCAAATCGTGCCATGCGTCGTTGAAGGACTTGAAAAGGGAGCGACCATTTCCTGCGTCCTTCGCCTCGCCTGACACGATTTGGCGCTGCAACGCGGCCTGCGCTGAAACGTCGACAGCCCCTAGCGTTATGTAGCGCAGCCTGGATGGTATGCATCGATAAGCTCCTGTTTCACCTTCCTGCCCTGTATTGCCATGCAGCAGGGCAGGTCATGCACAAGGAGCCTTGCCATGACTCAATCAGCAACACCCTGGTTTTACCACCACGCGCTTAGTCAGCGCTTCGCCGAGGATGTGCGCGCAGCGCTGAGTGCGGCACGCATCAGCCCCGGGCAACAGCAATGGCTGCAACGCCTGATCGACAACCCGCACAGCGACCAGCCATTACCAAGGGTCGACCACCTGCTTACCGACACGCAATTGCCCATGGGTGCCGAACTGGCGGGTGCCTGGGTCATCAGCGACCCTTCACTGGTCGCCGCACCGCTGTTGCTCAGTACCCTGCTGCGCGGTATCGAGTCTTTTGCCGATCGTGACGCGCTCAATGCCGAGCTGATCTTGCGTCTGCCGGTGGGGACAGGCATGTCGGTGGTGCTGGAGGGCGAACGGGTCGAGGGCAAGTTTTTCGAGCAACGCATGCTGGCGATCGTCGATCAGCAGGCCGGCCAGTTGCAGGCGCTCAGCCAGCAGCTCGATGAACTGCCATCGTTGCACACGGCCATCGGCAAGCACTTGCAGGAAGCCGTTGACCGGCAACTGCCGGGCGCTGGCATTGAGGTTTTCTCACACCTGCTGCAGGTGGTCAGCGCAGACGGCACGCAAGTGTTCGGCACCATGAGTCTTGCCGATGCGGCTTACCAGGACCAAGGCACCCAGACCGCCAATCCTGATAAGGACACCCGGCGTCGTTTCATGAGCGCCAGCGGCGAGCTATTGTCCGAAACTCAAGCGCAGCCCTGGGTTACGACGCTGGCCGAGGCAGGCAATGGATTGGCCGGACACTTCGAGCGCTTGCTGGACCAGTACTGGTTATCGCAGCGCGACGAGGGTGTCACGGTGCGTGAGTTCGCTGCTCGCGGTCTGGCCGAAGCGTTCAGCCATGAAATTCTCAAGTCCGTTCACGAGCAGCGCTTGACTGAGACAGAACTGCGCTATCTGGTGCGAATCCTGGAGCATCCCGCCTTGCCCCTTGATGAGGGCCTGTGCCGCGCCTGGCAACTGTCGCTGGAGCTTGAGGGGCAGGGCTCGCCCAAGCTGGCTGGTGTGTTTGCAATGGAGTTCGCACACCAGCAGATGCCGGGCTTGTACTTGTTCTCGGCTGCATATGGGCTGCGCCGCTTCGCGAGCCGCCAGGGGCTGGAGCAGCATTTTTCCAGCGCCCAGACACTGCCTGAGTTGATCCGCTGCACCTCACTGAATGAGCACGCTGGCTTACAGGCACACAAGGTACAGCGGGTGCGTCTGGACCTGATCGAACAACCGCTGTTTGTGCGCATGCTCGACTCGATCATCGCCCTGCAGAAACGCAACCTGCAGCATGTGCTCGGGCTGGCAGCGGTTCACCATCAGCGTGCCGCAGTGCGTGTGGACGATGCGCTGGATATCCGCCATCTGCTTGACCTGCGTTTGCTTGGTCTGCACGACGCCTGGCGCTGGACGGTCGAGCAGGACAGCTTCGAGCAGCGCTGGGCGGCCCGCCAGACCGTTGCCGAGTTTGGCGCGGCGCAACTGGACGCCCCCATGTATTCGTTGTCGGGCTCCTGGTACGGACAATTGAGTTCGCTGGACGGGTTCGTCGACCGCCAGTGCCAGCTTTACGAGCATGTAGTGGGCTGCATGCGCCTGTCACTCAACCGTTACCTGAGCGTTTTCGGCGAGCAGCATATGGATGCTCGCGATCTGTGGGTGCACAGTGCGGGCTCTGCCAACATCCACCTCATTTCCCTGGCCTTGGCGCGGTTCAGTGGACATCCCGGCGGGCCTTTGGCAGCAGGCAGTAACGTGCTGCCCGAGGCGGTAAGTGGCCGCCTGCCGGTCGACTTGCTCGAAGCGATCCTCAACCGGGTTACTGACGATTTTGTTCGGCGTTACGACTGGCACTTGCGCAGCTTTTTCCTGCGGCCGGTGCGCTGGCTCGACACTCAATTACGTCCTCGGTTGCTCAACGGTCTGATTCGCGATTGCGCCTTGCGCCTGCAGGTCTCCATGGAGCGCCGCCGGCAGGAGCTCGATGTGCAGAGCCTGGACATGTTCCAGCAGGTGCTTGACCGGCCCACCGCTGCGCTACGTCAGGCACTGGGAACCGATCAGGTCGATGCGCACCGTGTGCAGTTGATTTTTGATCCGGCTCAGCCAGCGCTGGCGCTGGGCAGCGTGCTGGTTCTCAGCAGTACGGCGGCGCCCGGGCGTTATGTGCTCTGGTCGCTGAGCGACGGGCTCAGCAGCCATGCTTCATTGCAAGCACTGGAGCAAAACCTGGCCCGCCGTTTCGACTGGCCGGCGGCGCGGCAGGCCTGGATGGCCCTGCTGAACGAAACCGACCGGCAACGTCTGCAGGGGCATCTGGACAGCCTGCAGCATCCTCTACATCTGAAGGTTAGCTTGCAGCGTCTGGACGGGCATGTGTTCCATGCCTTGCAACAGACCGAGATCGAGCGCCATTGCCAGAAGGTTGTCCGGGCCTGCCAACAGGCCTTGCCGCGCAAACTGTCTGCCGACCTGCTGCGCCATGTGCTCAGAGCAAGCGAAGATGACGATGGCAATCGTCCGCTGCTCGATCATCTGGGCCTGAGCATGGAACTGATGCTTACCGATGCCTTGCTGCCTGCCTGGATGAAGGAAGCCTCGATTGCGCAGTTGTTCAGCCTCTCGGCATTGATCAAAAACTGGTACATCGCCTGCAATTCCGGCAAGGATTTTCTTTTCGATGTCCCTGAGCCTGGCCGCTATGCCCGCGACAGGCTGCTGGCGCGTTTGCAGGCTGATTTTCCTGGGGCTGAGGTCGACCCTGACCGGATCATGGTGACCCTGACCCGCTACATATCGGCTCCCGTTGCGATTGGTCAGATCCCGCAAGCAATACCTGCGGCCAGCAGTCGCGTGCAAACGAGCTTGAGCGAGTATGCCATCGGGCGCTTCGGCGCCAGCCAGGATGGCATCCTTTCGGTGTCGACGGGCGAGGCGGCATGGCCGGGCAAGCCGATCAGCGCAGAGTATCTGAGCGCCTTGATTCGCGAACTGGACATCGCCGCCGGCTACCGGACGCTGCTCAGGCAGACACTCAGCCACGACAGCCCGGACTATGCGATGCGACTCAGGTACTACGCCTTGCAGGTGCCGGCGCTGGAGCTGCTCAGAACTTACGCGATGCGCGTGCGTGGTGAGCTGAGCGATGAGGCGTTCTGTTTTGTCGAGGGGGTAATGATCATGCCTGACGGCCTCGGGCGCCTGCAGGTGCTGGGCCGGGATATCATCATCAGCCCCTTGCAACTGCGCGCCGCTCCCGGCCTGGCTGCCGATACGGTGCTGGGCGCGTTCATCATCGCCCCGTTGGCGCCGCAGCCAGGCCCGTGGCTGTTGTACACGTTGTTCAACGCTGATTTTGTCGTCGAGGAATACGCCAGCGAAGCCGCGCTGCTCAGTGATATCCACACTGACCAAGACTTGCAGAAGTTCATCCTGAGTCGCCTGCCTGCCCCGGCGCGGCGCTTGTATGACAATGGCGGCTTTGTGGAGCCCCATCTGCCATTCAGCACCGAGTCGGACCTGGACGTGCCTTGGGAAACCCCGGCGCCGGTCGGCCTGGCGCTCTCGCCGGTGCAGGGCAACGCGCTGCAGGCGTTGTTCGACAGCACCGGGCAAGTGTTGCGTTGGTGGTTCGAGCAACTGAGTGTGACCAATGCCGAAGATCAGCGCATGGCCTCCAGGTTTCTCTGGGGGTTGGGCGCCGAACAGGCGCTGGCCCTGTTGCCGGGACGTTTGGGGGCGTTAGTGGGGCTGTGGCAAAGCCATGATCTGTTGCATGCGTCGGCGATGGATGTCGTTCAGATGCAATGGGGCAAGGCCGCTGCGGAACTGCTGGCCGCCGTAGGTGTACTGATTACTGTACGGCGCTCCCGCCAGGAAGAACTGCTCGAACCCGAACGGCTCGCTGTCGACCGCCAGGCCCCACGACTGCCGGACCTTTCACAGTTCGGCTGGGGTAAAAACAGCCTGACCCCGGACCTTTGGTCACGGCTGCGCCTTTTTCAGGCCAATGACGTGGCGTTGGCCACTCTGACCCACGATCCGCTGTTCAACACCTACAAAGATACGGCCGGCCGTACCTATGCCACGATTGCGGGTGCGGTGTACCGCATCGACAAGGATGAATACGGCTGGTTTATTGTCGGCGATAACGTCCAGGGTCCCAGGGTTGTCCTGCGTCAGCAGCAATGGGAACTGAACCTGCAACTGGGGCTCAGGGGCGGGGGCGGCATCCTGACCCGGGTCAAGACCGGTTTGATCAACGCCGAGGTCGACGACGTGCTGATCGTCGAAGCGCGCGGAATGACCGAGATACGCCACAAGTACCGCACGCGTGCCGACGACATCGCCCTGGCCCATGCCCAGGCACGCGAGTACCTGGAAAACAGCCTGGACAATCTGCTGCAGCGGATGCCCGACGGGCAGCCTCATCCAAGGGTGAATGCCATCCTCAAGGATTTTTTTGATATCAGTGTTCCTGATGAGCGCCTGCACAGCGCGGTGAGCACGATCGTCAAGCAGCTCTACAGTGTCCTGATGGATGGCAGCCTGTCGCCCTACAACTCTGCGCGCTATGTGGTCGGGGTGCGTCGTTCAAGTATGGACGACAGCACCGCGTTCACTTTTCCCAACGAACCACAGAAACACATCTACCTGACCGACCGTTTCTTTCGTGACCCGGTATGCCGGCTCAAACCCCACGTACTGAGCCGTAGTCGTTTCAATGCGGGCATCCATTCGCGGGCGATTGTTCTGCTGCATGAGCTGTCGCACCTGTACAGCGCAACCGAGGACATCGCCTACCTCGATGCACACATGCCGTTCATCGACATGCTCGAAGACCATTCAGCCTATCGGGCTTCGCTCAAGAGCGACCTGATCGTCCGGCAGCGCGGTTTGTCCTACCGCACCCCGCGCCACGAACTGTTCCGCGACCGGGACGACACTACCGATATCTGGTACGAGGTCAGTGAAAACAACGCGGTCAGCAAGATTCTGCGAAGCGCCAACACCCGGACCATGGAAAAGGCCCGTGATGCGTTCTACGCCGATGCGCGGGTGCGCAGCGACATCATGCTCGGCAATGCCGACTCGGTGGCCTTGCTGGTGTCGTTGCTGGGCAGGGAGAAGCTGGTGCCGTAGAGCGCTTACACGGCGCTTCTAAAAACTACCTGCTGGCTGGGCGCCTGCGGCGCTACGCGCGCCATCGCTGCGTTAAAAACAGGCTGGAGCGCCAGCCCGGTCAGCATGCTCATTTACAACCCGTAAAGTCGTGCGCGACTCCGACCGCTGCTTCGCCTGTTTTTGCGGGGCCGCCATCGGTATTGCGCTGACTGCCTCGCCTACGTTTTTAGAGGCACCCTACAACAGGTAATGGCGCAACTCGCGGGCGATCAACAGGCGCTGGATTTCGCTGCTGCCTTCGTAGATCTGGGTGATGCGTGCATCGCGGTAATAGCGCTCTACCGGGTAGTCCTCAAGATACCCATAGCCACCGTGAATCTGCACGGCGCTGGAGCACACCTGCTCGGCCATCTCCGAGGCGAACAGCTTGGCCTGGGAAGCTTCGGACAGGCAGGGCAGGCCGGCGCTGCGCAGGCGGGCGGCATGCAGCACCAGCAGGCGACTGGCATTGATACGGGTGTGCATGTCGGCCAGCAGGTTGGCGATGCTTTGATGTTCGATGATCGGCTGGCCGAACTGCACCCGTTCACGGGCATAAACCAGCGCAGCTTCAAAGGCGGCGCGCGCGATGCCCAATGCCTGGGCGGCGATGCCGATGCGCCCGCCTTCCAGGTTCGACAGGGCAATGGCCAGGCCCTTGCCGCGCTCACCCAGCAGGTTGGCGGCCGGAATCCGGCAATCGCTCAGGCTGATGGCGCAGGTGTCGGAGGCCTTGATCCCCATCTTGTGCTCGCGGCGTTCGACCCTGAAACCTGGGGTGTCGGTAGGCACCAGAAACGCCGACAGGCCCTTTTTGCCCAGCTGCGGGTCGGTCACGGCAAACACGATTGCCAGTTGTGCACGCTGGCCGTTACTGACGAACTGCTTGGCACCATTGAGCACCCAGCTGTCACCTTGTCGTTCGGCGCGGGTGCGCAGATTGTGCGCCTCTGAGCCCGCCTGCGGTTCGGTCAGGCAGAAGCAGCCAATCGCCTTGCCGGTCGCCAGTTTCTCCAGCCAGGCGGCTTGCTGTTCAGCGTTGCCGTACTTGAGGATCGGCCCGCAACCCACTGAACTGTGCACGCTCATCAGCGTCCCGGTGGCGGCGTCGGCGGCGGAGATTTCCTCCACTGCCAGGGCATAGGCGACGTAGTCAAGGTAGCAACCGCCGTATTGCTCGGGGACGATCATGCCCAGTAATCCCAGCTCGCCCATGCGCGTGACCAGGGCGTCGTCGATCCAGCCAGCCTGTTCCCAGGCTTTGGCATGCGGGGCAATTTCGTTGCGGGCGAACTCGCGTGCCATGTCGCGGATCATCACCTGTTCTTCGCTCAGTTCGATGTCGTGCATGATCAGCTCTCCAGTGGGGTGAAGAAACGCTGCACATCTTCTTGCCTGACGGCCTGGACGGTGGCGTGTTTCCAGTTGGGCTTTTGGTCTTTGTCGATCATCAAGGCGCGCACCCCCTCGATCAGGTCGCCGTGCTCGAACCATTGGCGGTCCAGGCTCAGTTCCAGCTCGAAGCACTCGGGCAATGACAACTGGCGACCGCGGCGCAACAGTTCAAGGGTCACGGCCATGGCCAGCGGCGAGCGGCTGTGCATCGCCGCGACGGTGTCCAGCGCCCATTCCCGGCTGTCAGCCACCGAGACCTGCTGCAGTTGTTCAAGCATGCTGGGGATGTCTGGCAAACCGAAAAAATGATCGATGGCCGGGCGCAGCGCCTGCAAT
Source organism: Pseudomonas sp. 21LCFQ010 (assembly GCF_024129905.1). Classification (NCBI taxonomy): domain Bacteria; kingdom Pseudomonadati; phylum Pseudomonadota; class Gammaproteobacteria; order Pseudomonadales; family Pseudomonadaceae; genus Pseudomonas; species Pseudomonas sp. 21LCFQ010. The sequence goes on along the minus strand of NZ_JAMYDZ010000026.1, from coordinate 4,355 downwards.
GGCGGGTCTGGCAGGCGCTGGCTGCCCAGCCGGGCCATCACGCCTTGCAGGTCCTTGAGCGGGTTGATGTGCCATTTCAGGTGGTCGAGCATGTGGTCAAGGCGCGCCAGCGACTGGCTGGGCATGTGCCAGTCGGCCAGCCCGCAATACAGTGCGTCAGCGGCGCCGATGCGGGTGCCGGTGATCCCCAGGTACAGGCCCACTTCGCCGGGCAAACGCGGCAGGAAGTAGCTGGCGCCGACATCGGGAAAGTAACCGATGGCCACCTCCGGCATGCCCAGCGAGCTGCGCTCGGTGACCACTCGCAGGTCGGCGCTTTGCACCAGGCCCAGCCCGCCGCCCAGCACCAGCCCGTCCATCAGCGCCAGAATCGGTTTGTGATAGGTGTGAATACTCAGGTCCAGCCGGTACTCTTCTTCAAAAAAACGCTGATGCTGATCCTGGCCGCTCTGGTGGCTATGATACAAGGCGCGGATATCGCCACCGGCGCAGAACGCCTTGTCACCGGCACCGCGCAGTACCACGGCATACACCGTGTCATCCTCGGCCCAGGCGTCGAGCTGCGCTTGCAGGCTGCGCACCATCTCCAGGTCCAGCGCGTTCAGACCGGTCGGGCGATTGAGCACCAGGTGGCCGATGTGGTTGCGCACCCCGGCAAGGATGGCTTTGTCGCTGCTGTGCTGGGGTTGGCCCGAGGATGAAGCCGATGAACTCATGGTGAACTCCTTGTAGTTGTTGTGGGCTTTGGGCCTGGCCATTGAGGTGTCAGCTCTGAGCATAGCCGGTCGGTGTTCGACTCTGGCGGTTTATGCCCGGTTGCGCTTCACTGCCGGCACTGGCAAGTATTTTTTGCCCGCCATGAGCAATCGATGTGTTGTGAATGTCACAAGGTATTCTGGAAGGACTGCCTCTTGAAAGCTGCCTCATGAAAGATACGTTCGCCCCTCGCCAGTGGCAGCCCCACGAGCGCCCGAGCATGCCGGGTTCGCCGTCCACGCCGTTACATCCCACCCACAAGCGCTGGGCCTTCGCGCTGGTCGGGGTGATCGTGGCATTGACCGGCGGCCTGGGCAATGCGCTGGTCGTCGCCAACCTGCCTTACCTGCAAGGTGCGCTGGGCGCCACCTCACAGGACATCGCCTGGTTGCCGGCAGCCTATGTGATGACCAATGTTTCGATGAACCTGCTGCTGGTCAAGTTCCGTCAACAATACGGGCTTCGGGCCTTTACCGAACTGTTTCTGGTGCTCTATGCGCTGGTGACCCTGGCGCACCTGTTCGTCAACGACATCGATTCGGCCATCGCGGTACGCGCGGCCCACGGCATGGTCGGCGCAGCACTCAGCACCCTGGGCCTGTACTACATGATTCAGGCCTTCCCGCAAAAGTGGCGGCTCAAGGCGTTGGTGCTGGGCCTGGGCACCGCGCAACTGGCTACACCGATTGCCCGACTGGTGTCGGAAGACCTGCTACAGATTGCCGAGTGGCGCGGCCTGTACCTGTTCGAACTGGGCCTGACCCTGCTGTCGCTGGGGTGTGTGCTGATCCTCAAGCTGCCGCCGGGGGATCGTTTCAAGGCTTTTGAAAAACTCGACTTCCTGACCTTTGGTCTGCTCGCCAGCGGTTTTGCGCTGCTCTGTGCGGTGCTGTCGCTGGGGCGTATCGAGTGGTGGCTGGAGGCACCGTGGATCGGCATTGCGTCGGCGGCGTCGATCGCCTTGATCTGCGCGGGCCTGGCCATCGAGCACAACCGCTGCAACCCTCTGTTGATTACCCGCTGGCTGGGCAGCGGCGCAATCCTGCGGCTGGGGCTGGCGGTGGTACTGTTTCGGATCGTGCTGTCCGAGCAGTCGGTGGGGGCGGTGGGATTCTTTCAGACCCTGAACCTTGGAAGCGAGCAATTGCACACGCTGTACCTGGTGATGCTGCTGGGCAGCGTCGCCGGATTGCTGGTCAGCGCCCTGACTATCAACCCGGCGCACCTGATCAAACCGCTGCTGATTTCGCTGGTGATGATGGCGGTGGGCGCCTGGATGGACAGCAGCTCCACCTCCCAGACCCGCCCGGAAAATATGTACTTCAGCCAGTTCCTGCTGGCCTTTGGTGGCACCTTTTTTCTTGGCCCGACGCTGGTGATGGGCATCAGTGGGGTATTGGCCAACCCGCGCAACATGGTCAGCTTCTCGGTGCTGTTCGGCATCACCCAAAACATCGGTGGGCTGATCGGCTCGGCGGCGTTGGGCACTTTTCAGGTGGTCCGCGAGAAATTTCACTCCAGCCAGCTAATGGAGCACCTCACCTTGTTCGATCCGCTGGTGCAGGCGCGCCTGCAAAGCGGGGCGGCCGCCTATGGCGGGGTGATCGCCGACCCGGCTGCCCGTACAGCCCAAGGCATGCGTGCGCTGGCCAGCACCGCGACCCGTGAGGCCAATGTGCTGGCCTATAACGACGTATTCATGCTGATTGCCTTGATCGCCGTGCTGACCATGCTGTGGATCAGCGTGCGCGTGCTGTGGCTGAAGATGACCACCAAACCTATTGCGCCGCTGTCGGCGGCGCCCGTTTCCACCAGTAGTGCGCAGGCTTCATGAACGACACCACTCGCAACGACCCGACCCCGTCAGGCGCATCTTCAGGCGCTTCATCCTCGCCGGCCAGCGCTGCGCCGCCAGCGCCGCTGACCTCGCCGGCGACCAGCAAGCCGCGTTCTACCCGCGCGCGGCTGATATCTTCAACGCTGTTTGGCCTGGTGGCCCTGGTCGGCATTCTGGTGGTGTTGTATGCCTGGCAATTGCCACCGTTCACCAGCCCGATCCAGAGCACCGAGAATGCTCAGGTGCGGGGTCAGACCACGTTGATCGGTCCGCAACTGAGCGGCTATGTGCATGAGGTGCTGGTTCAGGACTTTCAGCACGTCAAGGCCGGGCAATTGCTGGTGCGCATTGATGACCGCATCTACCGCCAGCGGCTGCAGCAGGCCGAGGCGCAAGTGAGTGTGCAGCAGGCTGCACTGGCCAATAACCTGCAGCAACGGCGCAGTGCCGAAGCCACCATCAGCCAGCGCGAAGCTGCGTTGCAAAGCTCAAGCGCCCAGGCGCGTAAAAGCGCTGCGGATCTCAAACGCAACAGCGCGCTGGTCACCGACGGTTCGGTGTCGCGCAGCGAACTCGACGTCGCCCGCGCCGCCGATGCCCAGGCCCAGGCGGCCGTGGCCGAAGCCAAAGCGGCATTGCAGATCGCCAGAGAAGACCTGCAAACGGTCATCGTCAACCGCGACTCTCTCAAGGCCCAGATTGAAAACGCCAATGCGGCCCTGGAACTGGCGCGCATCGACCTGGATAACACCCGCATCACCGCGCCAAGAGACGGCCAGCTTGGCCAGATCGGTGTGCGCCTGGGGGCCTACGTCAACTCTGGCGCGCAGCTCATGGCGCTGGTGCCAGACACCCTGTGGGTGATCGCCAACATGAAGGAAACCCAGATGGCCCACGTACGGCTGGGCCAGCCGGTCAGCTTCACGGTGGACGCGCTGGATCATCAGAAACTCAGCGGCAAGGTCGAACGGATCTCGCCGGCTACCGGTTCCGAGTTCAGCCTGTTGCCGGCTGACAACGCCACCGGCAACTTCGTCAAGATCGCCCAGCGCATTCCGGTGCGCATCAGCGTCGACGCCGACCAGCCGCTGGCTCAGCGCCTGCGACCGGGAATGTCGGTGGTGGTGAGTATTGATACGTCGTTTGAGAACGACAGTACGACGCCTTAGGTTTTGTACGAAAAGTCGGCGCGCGCAGGCCAGGCAAGGCTGAAACAGGCCAGCAAGTGGAGTTTGACCATCGGGCGCGCGACAAGCCCCGCCGTTCAGGGCGGGGAAGGATAGCGCGGACGGCGTAGCCGTCCCTGGTTGCAGTGGGGTGTCTGCTGCTGTTCGGTGTACGCACCGCCACAGGATGATGCGCAGTAACACGGCGACACAGATGCCCTTCTACGGCGATCTTTCGTTACAAAGACCCCATGGGCATGCACCTTGAAAACACCGTGCCGTCCACGCCTAATGGCGTCTTCATTGCTCATGGCTCAAGAGCAGCATGCAACGACTTCAAGCCTTCAAGTACGAACTCATGCCAGACGGCCACCAGGAGCGGCAAATGCGCCGCTTTGCCGGCTCCTGTCGCTTCGTCTTCAACAAGGCGCTGGCGTTGCAGAAGGAACGTCACGAGCAAGGCGAGAACAAGCTCGGCTATGCGGGCCTGTGCAAGTTGCTGACCGAGTGGCGCCATAGCCCGCAAACCGCATGGCTGGCCGATGCGCCTGTTCACCCGTTGCAACAGAGCCTCAAGGATCTGGAGCGGGCCTACA
>NZ_JAMYDZ010000025.1:0-94961 GCF_024129905.1 Pseudomonas sp. 21LCFQ010 | reverse complement strand
GCTCGACGTACTTCTTGATGCCCGCCACGCCCAGCGCACCGGCAGGCTCGGTGATCGAGCGGGTGTCGTCGTAAATGTCCTTGATCGCCGCGCAGATTTCGTCGCTGCTGACGGTGATCACCTCGTCGACGTAGTGCCGGCACACCTCAAAGGTATGCTGACCGATCTGCGCCACCGCCACGCCATCGGCAAACAGCCCGACCTGGTTGAGCACCACCCGCTCGCCAGCAGCCAGGGCGGCTTGCAGGCAGTTGGAGTCGTCCGGCTCGACGCCGATGATTTTGATTTCCGGGCGCAGGTATTTCACGTAGGCGGCAATGCCGGCGATCAGCCCGCCGCCACCGACCGGGACGAAGATTGCGTCCAGTTGGCCAGGGTGCTGGCGCAGGATCTCCATGGCCACGGTGCCTTGCCCGGCGATGGTGTCGGGGTCGTCATAGGGGTGGACATAGACCAGCCCCTGTTCCTCGACCAGCCGCAGTGAATGGGCCAGCGCCTCCGGGAACGAGTCGCCATGCAGCACCACCTGGCCACCGCGCGAGCGCACGCCCTCGACCTTGATTTCCGGGGTGGTCTTGGGCATCACGATCACCGCCTTGATGCCCAGCTCCCGCGCCGCCAGGGCCAGGCCCTGGGCATGGTTGCCGGCTGAGGCGGTGACCACGCCACGGGCGGTTTCTGCCGCGCTCAGTTGCGCCAGCTTGTTGTAGGCGCCGCGGATCTTGAAGGAAAACACCGGCTGCAGGTCTTCGCGCTTGAGCAGGATCTGGTTGCCGAGCCGCTCAGACAGCTGGCGAGCCCCCTGCAGCGGGGTTTCGATGGCCACGTCGTAGACGCGGGAGGTGAGGATCTTGCGTACGTAGTGGTTGAGCAAATCGGACTCGGCATAGCTCATCGCGTCGTTTCCTTGTACAGGGCACGAGGCACAGACAACTGGCCGATAACGGATGGGCAAGCGACGATTGGGCGGGCGATAGCGATCATGTCTGACTCCTGGTTCAAGCTTTCAAGACCCGGGAGACAGAAAAAACCCGCCTCCAGGGCGGGTTTTTCAAGCAAACGTCGGCTAACCCGCCATGACTGGAATGACGGTAATAATAATCTGGCCGAAGAACTGCTTGGAGGTATTCATGGCACTGAGGGTATTGCGCCAGTACGGGAAAAGTCAAGGGCGATATCAGTTGGATCGCGTGCCGGATTAATTTAGCCGCCTGGCGCTTCGTATCATCCAGATACGGACATTTTCCTGTCACATGCGAACCTTACTGTCAGGACAAGGGTCATTACCTGCACGCTGCGCTCAACGTCTGACGCCGCATTGAACACCTGCCAAGAGGGCCTGCACCATGGATGACTATCAAGAAGAATTGCTCGAATACCGCGCCTATGAACTCGACATGCCGGAACCGGCTGACGACGCGACCGAGCTATAACACTCAGCGAGCGCCCAGACGCTGGCTGCGGCGAAACTCTCCGGGCGTCTGGCCATTCCAGCGCTTGAAAGCCCGTTGAAAGGCCTCGGCCGAGGCAAACCCCAGCAAGTAGGCGATTTCGCCAAAGGCCAGTTCCGTGTCGCGGATGTAGGTCATGGCCAGGTCGCGACGGGTATCGTTGAGCACGGCCCGAAAACTGGTCTGCTCATCGGCCAGCTTGCGCCGCAGGGTCCAGGTGGGCAGCTTGAGTCTGGCCGCCACTTCTTCCAGATCCGGTTCTCGACCGCCATTGAGCAATGGCCCCAGCAGGCTGATGATGCGCTCGCGCAGGCTGCGTGTGCGGGTCAGGCGCTCAAGCTCCAGTTCGCATAACTGCACCAGCTGTTGCCAGGTACTCGGGCAATGAGCTGGGTTGCGGATCTCCAGGCTGGCGTTATCCAGACGCAGCTGATTGGTTGCCGCCGCGAACACAACAGGTTGTTCACTGAGGGCGGCGTATGCCGCGGCATAGTCTGGCGCGTTGAACTCGATTTCGATGCGCTGGGCCTGCAAGCTGCGGTCGGCCACGCCAGACAACTGGCTCAACCAGCCGCTGAGCAGCGAGTCGACCACAAAACGGTTGTAGGCGTTGTAGGGGCTGATTGAATAGAACCGCAGCCAAGCACCCTCACTGTCTTCAAGCAGACGCGACTGGCCCCGGTAATTGGCCGCGTAGAGCGGCTCGAAACGCAGCAGGGTGCGCGCCGCCTCACGGACATCCGGAGCCTGGGCTGCGGTGACCCCGGCCAGCCCGGCCTGGCCCAGGCGGCTGAGTTTGCCCATCTGTAAGCCCAACGCCGGCTGGCCACTGAGCTCGATGGCGGCGTGGCCCAGGCGCATATAGCGGGCAATGCTCAGGCGCGCGCCGGCCTGGCTCAGGCTATGGCTGTCCAGGCCATATTGCTGCAAGAGCGCCGTGGGGTCATGGCCGAGGCTGCGCAGTGCTTCATCCAGGCATTGGATAAAACCTACCGACAGATCCCCCAGGCGCAAGGGCGGGCGGTTCATGTTCACAGCCAGAGGTTGATCAAACGGGTGCCGCCGAGCGGTGCGCCAGGCGGCGAGGTTTGCTGGTGCACGAAGCTGTCACCTGAAGCCCCCTGATTCCAGAACTGGCCGTGCATGAATACGCTGATGCCGGCGCGGGCGTTGCTCTGTGAGGGCTGCCCGGTCAGGGTCAGGCGTTGCCAGGCTTCACCTTCGCTGAGGGCACCAGCCGGCAGCGTCAGTCCCTGGTTGGTGTGGCCCGGCCACGGCGCGCTCCAGCGCTGTCGGCCAGGGATAAAAGCCGGCACGGCAATCAGCTCGGCGCCGCTGGCATTGAGCCGTGCATAGTTGTCCGGATACCAGCTGTCGCTGCCGATCAGCACCGCCAGGCGGCCGGCGGGTGTGTCGAACACCTGCAAGGGCGCCTGGCGGTCTGCCTGTACATAGCCGCCTTGATGAACGCTCGGATACACCTGGCGCTGAGGTTGACCCAGTGGTTTGCCGTCGGCGCCGAACACCAGGCTGACGTTGTACAGCGGGCCTGGCCTGACGGTCAGTTGGCCGGCTTCGATGTGTGGCTCAGGCAGGATGATCGAGCCGGCCACCAGGGTGACGCTGAACTCGCTGGCCAGGCCGCCGAACAACTGCTGGTAGTCGCTGGCCATCGATTGCGCTTTCATCCGCAAGTGCGCATCACCCAGGCGTTGCTCGCCGCGGGCATTGAGCAACGCGCTGACAAACTTGATCGGGTTGCTCCAGGCCAGCCAGGTCATGGCCTCATCGACCGTTTCGGCCTTGTAGAACTGATTCTTTTCGCCAGCGGCAAACAGCCAGGTGCCGATGTGTTCGGGCAATACCACCAGAGTTTTATCATTGAGCAGTCCTTGCTCGCGAGCCTGTTGCAGCCAGGCCGCCAGCTTGCGGTGCAAGCGCTCAAGGTCCTGATAATCGGTGGGGTACAGCTCGGTTTCGATGCCCAGCAGGTTGCCGCGCCCGGCAGGCGTGCCTTGATTGATTGCCAGATGGCTGCGCAGATCTGACAGGTAATGACCCAGCGGGCGTTGCGAGGTCCACACGCCATAGCTGAGCAGCAGGGCGACAAGAGCAGCGGACAGGCACAGGCCGAGTAGTTTGCGCATAAGGTCCAGAATGGATGCGGTAAGCAGAATGCCAGTCAGGGTAGGGCGTCGCGACAGGCTTGCCAAGCCCGCTGCTGTGCATTTTGATCATTAACTTGTCAGTTGTGGTCATTGAGTGCGTTGGCCGGGCTATTTACTGTGGGCAACATACCGAAAGGGCATCCGCTGAGATTCCCTCGCCTTTGACCGTGATGATTTCGCTGGAGCCTGACAATGAGCGCCACCGCCTACCCGCACCTGCTCGCCCCGCTGGACCTGGGGTTCACCACCTTGCGCAACCGCACCCTGATGGGCTCGATGCACACCGGCCTGGAAGAAAAGCCGGGCGGCTTCGAGCGCATGGCGGCCTATTTTGCCGAGCGTGCCAGAGGCGGCGTGGGGCTGATCGTCACCGGCGGTATTGCGCCGAACGACGAGGGGGTGACCTATAAGGGCGCGGCGAAGCTGACCACTGCCGAGGAGGCCGCTCATCATCGCATCGTCACCGAGGCGGTGCATCAGGCCGGCGGCAAGATCTGCCTGCAGATCCTGCACACCGGCCGCTATGCCTACAGCCCGGGTCTGGTTGCGCCCAGCGCCATTCAGGCGCCGATCAACCCGTTCAAGCCCCGTGAGCTGGACGAACAGGGCATCGAGAAGCAGATCGGTGATTTCGTCAATTGCGCCAGCCTGGCCCGCGAGGCCGGCTACGACGGGGTCGAGATCATGGGCTCGGAAGGCTATTTCATCAACCAGTTCCTCGCCGCGCGCACCAACCAGCGCGACGACCGCTGGGGCGGCAGCTTCGAGAACCGCATGCGTCTGGCGGTGGAAATCGTCCGCCAGGTGCGTGAGGCAGTGGGCGGGCAGTTCATCATCATCTATCGCCTGTCGATGCTCGACCTGGTGGAGGGCGGCAGCGACTGGAGCGAGATCGTGCAACTGGCCAAGGCCGTCGAGGCGGCTGGTGCTACGTTGATCAACACCGGTATTGGCTGGCACGAGGCGCGCATTCCGACCATCGCCACCAAGGTGCCGCGTGCTGCCTTCACCAAAGTCACCGCGCACCTGCGCGGTGCGGTGCAGATTCCGTTGATCACCACCAACCGCATCAACACCCCGGAGGTGGCCGAGCAGGTTTTACGCGAAGGCGACGCCGACATGGTGTCCATGGCCCGGCCATTTCTGGCCGATCCTGAGTTCGTCAATAAGGCCGCTGCCGGTCGCGCCGATGAAATCAACACCTGCATCGGCTGCAACCAGGCCTGCCTGGACCATATCTTCGCCGGCAAGCTGACCAGTTGCCTGGTCAACCCGCGGGCCTGCCATGAAACCGAACTCAACTACCTGCCCACCGCGCAGCCCAAACGTATTGCCGTGGTCGGTGCCGGACCGGCGGGGCTGGCGGCGGCCACGGTGGCGGCCGGGCGCGGGCATCAGGTCACGCTGTTCGATGCGGCCAGTGAAATCGGCGGGCAGTTCAATATCGCCAAGCAGGTGCCGGGCAAGGAAGAGTTCTTCGAGACCCTGCGCTATTTCGACCGCAAGCTCAAAAGCACCGGTGTCGAGCTGCGCCTCAATACCCGGGTCGCTGCCCAGGACCTGCTGAGCGCCGGTTTTGATGAAGTCTTGCTGGCCACCGGCATCGTGCCGCGCACACCGCAGATTGCGGGTATCGACCATCCCAAGGTATTGAACTACCTGCAGGTGATTGGCGAGCACCAGCCGGTGGGCCAGCGCGTGGCGGTGATCGGTGCTGGCGGTATCGGCTTCGATGTATCGGAGTTTCTGGTCCATCAGGGCGTGTCCACCAGCCTGGACCGCGAAGCGTTCTGGAGGGAGTGGGGCATTGATACCGCCTTGCAGGCCCGTGGCGGCGTCACCGGCATCAAACCCGAAGTGCACGCCCCGGCGCGCCAGGTGTACCTGTTGCAACGCAAAGCCTCCAAGGTCGGTGACGGGCTGGGCAAAACCACCGGCTGGATCCACCGTACCGGCCTGAAAAACCGCCAGGTGCAGATGCTCAGCAGCGTGCAGTACCTGAAGATCGACGACGCTGGCCTGCACATCCGCGTGGGCGAGGGCGAGCCGACGGTGCTGGAGGTGGACAACATCATCATCTGCGCCGGCCAGGAGCCTTTGCGTGAATTGCATGAAGCGCTGCTGGCGGGCGGGCAGAGCGTGCACCTGATCGGCGGCGCGGACGTGGCCGCCGAGCTGGATGCCAAGCGGGCCATCGATCAGGGGTCACGGCTGGCGGCGGTGCTGTAGGTTTCTGCGGGGGTGAAACGTGGCTGAGCTAAAGAAAAGCTTTAATGACTATACCGAATTGGAGTTTTCTGAATTTATCAATGACATCTGGTTCGTCAGATCAGCCAGTGAGCGCGAACACAATTCGTGGATCATGCACTTCAGAAAAATCACAGAGCACCCCAGAGGAAGCGATCTGTTTTGCTATCCGTTACCTGATGAAGATTGTTCCCCTGAAGGTATCGTGAACACTGTAAAAAAATGGCGAGCCGAGAACGGCAAGCCAGGGTTGAAAACCGAGTGATTCAGGTTGCAGGCCGCTTATGGGCGCCTCTAAAAACTACCTGCGTTGCCCGTTGAAAACCGGCTCAAAATGCTCATTTACACCCCGTAAAGTCGAGCGCGACTCCGACCGTTTTTCGCCGGTTTTCGCCTTGCGCTGGCTGCCTCGCCTACGTTTTTAGAGGTGCCCTTACGGGGCCGGTTTTCAGTCGCAAGCGATACACTGCGCGTTTTTCCCGGCCGATAGTTCTTATGCTTGATGACGCCCTGACCTGGCAACCCACAGCCCCCCTGCACCCTCTTGATCTGCCCTGGCTGCGCCAGGCCGGGGTGCAGGTGGCCGTGCTGCGTCTGGACCTGATTGACCCGCTGATCAGCGGCAACAAGTGGTTCAAGCTCATTGGCCATCTGCAAGCGGCCGCTGCTCAGGATGCGGCGGGCGTGATCAGCCTCGGTGGCGCCCACTCCAATCATCTGCATGCCTTGGCCGCCGCGGGCAAACGCTTTGGCTTTGCCACGGTTGGTCTGCTGCGTGGTCATGAACAGCTCACGCCAACCGTACAAGACCTGCAAGACTTCGGCATGCAGTTGCACTGGCTGGGTTACGGCGGTTATCGCCAGCGCCATCAGGCCGATTTCTGGGACCCGTGGCAGGCGCGGTATCCGCAGTTTCAGCCGGTTGCCGAAGGCGGCGGCGGGGCGGCAGGGCTTATCGGTTGTGCGCAGTTGCTGCCGATGGTCACAGGGCAACTGGCGGTGCTGGGCTGGGAGGATTACCACGGCTGGTGGCTGGCCGCCGGCACCGGCACGACCCTGGCCGGGCTGGTGCGTGCCGAGGCCGGGGCGCATCGGGTGTTCGGCGCGCTGGCGGTGCCGGACGATCACGGTGTGGCGGGCAATGTTGCGGGTTTGCTGCAAGCACCCGGCAGCGGTTATGAATTGCTCGACGCCAGTCGCGGTGGATTTGCGAAAACCGACGCTCGGCTGCTGGCGTTCATCCGTGACAGTGAGCAACAGAGCGGCATGCCGCTGGAAGCGCTGTACACCGGCAAAGCGTTGTTGGCCTTGCACCAGGCCGTCATGGCGGGCCGTTTCGCCTCCGGCACCCGGTTATTGTTCGTCCACACCGGTGGTTTGCAGGGCAAGCGGGCCAGTGTGTCGGTCTCGGGTACGTAGAGGCCCCTTTCAGAGCGAGTCGGACAGGCGGCGCTTCGGATAATCGGGGCAATCCCGATCAGCATGCCGAGGTCCGCATGACAAACCCCGCCGCCCCGCAGGTTGATCCTGCCACCCTGAGAAAAGTCATCGTCGCTGCGGCCATTGGCAACTTTGTCGAGTGGTTCGACTTTGCCGTCTATGGTTTTCTGGCCACCACCATTGCCTTGCTGTTTTTCCCCAGTGGTGACCCCAGTGTCGCCTTGCTCAAGACCTTCGCCGTGTTTGCCGTGGCGTTTGCCTTCCGGCCGCTGGGCGGGATCTTTTTCGGCATGCTCGGCGACCGGATCGGGCGCAAACGCACCCTGGCCATGACCATTTTGCTGATGGCCGCCGCCACCACGTTGATCGGCATACTGCCCACCTACGCCAGCATCGGAGTCATGGCGCCGATCCTGCTGACCCTGATTCGCTGCGCCCAGGGCTTTTCCGCCGGCGGCGAGTATGCCGGTGCCTGCGCTTATGTGATGGAGCATGCGCCGACTGACAAGCGCGCCTGGTACGGCAGCTTCCTGCCGGTTTCGACGTTCTCCGCGTTTGCCACCGCAGCCGTGGTGGCGTATGCACTGGAAGCCACGCTGTCGAGTCAAACCATGCAAAGCTGGGGCTGGCGTCTGCCGTTTCTGATCGCCGCCCCCATGGGCCTGATCGGTCTCTATCTGCGCTCGCGGCTGGCCGAGACCCCTGCCTTCCAGGCGGTCAGTGATGAGCATGCAGTGGCCCATTCGCCGCTCAAGGAAACCCTTCGCCACCACGCCCGTCCGATTCTGTGCCTGGGCGCCTTTGTATCGCTGACGGCGCTGTCGTTTTATATGTTCACCACTTACTTCGCCACCTACCTGCAAGTGGCGGGTGGTCTGACGCGTGCCACTTCGCTGCTGGTGGCGCTGATCGCGCTGCTGTTTGCTGCGCTGATCTGCCCGCTGGCCGGGGCATTTTCCGACAAGGTCGGGCGACGCAAGACCATTGCCACCACCTGCGCGCTGTTGATCGTTGTGGTACTGCCAGCGTTTCTGATGGCCAGCTCCGGATCGTTCGCCGCCTCGGTGCTCGGTGTGATGTTGCTGGCCGTAGGCGCGGTACTCAGTGGCGTGGTCACCGCCGCGTTGCTTTCGGAAGTATTCCCGACCCGGACCCGCTACACCGCCTCGGCAATCACCTACAACATGGCCTACACCCTGTTTGGCGGCACCGCACCGCTGGTCGCCACCTGGCTGATCTCCACCACCGGCAGCAACCTGTCACCGGCGTTCTATCTGGTGGCGGTGTCGTTGCTGGCATTGATGGGGGGCCTGGCATTGCCGGAAACCTCGCGGATTTCCCTGCATGAGGTGCCGTCGATGGATAAGGCGCGCACCGTTCAGCCATTGGCCGAGTAAGGACCAGAGCCACAAAAACGACAATAAAGCGTGGCGCTGCGGCCCGGAAAAATGGCACATTGTCGCCCCCTTCGGGCTGATGACATATTTTGTAATATCGGTTTGAGGGCTCTGCAACCTGCCTTTACGGATGACCCTCATGTCCAGTGTCCAACCCGCTTCGGCGGCCGCTCCGGCCACGCCACAGTCCAGCCCGCTGGTGATGCGCATCATCGGCGCAGTGGCGCTGGCGCACCTGATCAATGACCTGATCCAGGCGATCCTGCCGTCCATCTACCCGATGCTCAAAGCCAACTATGACCTGAGCTTTGCACAGATCGGCATGATCACCCTGACGTTTCAGCTCACGGCGTCCTTGCTGCAACCCTGGGTCGGTTACTACACCGACCGGCACCCCAACCCGCTGGTGCTGCCGATGGGCTCGGTCTGTACCCTCGTCGGTATCGTGATGATGTCGATGGCCGGCAGTTTCGAAATGATTCTGCTGGCGGCAGCCTTGATCGGGATCGGCTCGTCGACCTTCCACCCCGAAGCCTCGCGTATTGCGCGGCTGGCCTCAGGCGGGCGGTTTGGCCTGGCGCAGTCGACCTTTCAGGTCGGCGGTAACGCCGGGACGGCGATCGGCCCGTTGCTGGCGGCAGCGATCATCATTCCGTTCGGGCAGGGTAACGTGGTGTTCGTCGGCATCATCGCCTTGCTGGCGCTGGGTCTGCTGTGGGCCATCAGCCGCTGGTACAAGGCGCACCTGAACCTGTTCAAACTCAAGGCCGGGCACAAAGCCACCCATGGTCTTTCGAAGCAGAAAGTGATCTTCTCGCTGGCGATTCTGGCGCTGCTGATCTTTTCCAAGTTCTGGTACATGACCAGCCTGACCAGCTACTACACCTTCTACTTGATCGAAAAATTCGACCTGTCGGTGGCCAGTTCGCAACTGCACCTGTTCCTGTTCCTCGGCGCGGTGGCGGCGGGCACCTTCTTCGGCGGACCGATTGGTGACCGCATCGGCCGCAAGGCGGTGATATGGTTTTCGATTCTGGGCGCGGCACCGTTCACCCTGGCGCTGCCGTATGCGGATCTGTTCTGGACCACGGTGCTGAGCGTGATCATCGGCTTTATCCTGGCCTCGGCGTTCTCGGCCATTGTGGTTTACGCCCAGGAACTGGTGCCAGGCAACGTAGGCATGATCGCCGGGGTGTTCTTCGGTCTGATGTTCGGCTTGAGCGGCATCGGCGCCGGGACCTTGGGTTACCTGGCCGACAGCCACGGCATCGCCTATGTCTACCACCTGTGTTCATTCCTGCCGTTGCTGGGCTTTCTGACCATCCTGCTGCCACGTACCAAATAAAGGCGGCGGGTCAGCGGCCGGTGTCGGGCAGATCAGGCCAGGCATCGGCCACCAGAAACAGCCGCTCGGCTTCCTGCCAGCCGCCCTCGGCGTCTGGCTCCAGGCGCACCAGCAATTGCGCCGGGGCCAGTGGCTCAAGCTGTGCCAGCCAGTCTTGCAATTGCGTCTCGCTCCAGGCGTTCTGATAACGTGCCGGCGCCAGCCAGGCGTGGCGGGGCAGCGGTTGCCAGCGGCCGGGGCGGCTGGCGGCGACAAAGGCTGGCCAGTCGCGCTGATGGAGCCAAAGCCCTTTGAGATGCTGGTCATGGGCGCCGTCGGGCGGCTGGGCATGGCCGGGCCAAGGGTACAGCAGATAGCCACCCAGCCACAGCTCGGCACTGAACGCCTCGACTCCCAGCCCGGCCAGGGTTGCGCGGCCCTCCGGGCGTGACGACATCGGCAATTGATGCAGGCTTACATGGCGCAGCTTGCGGTCCAGCCGGTCATGGGCACTGGGCCCCAGCCACTGCGCCGGGTCACGGCCGTTACCGTCTTGCGGGCCCAGATACAACTTGATCGCCAACTCGACATGATGCACCCCGTCGCGGTCACGCAGCAGCATGTCCAGCTCGCCCAAGGTCTGGCCCTGCTGGCGCACCGGCAGATTGGCCGCCAGCAACTCGACACCCGGAGCCTGCAGCACTGCGTATTGCCAGAGTCGCTCGTAGTAACGCCCCAGCCGGCGCGTCGACGCCTGCTCCAGCCACTGGACCAGCGAAGCCGGGTGGTGATCGAGGGCCAGCAGCCAGTCACGCAACTGTTCGGGGGCCGCCACCCAATCGCTGCCGCTGAGCGGATGACGCTGCACCCAAGGCGCCTCGGCCAGCATCGGCGGAGCAAGCAGCACCCAGGCCAGATCACGCACCTCGGGATGGCGTAACTGGCGGGGCAGACCGCAGAGAGAAGGGAAAGGTGTCATGCAGCAAGAATAGCGCTGGCGCAGTGACAAGGTAAGGCATCAGAAAAAGGCCACTGATTAATCAGGTTAGTGTTGGATGGCCTTCACGGCTAAAGCGGATCGCCACCCGGCAGGTCTTGCAAGGTAGATCGAAGGCGGGCTTTCGGACGCCAGGCAATGCCCGGAACAGCACCCGACCCACCCCCGGTTTGCCGCCCGCCGGGCGTTTCGCCATAATCGCGCTCATAACGCCGTTTCGCAGACTTAGCAGGAGCCTCATGGAGCACTTTCGTAATATCGGCATCATCGGCCGTCTGGGCAGCGCCCAGGTGCTGGAAACGGTGCGCCGGCTCAAGAGGTTCCTGTTGGACCGCCACCTGCACGTCATTCTCGAAGACACCATCGCCGAGGTGCTGCCCGGTCATGGCCTGCAAACGTCCTCACGCAAAATGCTCGGCGAAGTCTGCGACCTGGTCATTGTCGTCGGTGGCGACGGCAGCCTGCTCGGCGCCGCCCGCGCCTTGGCCCGCCACAATGTCCCGGTATTGGGCATCAACCGCGGCAACCTGGGCTTTCTCACCGATATCCGCCCCGACGAACTGGAATTGAAAGTCGCAGAAGTCCTCGACGGTCACTATCTGGTCGAAAACCGTTTTCTGCTCGAAGCCGAAGCGCGTCGTCACGGCGAAAGCATCGGTCAGGGCGATGCGCTTAACGATGTCGTGCTGCACCCCGGCAAATCAACCCGGATGATCGAGTTTGAAATCTACATCGATGGCCAGTTCGTCTGCAGCCAGAAGGCCGACGGCCTGATCGTCGCGACCCCGACCGGCTCTACCGCTTACGCGCTGTCGGCCGGCGGCCCGATCATGCACCCCAAACTCGACGCCATTGTCATTGTGCCGATGTACCCGCACACCCTGTCCGGGCGGCCCATCGTGGTCGATGGCAACAGCGAGCTGAAGATCGTTGTGGCCAAAGACATGACCATCTACCCGCAGGTGTCCTGTGACGGGCAAAACCATTTCACTTGCGCGCCGGGCGACACCATCACGGTGCGCAAAAAGCCCAAGAAGCTGCGCCTGATTCACCCGCTGGATCACAACTACTACGAAGTCTGCCGGACCAAGCTCGGCTGGGGCAGCCGCCTCGGTGGGCGAGGAGACGACTGATGATCGATCCGGCGCGTGGCTTTGATCTGATCGGTGACGTGCACGGGTGCGCCCAGACCCTTGAGGCGCTGCTGGAGCAGATGGGCTATCGCCGCGAGGCCGGCGTATGGCGTCATCCACGGCGTATGGCATTGTTTCTGGGCGATATCGTCGACCGCGGCCCACGGATTCGCGAAGCGCTGCATATCGTGCGCGACATGGTCCAGGCCGGTCAGGCGCTGTGCATCATGGGAAACCACGAATTCAACGTGCTGGGCTGGGTGACGCCAGCGCCGGCCCACACCGGCCAGAAGTTCGTCCGTGAGCACACCCCGCGTCACGAGCGGCTCATCGCTGAAACCCTGGCCCAGTTCGAGCAGTATCCGGACGAGTGGCGCGAGTTCATCGACTGGCTTTATGAGTTGCCGTTGTTCATTGATGCCGGACGCTTTCGCGCCGTGCATGCCTGCTGGGACCCTAACCTGATCGAGCCGCTGCGTGGCCTGCATGGCAACGGGTTGATCAACCAACAGTTCATCCAGGCCAGCGCCACGCCTGGCAGCTTTGCCAGCAACGTTTTCAACCGCTTGCTGCGCGGCACCGACATGCGTCTGCCGCATGGCCTGACCCTCACCGGCGGCGATGGCCTGACCCGCGAGTTCTTCCGTACCAAGTTCTGGGAGGATGACCCGCAGACCTATGGTGATGTGGTCTTCCAGCCCGATGCGCTGCCCGAAGGGGTGGCCAAGACGCCACTGTCAACCACTGACAAAAATGCTTTGCTGCGCTATGGCAGCGACGAGCCGCTGCTGTTTGTCGGTCACTACTGGCGCAGCGGTGTGCCGGCGCCGATCCGGCCCAATCTGGCCTGTCTGGATTACAGCGCCGTGCTGTACGGCAAGCTGGTGGCCTATCGGCTGGACCAGGAAACTTCAATCGACCCGGAAAAATTCGTCTGGGTCGATGTGCACCGCCCGGAGTTGAAGTCATGAGCCCTGTCGCTGTTTTGCGCCTGCCGCTGTCCACCGACCTGAGTGGTTTTGTCAGCCTGCTGCGGCGCCTGAATGTGCCGCACCGGGTGGCCGAGGAGGCTGGCGAGCAGGTGCTGTGGGTGCCGGGTAACCCGCAATTGGTCGACGAGGTTCGCGAGCTGTACGAGCGTTTCCCCGAGGGCAATGACGCCTATCAGCCGCCGCCGGACAGTCAGGGTGCAGCGCTGGCTCGTCCCGGTCTTGCCCAACAGGCAAGGCAGGTGCCGTTCACCGTGTTGGTGTTGCTCGCGACCCTGGTGGTGGCGGGCCTGACCATGCTCGGTGAAAACCTGGACGCGGTGCGCTGGCTGACCTTTCTCGACTTCCGGGTGCAGGGCGAGTACGCCATGTTCGTGCCGTTGGCCGACAGCCTGGCCGCCGGGCAGTGGTGGCGGATCGTCTCACCGATGCTGATCCACTTCGGTGTCCTGCACCTGGCCATGAACAGCCTGTGGTACTGGGAACTGGGGCGGCGCATCGAACTGCGCCAGGGCGGCTGGCAATTGCTGTTGCTGACCCTGGTGTTCGCCGCGTTCTCCAACGCTGTGCAGTATTATTTCGGTGGCCCGACTTTATTCGGCGGCCTGTCGGGCGTGCTCTATGGTCTGCTGGGGCACTGCTGGCTGTTCCAGTGGCTGGCGCCCAACCCGATCTACCGTCTGCCGCGGGGCGTGCTGGTGATGATGCTGGTCTGGCTGCTGCTATGCCTGTCGGGGCTGGTGAGTGTGCTTGGCTTTGGCGAGATCGCCAACGGTGCACATGTCGGCGGCTTGATCATCGGTTGTGTCACGGGACTCGCAGGGGGTGCGATCGCGCGCCGAAAAGCCTAAACTTCCCGGCTGTCTTCTGGAGTACGCCATGTCCTCTTTTATGGAAATGATTGAAAACATCACCCCCGATATCTACGAGAGCCTCAAGCTGGCTGTCGAAATCGGCAAATGGTCCGATGGCCGCAAACTGACCCAGGAACAGCGCGAGCTGTCGCTGCAGGCGCTGATCGCCTGGGAAGCGCAAAACCTGCCCGAAGAGCAGCGCACCGGCTACATGGGCCCGCAAGAATGCGCGTCGAAGTCGGCACCTGTGCCCAACATCCTGTTCAAGTCGGATGCCATCCATTGATTGAATTGGGTCGCGGTTCCGTCAACAAGATGGCGGTGCGTCAGGCTGACGCGCCGTTTGTGCAATATGCCTTTCGGCTGGGCGACAGCGAGATTGCCGTCAATCCGCTGATTGGCCAGAGCCTGCGTCTGGAATACCTGGGCGCGATTCACTGCAGCCATTGCGGGCGCAAGACCAAAACCAGCTACAGCCAGGGTTACTGCTACCCGTGCATGCAGAAGCTGGCGCAGTGCGACGTATGCATCATGAGCCCGGAAAAGTGCCATCACCATGAGGGCACCTGCCGCGAGCCTTCATGGGGCGAGCAGTTCTGTATGACCGATCACATTGTCTATCTGGCCAACTCCTCAGGGGTCAAGGTCGGGATTACCCGCGCCACTCAGCTGCCGACCCGCTGGCTCGACCAGGGCGCCAGCCAGGCGCTGCCGATCCTGCGCGTCGCCACCCGGCAGCAATCGGGCTTTGTCGAAGACCTGCTGCGCAGCCACGTTGCCGACCGCACCAACTGGCGCGAACTGCTCAAGGGTGAGGCGCTGCCGGTGGACCTTGTCGCGATCCGCGACGAACTGTTCGACAAGTGCGCCGAGGGGCTGGCGGGGTTGCAGGAACGCTTCGGCCTGCAGGCCATCCAGATGCTGCACGATGTCGAACCGCTGGAGTTTCGCTACCCGGTCGAGGCCTACCCGACCAAGATCGTCAGCTTCAACCTGGACAAGAACCCGATCGCCGAAGGCACGCTGCTGGGTATCAAGGGCCAGTACCTGATTTTCGACACCGGCGTCATCAATATCCGCAAGTACACGGCCTATCAACTGGCCGTGCTCCAGTAAAAAGGATTCGCGCATGCGCACTGAACAACCGCAAGTGATCTACCTCAAGGACTATCAGGCGCCCGAGTATCTCATCGACGAGACGCACCTGACTTTCGAGCTGTTCGAAGACCACACCCTGGTGCATGCGCAACTGGTGATGCGCCGCAACCCCGAGCGCGGCGCTGGCTTGCCGGCATTGGTGCTCGATGGCCAGCAACTGGAGCTGGTGTCGCTGCAACTCGATGACCGCGAGCTGCAACCGGCCGATTACCAACTCACCGACAGCCACCTGACCCTGCAGCCGTCCAGCGCCAGCTTCACGGTCGACAGCACGGTGCGCATCCACCCGGAAACCAACACCGCACTGGAAGGCCTGTACAAGTCCAGCGGCATGTTCTGCACCCAGTGCGAGGCCGAGGGGTTTCGCAAGATCACCTATTACCTCGACCGCCCGGATGTGATGAGCAGCTTCACCACTACGGTCAGCGGCGACAAGCAGCGCTATCCGGTCCTGCTGTCCAACGGCAACCCGATTGCCAGCGGCCAGGACGGCGATCGCCATTGGGCAACCTGGGAAGACCCGTTCAAGAAACCGGCCTACCTGTTCGCCCTGGTGGCCGGTGACCTGTGGTGCATTGAAGACACCTTCACCACCCGCAGCCAGCGTGAAGTCACCCTGCGCATTTATGTCGAACCGGAAAACGTCGACAAATGCCAGCACGCCATGGACAGCCTGAAGAAGTCCATGCGCTGGGACGAAGAGGTCTATGGCCGCGAGTACGATCTGGACATCTTCATGATCGTTGCGGTCAACGACTTCAACATGGGCGCCATGGAGAACAAGGGCCTCAATATCTTCAACTCCAGCGCCGTGCTGGCTCGCGCTGAAACCGCCACCGATGCCGCGCACCAGCGGGTCGAGGCGATCGTGGCCCACGAATACTTCCATAACTGGTCGGGCAACCGCGTGACCTGCCGCGACTGGTTCCAGCTCTCGCTCAAGGAAGGCTTCACGGTGTTTCGCGACGCCGGTTTCTCGGCCGACATGAACTCCGCCACGGTCAAGCGCATCCAGGACGTCGCCTACCTGCGTACTCACCAGTTTGCCGAAGATGCAGGCCCCATGTCGCACCCGGTGCGCCCGGACAGCTTTATCGAGATCTCCAACTTCTACACCCTGACCGTATACGAGAAGGGCTCGGAAGTGGTCGGCATGCTCCATACCCTGCTGGGTGCCGAGGGCTTCCGTAAAGGCAGTGACCTGTACTTCGACCGCCATGACGGTCAGGCGGTGACCTGTGACGACTTCATCAAGGCCATGGAAGATGCCAACGGCGTCGACCTGACCCAGTTCAAACGCTGGTACAGCCAGGCCGGTACCCCGCGCCTGGACGTCAGCGAAGCCTATGACAGCGCTGCCGGCACCTACAGCCTGACCTTCCGGCAGAGCTGCCCGATCACCCCGGACAAGCAGGAAAAACTGCCGTTCGTGATTCCCGTGGCGTTGGGCCTGCTCGATGAGCAGGGCAACGAAATCGCCCTGCGCCTGAGTGGCGAAGCCGCCGCACAAGGCACCAGCCGGGTCATTTCGGTGACCGAGGCCGAGCAGACGTTCAGCTTCGTTGACGTGCCTGCCAAGCCGTTGCCATCGCTGCTGCGCGGTTTCTCGGCCCCGGTCAAGATGAGCTTCCCGTACAGCCGCGACCAGTTGATGTTCCTGATGCAGCACGACAGCGATGGCTTCAACCGTTGGGAAGCGGGCCAGCAACTGGCGGTGCAGGTGTTGCAAGAGTTGATCGGCCAGCATCAGGCCGGCCAGCCACTGGTACTCGATCAGCGGCTGCTGACTGCACTGGGCACGGTACTGGCTGACGAGACCCTGGATCAGGCGATGGTTGCCGAGATGCTGTCGCTGCCGGGTGAGGCGTACCTCACCGAAATCAGCCAGGTCGCCGACGTCGATGCCATTCATGCCGCTCGCGAGTTTGCCCGTAAAGCCATCGCCGACAACCTGTTCGACAGTCTCTGGGCGCGTTACCAGGCCAACCGCGAAGTGTCGCGCAACACCGCCTACATCGCCGAGGCAGAGCACTTTGCCCGCCGTGCGCTGCAGAACATTGCCCTGTCGTACCTGATGCTCAGCGGCAAGCCTGAAGTGCTGGCGGCGGCCATCGACCAGTTCGACAGCAGCGACAACATGACCGAGCGCCTGACCGCGCTGGCGGTGCTGGTCAACTCGCCGTTCGAGCAGGAGCGCGCCCAGGCACTGGCGGTATTCGCCGAACACTTCAAGGACAACCCGCTGGTCATGGACCAGTGGTTCAGTGTTCAGGCAGGCAGCACCTTGCCGGGTGGCCTGGCACGGGTCCGCGAGTTGATGCAGCACAAGGCATTCAACATCAAGAACCCGAACAAGGTCCGTGCCCTGATCGGTGCTTTCGCCGGCCAGAACCTGATCAACTTCCATGCCGCCGATGGTTCGGGCTACCGCTTCCTGGCCGACATCGTCATCGAACTCAACGGCTTCAACCCGCAGATCGCCTCGCGGCAGCTGGCGCCGCTGACCCGCTGGCGCAAGTACGACAGCGCCCGTCAGGCGCTGATGAAGGCCGAGCTTGAGCGTATCCGCAGCAGCGGTGAGTTGTCGGCTGATGTCTTTGAGGTGGTGAGCAAGAGCCTGGCTTAAGCAGGGTTCTCGCTGGAGAAGGGGCGCTATCGGCCATGGTCGATAGCGCCCTTTTTTATCGCAGGTATGGTGCTTCTAACTGACGTGGCTGCGTTTGTCAGTGGCCGAATAAGCACGATGAAACATTCTACAAAAATCCTCACATGTGAGGCTTTTGTTCGGCCTGGGTATCTGATAGCGTTCACCTCCATTGCCACAACCAATCCAGGGAGCCGTGCCTATGCCTCGCAAGACCGGGGGCGCAACCACTGCTGAACAGGGCAAGAGCTTGAAAAGCTCGACCGACTACATGCGCGAAATGCGCCAACGCCTCAAGGACGCGGGTCTGGTCAAACGTGAGTTCTGGATCCGTCCTGAAAACGTCGATGCCCTGCGCGGTATCGAAAAAGCTTTGCGACAGCCCTACCTCGGTAAACGAATCAATCTGGAGGATTTCATGACCGGGAACACCCACTGGACCATCAGCTCGTTGCATCAATCGCTGGCCGAGCTTGAGCTCGTCAGCCTGGGGCAGATCGACCTGTCCCTCACCGACGGTGCCGAAACCGGTATCCGTCTGATCCTCAAGGAGTTCGGCGACCTGCCGGTCTATCTGGCCGTGGTTGGCGAGCAGATCCTCGCCGATACCACCCTGATCGAAGTCAGCCGGGTCAAGGACACCGCAGCCTTCAACGACATCGTGCTGCGCAGCCGTGACCTGTTCCCGCTGTCGGCGGTGGGTATCGAGCGTCTGGCCGACGGCCAGGAAGTCTACTGCCTGTTCGGTGCATTGAGTGCCGCTTCCAGCCTGACTGTGATCGTCCAGGAAGTGCTGACGCTGGCCGACAACGTGATTCGTGCGGCAGAAGCTTTCGAAGATCACTTCATCGACTGAATAGCGGTTTTGGCAGGAGAACACTCATGACGACAAGCATCTGGAAAAAACTGGTCACTGCCGTGCGCGGTGGCGCATCAGAAGCCGGTGAGGCAATCATCGACGCCAACGCCCTGCGGATTCTCGACCAGGAAATCCGCGACGCTGACAACGCACTGGCCAAGGCCCGTGAAGGTCTGATCGGTATCAAGGCCAAGCACAAGCTTTCTGCGCAGCGCCTTGAAGAACATGGCACCAATATCGCCAATTGGGAAAACCGTGCCCTGCAAGCCCTCAACAAGGGCGAAGAAAGCCTGGCCGTCGAGTGCGCGGCGAAGATCGCCGAGATCGAGGCCCAGCGTGATCAGGAAAAAGCCCTGGCCGACCAGTTCGGCAAGCAGGCTGCGCTGCTGCAAGAGCAGGTGGTCAAGTCTGAGGCGCGGATTCGCGGCCTCAAGCAGCAGGTCGAGATGGCCAAGGCCCGGGAAACCGTGCAGCGTGCCCGTGTCGCCACCGCCAATGCCACCGGTGGTGCCAATGGCGCGGTCGAGACCGCCGTCGGTTCGCTGGCCCGTCTCAAGCAACGCCAGGACGAGCAGGACGCCAAGCTTGAAGCCGCCGAAGAACTGGCCAGCCAGTCCAATGGCGGTGATCTGGAGCGCCGTCTGCAGGAAGCCGGCATCGGCGCCAGCAGCAGCGGTGCCGACGATGTACTGGCGCGTTTGAAGGCTCGCCAGACACCTCAGTAACAGGCGGCAGCTAACAGTACCGGCTTCAGTTGCGCAGGCTTCGCAGCTGAAGCTGCTCCTACCGGGTTCTGTGTCTGCTGCGCGACAGCGCGGCGGGCGAACGCTTATCAAGCCGCAACGCCATAGACAAGGAAGACCGCTTGGCATTCTCGACCCGACTTCGCGTTATTCTCGGTCTGGCGGCACTGATGCTCGCTGTACAGATCTACAACGCGGCCAGTGGCTATAGCCTGGTGGGCCACGGTATCCTGCCGCGTCATCTTTCAGGCTTGCAGGGCATTGCGCTGGCGCCACTGCTGCATGGATCCTTCGCCCACCTGCTCAGCAATCTGCTGCCGTTTCTGGTGCTCAGTTGGCTGGTGGCGACCGAGGGTGTCAAGCGCTATGCCTGGGTGGTGATACTGGTCTGCCTGTTTGGCGGCGGTCTGGTCTGGGTGTTTGGCCGTACCAGCCTGCACGTTGGCGCCAGTGGCCTGATTTTCGGCCTGTGGACCTATCTGCTGGCCAGGGTCTGGTATCAACGCAGCTTCGCCAGCCTGCTGGTGGCGTTGATCGCTCTGGCCGGTTATAGCGGTCTGGTGCTGGGTTTTCTGCCGTCACCGGGGGTATCGTTCGAGTCACATATCGGCGGTGCGCTGGCAGGAATCTTCGCAGCCAGGCTGCTGCATGCCGGGCAAGGCAAGGTCTGAGTAAGGGCGATGGTGGCGACCGAGCCGCTGAAACATACCGGGTTCTGATAAATGGATTGCGCCAATGATGGTGTTGCTGTTGCTCAGGCGTCATGTGTCTGCTTTTTTCGAGCGTTTCGGCTGGGCCGGAATCGGCATGTTTTTGCTCGGTCACTACTTGCTGTCTTACCTGTTGCTGGCCCTGGCCGCTGAAGAGCATCTGCTGAGCGGGCTGGATTTCACCTATTTTTACCTGACCACGGCCACCACCGTGGGCTACGGCGACCTGTCACCCAAGTCTGCTGCCGGCAAGCTGATTACCAGTACCTGGATCATGCTCGGCGGGATTGCGTTACTGACCACAGTGATTGGCAAGGCATCGACGTCGGTTGGCGATATCTGGAGACGCAACATGAAAGGGCAGGGCGATTGTTCAGCACTAAGCGGCCATACCGTGCTGGTCGGCTGGGACGGTGATGCCAGCGAGCGGATTGTCGAACTGCTCAGCCAGGACTGCCGCACCCGTAGCGGTGGGCTGGTGATCTGCGATTCGCTGATCACTGAAAATCCGATGCCAGGCCATGCCTCATTCATCAAGGGCGATTCGCTCGATTCGCCGGCGGTGCTGTTACGCGCCGGGGTTCGTGGCGCTGAACGGATTCTGGTGCACACCCGCTCCGACAGCCTGACCCTGGCGATTGTCCTGACCCTGAAAAAACTCGAGCCTGCCGGTCATGTGGTTGCCCATTTTGACAACTCTGAACGCGCCGCCCTGGCCAGAAGCTATGCCCCGGAACTGGAATGCACCTCCAACATGGCCATCGAGATGCTGGTGCGTTCGGCCCAGGATCCGGGTTCGAGCACCGTAATCAACGAACTGCTGTGCATCGGTGAAGGCGCAACCCAGTTCCGTCATGTGTTGTCGCCCGGTTTCAGCATCACCTGCGGCGAGCTTTATATCCGCCTGCGCCAGGAATTCAACGCCACCCTGATCGGTTATCGGGCGCCGCAGGGCAGCCATTTCGAACTCAACCCCGCCAACGATCTGCGTATCGAGGGCGGTGAAATTTTCTACATTGCATCCACTCGGCTTCAAGGAAACGCATTATGAGCTGGTTCAAGCGAGTCATGGGCCTGGAAGCGCCCCTGCCGAAAAACACGGCTGCCAGTGCCTCCAGTCCGCTGGGGCTGCGCAGCGGTGGCATGTTGTGTCTGGACTCTTCCCTGAAACTGCTGCTCGATGGCCACAGCTATGTTGTGCTGCCGGGCGATGAAAAGGTCTGGGCGGTGGGGGAGATCGATCTGGGCCAGGCCATGGTGCTGCGCCGCTTCTATCTCGACGATGAAGACTACTTTCTGCAGATCCTCAGCAACGGGCCGTTGCCTGAGGACATTCAGGATATCGTGCTGTTCGGCTATTACAGCGCGACGCCGATCAACAGCCGTGACGAATTGCTGCGCCTGACCGGGCCGGATTCGAAAATCGGCCTGCCGACCTATGAGCATGAAGGCGAAGTGTTCGAGCGCCAATGGGGCACCGAGACCGGTCAGACCGAACTCACGCCTATGGACGAGAACGTCGTCAGTCCTGACACTGCCTACCGCGTCAAACACCTGAGCATGCTCTATGCGCGGGAAACCGGCCTGATCGACCGCCGTGAGTTTTTGCTGTTCTCGGTGGAAGAAGACGAGCAAGGGAACATTACCCTTACAACGGCGGTCGGTGTGACGCTGCTTTCTACAGACATCAACGTTCTATAAAAGAAAAGGAAATCTTCATGCTCGACGCGTTGCGTATGTCGCTCGATGCCCAGGCGGTGTTCGGCTTCATTCTCTATATTCTGGTCGCCGCTCTACTGTTCGCGGTGTTCCAGTTCATCTACAGCCGGGTGACCCCGCACAAAGAGTTTGTCCTGATCCGCGACAACAACAGCGCAGCGGCCCTGGCCTTGGGCGGTTCGTTGATCGGTTTCGCCTTGCCCGCCAGTAACGTCATCGCCTACAGCATCAATATTCTGGACGTGGTGGTCTGGGCGTTGATTGCGGCAGTGGTCCAGTTGCTGGCGTTCGGTGCCACCAGCCTGGTGCTCAAGGGCCTGTCGGCACGCATTGCCAAGGGCGAGATGGCCGCGGCCATCTACGCCGCCAGTGTCGCGGTCAGTGTCGGCATGCTCAACGCGGCCTGCATGACACCGTCGAACTGAGCCGGGGGAGCGATCATGAGACGCAGTTCAGTCAAGCTCGTGCTGGTCAGTACCTTGCCGCTGGCCCTGAGTGCCTGCGGGTCATCGGATGATGAGCCGAACTTCACCACCAAGACCACCTTCAAGACCGTGCAGGAATGCACCGACGCCAAGGTGCCGATCGAGGTCTGTTCCAACTCGTTCATGGAGGCGTTGACCGATCACCGGCGCATTGCCCCGACCTACGACGACCAGGCCTCCTGCGAAGCGGATTTTGTGCCGGACTACTGCCAGGTTGGCAGCGACGGCAAATACTCGCCAAAACTCGGCGGTTTCGAGCTGTCGTTCGCCGGCAACGTGCCCAAAGAGGTGCTGGACCAGACCAACCAGCAGATCATCCAGTCCAACCCCGGCGCGACCAGCAACTTCCTTACCGGGTTGCTGATTGGCAACCTGCTCAGCAACGGCTTCGGCAACAGTGGCCGCTATTACGCGCAGCCGGTTTACATGGGTCGCGATGATCGCGGCGGTTACTACAACTCTTCGCTCTATACCCATATCGACCGCGGCAAGACCTTCAGCCGCTCGACCCAAGCCCGTTACAGCACCGACAAGACCTACAGTAAAAGCACGCTGGGCCGCAGCCTTGGCAGTGGCTCGTCGGTGTCGTCCACTGTGTCGCGTGGCGGTTTCGGCAGCCAGGCCAGTGCGCGCAGCGGCTGGAGTGGCAAGAGCAGCAGCCGCTCCAGCTTCGGCGGTTAAGGAATCTGTTGGATGAAACGGATCAGCATCGAAGAGCGCCCAGCCTGGCGCGCCACTGCCGAACGTGAAGGTTTCGACTTTCACACCATCGACGGTGAGCGCTATTGGGACGAGCGGCACTACTACCAGTTCAACGAGCGGCAGGTCACCCGCGATCTTGAAGCACCGACCCAGGAGCTGCACCAGATGTGCCTGGATGTGGTGGCGCGGGTGGTCGATGACGAGGCATTGCTCAGCCAACTGGCAATCCCGCAAGCGTACTTCGACCTGATCCGCGACTCCTGGCAGCAGCGGCATGCGCACCTGTATGCTCGCTTCGACTTCGCTTACCACGGCGACGGGCCGGCGAAGATGTATGAAATCAATGCCGACACCCCCACCAGCCTGATGGAAGCGGCGGCGTTTCAATTGCTGTGGCTGGAAGAGCAGATTGAACGCGGCGTGCTGCCGGCCAGGGCAACCCAGTTCAACGCGATTGCCGAAGACCTGATCAAGGCCTTCGAGCCGTTCCGGGGACCGGCGCCGTTCTATTTTTCGGCCATGTCCGGCTCGGCCGAAGACCGCGGCACCACTGAATTCATGCGCCGCATGGCGGCTCACGCAGGCATCGAGACCCGGCATATCGACATTGAGGACATCGGCCTTGATCAACAGGGCCGTTTCGTCGACCTGCACGGCAACCGCATCGAACGGTTATTCAAACTGCATGCCTGGGAGCACATCTTCCACGAGCCGTTCGGTGCGCACATCGCCGCCAGTGGCACCCGCTTCGTCGAACCTGCCTGGAAAGCCATCCTCAGCAACAAAGGCATCCTGCCGCTGCTCTGGCAGTTCAACGAAGGCCATCCCAACCTGCTGCCATCGTTCGTCGACCAACACCCCGCTAGCCCGGTACCCAAAGGCTGGGTGCGCAAGCCTTTCTTTTCCCGCGAAGGCGCCAACATTGAAATCCGCACCCCGGGCGACGAAACCATTGCCGAAGACGGCCCCTACACCGACGGCCCGTACATCCTCCAGCAATACTCGCCGCTGCCGCGTTTCGGCGACAGCTACACCCTGATCGGTTCCTGGGTCATCGGCGACCTGGCCTCCGGGATCGGCATCCGCGAAGACGACAGCCTGATTACCAAAGACAGCAGCCGGTTTTTGCCGCATGTGGTGATTGATTAAGAAGGTGCGCAGCCGCTGTTGATCTTGATCTTGATCTTGATCTTCGAGCCGAGATGGCACAGACAACGCAAATCGCGGCTTGGGCGCCGTTCGGAGGGACGTTCGCCCGGCAGGGCGAAACCTGCAGTCCAGACACCGCGCAAAAGGATTTTCCATCGGTCCGCAGATCACGCCCTTTTCGCGGCTAAAGCCGCGACCCATGCTCTCCAGATCATCGCCTAGACTGCCTCAATGCCATTAGCGCTTAACAAAACATAACGTCACGACAATTGTCAGGCACAGGCTTTACTGCCTAGCATGGCCCCGCCTCCAAAAAAGCGCAGGGCCGGTTTATCCAGCCATCTCGCACAACAATAAAACCGGGAGAGACGCATGCATCTGTCCATTGTCTGCCTGGCCGCCTTATTGGGCCTCACAGCAGTCAGTTCCGCCGTCGCAGCAACCGCAGCAGACAGCTACGCCATCGAATCGCCCAAGGCCGCGACCAGCCTGTTACTGGACGTCGTGCATGCCGGTCAGCGTCTGGTCGCGGTGGGCGACCACGGCCATATCCTGTACTCCGACGACCAGGGCCATAACTGGCAACAGGCCAAAGTGCCGACCCGCCAGTTGCTCACCGCCGTCTATTTTGTCGACGCGCAGCACGGCTGGGCCGTCGGCCACGATGCCCAGATTCTGGCCAGCAGCGACGGCGGCCAGAGCTGGACCAAACAGTTCGAAGACCTGACCCGCGAAGCGCCGCTGCTGGATGTCTGGTTCCAGGACCAGAGCACCGGCTTTGCCATCGGCGCCTACGGTGCCCTGTTGACCACCACCGATGGCGGTCAGCACTGGCAGGACGTCAGCGAGCGGCTGGACAACCAGGACCAGTATCACCTCAATGCCATCGCCCATGTGGCGCAAGGCGGGCTGTTCATCGTCGGTGAAGCCGGCGGCATGTTCCGTTCCCGCGATGTCGGCCTGAGCTGGGAAAAACTCGAAAGCCCCTATCATGGCTCGCTGTTCGGGGTCATCGGCACCTCCCAGGCGCAGACGCTGCTGGCCTACGGATTGCGCGGCAATTTGCTGCGCTCCACTGACTTTGGCGACACCTGGACCCACATCGAACTGCCCGGCGAGCGGGGGCCGCTGCAGGCCACCCTGGCTGGCGCCAGCCTGCTCAGTGACGGCACGCTGGTGCTGGTCGGCAATGCCGGCAGCGTATTGCGCAGCAGTGATGACGGGCAGAGCTTCAAGGTTTTCAACCGCGCCGACCATATCGCCCTGTCCGGGGTGACCGGCAATGCCCGCGGTGAACTGATTCTGGTCGGGCAGGGCGGTGTACGTCTTGGCTCGGCCAATGGCGCAGCGCTCAGTCAGCGATAAGCACAAGGACTCCATGCATGAACGATCTTCAGCAGCGCGCCACGCCCGCCGACGAGCAAGCGACCTTTCTTGAACGGTTGATCTTCAACAATCGCCCCACAGTGATCATTCTCTGTCTGCTGACCACCCTGGTGCTGGTCTGGCAGGCTTTGCAGGTGCGACCTTCGACCAGCTTCGAGAAGATGATTCCGCTGCAGCACCCCTTCATCCAGAACATGCTTACGCACCGCAATGACCTGGGCAATCTGGGCAATAGCGTGCGCATCTCGGTCGAGTCGCTGGACGGCGACATTTTCTCGCGCGACTACATGGAGACCCTGCGCCAGATTCACGACGAAGCCTTCTATATCCCGGGCGTCGATCGCTCGGCCATGAAGTCACTGTGGAGCCCCAGCGTGCGCTGGACCGAGGTGACCGAAGAAGGCTTTGCCGGCGGCGAGGTGATTCCCAAGAGCTACGATGGCGGTCAGGACAGCCTCGATACCCTGCGCAACAACGTGCTCAAGTCTGGCCAGGTCGGTCGGCTGGTGGCCAACGACTTCAGGTCGAGCATCGTCGAGATACCGCTGCTGGAGGCTTATCCGGACCCCAATGACCAGAGCGTGCTGCTGACCCTTGATTACCAGCAGTTTTCGCATCAGCTCGAAGAAAAGATCCGCGACAAGTTCCAGGCGCAGAATCCGCAGATCAAAGTGCACATCGTCGGCTTCGCCAAGAAGGTCGGCGACCTGATCGACGGCTTGTTCATGGTGGTGGCGTTCTTCGGCATCGCCTTTGTCATCACGCTGGTGCTGCTGATCTGGTTCACCCGCTGCCTGCGCAGCACCATCGCCGTGCTCTGCACCACGCTGATCGCGGTGATCTGGCAACTGGGCCTGATGCATGTGGTCGGCTTCGGCATCGATCCGTACTCGATGCTGGTGCCGTTCCTGATCTTTGCCATCGGCATTTCCCATGGCGTACAGAAGATCAACGGCATTGCCTTGCAGTCCAGCGAGGCCGATAACGCCCTGACCGCGGCACGGCGGACCTTCCGTCAGTTGTTCCTGCCGGGGATGATCGCCATTCTGGCCGATGCCGTGGGCTTCATTACCCTGCTGATTATCGATATCGGCGTGATCCGCGAGCTGGCCATCGGCGCGTCCATCGGTGTGGCAGTGATCGTGTTCACCAACCTGATTCTGTTGCCGGTGATGATTTCCTATGTCGGCATCAGCAAGAGGGCGGTCACCCGCAGCAAGCAGGACGCGGTCAGCGAGCATCCGTTCTGGCGCCTGCTGTCGGGGTTTGCCAACCCCAAAGTGGCGCCGGTGTCGGTGGTGCTGGCGTTGCTGGCCTTCGGCGGCGGGCTCTGGTACAGCCAGAACCTGAAGATCGGTGACCTTGACCAGGGCGCTCCAGAGTTGCGTCCTGACTCACGCTACAACCAGGACAACGCCTTTATCATCGAGCATTACTCCACCAGTTCTGATGTATTGGTGGTGATGGTCAAGACTCAGGCTGAAGGCTGCTCGGCGTATTCGACCATGTCGGCGATCAGTGAGCTGGCCTGGAAAATGGACAACACCCCTGGCGTGCAATCGACGGTTTCCCTGGTCAACGTTTCACGCCAGGTGATCAAAGGCATGAACGAAGGCAGCCTGAAGTGGGAAACCCTGTCGCGTAACAAGGATGTGCTCAACAGCTCCATCGCCCGTGCCGAAGGGCTGTACAACACCGACTGCTCGCTGGCGCCACTGATGATCTTCCTCAACGACCACAAGGCCGAAACCCTGGATCGGGCGGTCAAGGCGGTCGAGGAGTTTGCTGCGCAACACAACAGCCCCGATCTGCAATTTCTGCTGGCGGCCGGTAACGCCGGGATTGAGGCCGCGACCAACCAGGTGATCAAAGAGTCCGAGCTGTTGATCCTGGTGCTGGTCTACCTGTGTGTGGCAGGCATGTGCATGATCACCTTCCGCTCCTGGGCTGCGACCCTGTGCATTGTCTTGCCGCTGGTGCTGACCTCGGTACTGGGTAACGCGCTGATGGCCTTGCTGGGCATCGGCGTGAAGGTGGCGACGCTGCCGGTGATCGCCCTCGGGGTGGGCATCGGTGTCGATTACGGCATTTACATCTACAGCCGTCTGGAAAGCTTCCTGCGCGCCGGCCTGCCGTTGCAGGAGGCGTATTACCAGACGCTCAAGTCCACCGGCAAGGCGGTGCTGTTCACCGGTCTGTGCCTGGCGATTGGTGTCTGCACCTGGATCTTCTCGGCCATCAAGTTCCAGGCCGACATGGGCCTGATGCTGACCTTCATGCTGCTGTGGAACATGTTCGGCGCCTTGTGGCTGTTGCCGGCACTGGCACGCTTTCTGATCAAACCCGAGAAAATGGCCGGGCAGGTGGGGCATTCGTTGTTTTCTCATTGAAACGCGGCAGGGCAAGGCGCAGAGCTTTGCCCTATCATTGGCGTTTTTCCCAGGTACCTGACTGAACATGACTACTACTTCCTTCCTGCAAGCCCTGCAAACCACCACCATGCTCGAAATCGACGGTCTGCATGCCTGGGAATTCAGCCTGGAGGATGGCCTGCAAGTCGAATGCATGGACGGCCGGGCGCGCAAGGTCTGGTCGTTCAGCGCAGCGCAGGTACAGGCCGCCGCGTTCGATGAGTCCCTGCAGAGCTGGGTGATCAATGACGGTGAGGCGGATCACCGGATCGTCTGCATGGATGCCGTCAGCGCAAACGATGATGACGAGGCCGATCTGGATTGATCCAGATCAGTCTTTTAGAGCGCGTCAGCCGCTAAACTTCGCAGGCGCGTGTCGGCTCTCTGAATCAGAGGCCGGCATCGGGATGGTAGGGTGCCGGTGCTTGCGCATCGCTCACTACACAAGGATGTGCTTGCCTTTTCTTGCTCCGCTTGCGGAGTAACGACCTTCATATTGCTGGCCATTGCCAGTCATCCGCTCCACGGAAGCGAGCGAAGCATTCATCAGGGAGATTTCCATGTCTACTCAAGGCGCGTTGAGTCGTGCTCGGCTATTGCCAACTTTTTTCGGCGCCGGGCTGCTGGTGCTCGGCCTGGTCAAATTCAGTGCCGGCTTGAAGCTGGTCAGTCTGGGCGGTTCCTACTATTACGTCCTTTCCGGGCTCGGCTTTGCCCTGTGCGGCCTGTCGCTGATGCTGGTTGTGCACATGGCGGTGTGGCTGTTCACGTTATGCCTGTCGCTGGGGACCGTCGGGGCACTATGGGAAGTCGGCCTGGATCGTCAGCAACTGCTGCCGCGTCTGTTGATCTGGTTTCTGATTGGTCTGCTGCTGTTGCTGCCAGTGATCAGACGCAGCCTTAAACCCACCGGCCGACCCTTCTCACTCGGCCATTTGATCGTGGCCCTGCTGCTGGCCGGCATTTCACTGGATCCGCTGGCCCAGATTCGCCAGTTCGGACCTGACTACCGGCAATGGGCAGAGTCGCTGATTCCCAGCCTGGCAGTCATGCCGTTGGCGTTAGAGGACGGCGGTGCCAAAGATCTGCGCCAGCCAGAAAGCTGAACCTTTGCAGTAAAGGCGGTGTCCTGAATCAAGCGCGAATAACAATTCCCAAGAGTGCTCAACGGAGGCCGTCATGTCCCGCCCATTGCTGCCCTGGCTGGTGCTTGCCAGCATCTTCAGTGTTTTGCCCGCTCATGCTCAGGACAACGCCGACCTCGATCTGTTGGTGGGCACCTATACCCAGGGTGACAGCCAGGGGCTTTACCGGATGGGCTTTAACAGTCAGACCGGCTTGATCGACACCCAGCCACGGCAAGTGGTGGTGAGTGAAAGTCCGTCCTGGCTGACCCTGTCGCGCGAAGCCGGTTATCTGTTCGTGGTCAATGAAAACGGTCCAGGGCAGGCGGACAGGCTGGGCAAGGTCAGTAGTTACAGGGTCGACCCGCAGACTCACGAGCTACGCTTGATCAATCAGGTCGCCAGTCAGAGCGATGAACCGACTCATTCAAGCCTCACACCTGATCAGCGTTATCTGCTGGTGGCCAACTATGCGGTGCAGGCCAGGCCAGGCGGGGCGCTGGCTGTCTTGCCAGTCGACAGCGCTGGCCGCCTGGGTGATGCGGTGCAGGTGCTTGGGCCCAACCCGCCCAGCAAGGTCAATGCCGAGCGCCAGAGTTCTTCACATGTGCATGGGGTGCTGCCGACTCCGGATGGCAAGTACGTAGTGGCAGCGGACCTGGGGGCTGACAAGCTGTTTGTCTACCACTACGACGCGCAACTCGGGCAGCCATTACAGCCGTTCAAGGCGGCCACGGTAAGCCTGCCCAAGGGCAGTGGCCCACGGCATCTGTTGTTCAGTGACAATGGCAAGCACGCCTGGCTGACCCTGGAAATGACGGCTCAAGTGGCGGTGTTCGACTATCACAATGGTCGGTTCCGGCAGACTCAACTGGTTGATCTCAAGCAGCCCGGCAAGCACCAGGCGGTCGGTGCCAGTGGCTTGCATGCCTCTGCTGATGGCCGTTTCCTCTACGTGGCCAACCGTGGCGATGCCAACGAGTTGCTGGTGTTCAGCATCGATCCGGCCAGCGGGGCACTCAAGGAGCTCCAGCGCCGTTCCGTACAGGGCCGTGAACCGCGGGAGTTCAGCATTGACCCCAGCGGCAGGTTCTTGCTGATCGCCAACCAGAAGAGCAACCAGATCGTGACCCTCAAGCGGGACCCACAGAGCGGGCGGCTGGGTGATGTGGTGCAGGCGCTGGAGATGCCGGCGCCGTCGGCACTGCTGTTTTTGCCGTCGGCACAATGAACTATTAATCGCAGTGATAAAGGCTAGTGCCAGAAAGGATTTTTTCTGGGGGATCGGCGGGAGTAAGTTTGATCCATGGCCTCACGGCCCGGAACCCAAACCACTTCCGAGGATTTGCATCATGAACTTCAATCTCTTCTCGATCATCGCCGCATCCGCCATTTCTGCCACTGCCGCTCTGCCTGCCAGCGCCAACACAGAGGTGACCGAAAACAAACTGCATGTTGCCCAAAGCCAGAGCTATACCCCGCAGTACCTGCAACAGAGCGCCAACTTCTATGCTGCGCTGGATCACAAGACCGGCCAGTGACGCGAGTTTCATGAGGCTTTCGCGAGCCTGTTTGTCGACCCCGAGCTGACGACCGCTAGCCATTGTGCGCTAGGCAACGCAGACCCGGCGGCAAGCCTGCTCGCGAAAGCCCTTGTATCTGCCCGATCCCCGTGAGTATTGCGCTCACGGGGATTGGTGTTTTTGGCCGGTAAAAAATCTTCAACTTTCAGCGGCTGCAAGCATCAATACCATTGATGCCTGATATATAGAGGTATGTTTTTTCATGGACCCGGTTTTCAGTAATGCTAGTGTTCTGAAACCCGTGATGGAGCAAAACCGATGGCCACAGCCGTACTTCATTCGATCAAGCAGGGCGCGTATATCGCCATTGCCCTGTATGTGGTGTTCATTGCCGTGGTGACCGTGACCAGCATGAATCCGCAAATCAATGCCGGTCAGGTCAGCAGTGCTCAGGCGCCGGTGGCCGTGCACAGCGCCGCTAGCGGACAACCGTTGCCTCAGCACGCGTCCTGACCCTGTTCAGCCGCCCACCTCCAGGGTGCTCTGGCCGTTACCCTGGCGGCGGACACGAATCTGCACGGCAATGCGTTCGTGCATTTCCTGGACGTGGGAAATCACCCCGACCTTGCGCCCCTGAGCTTGCAGGCCGTCGAGGGCGTCCATGGCCAGTTGCAGTGACTCAGGGTCAAGACTGCCGAAGCCTTCGTCGATGAACAGCGATTCAATGCGCAAGGTGCTGGAGGCCATCGAGGCCAGGCCCAGCGCCAGGGCCAGCGACACCAGGAAGGTTTCGCCGCCTGACAGTGAATGCACCGAACGCAGTTCGTCGCCCATTTCAGTGTCCATCACCAGCAGGCCCAACAGGCTGCCGCCACGCTTGAGCCGGTAGCGGCGCACCAGTTGGCGCAATTGGGCATTGGCGTGATGGACCAGCAGGTCGAGGTTGTAAGCCTGGGCGATCTTGCGGAAACGGTCGCCTTCGGCTGAACCAATCAATTCTGCCAGGCGGCCCCAGCGCAGGCGTTCGGCGGTAGCCTGCTCGATACGCGCCTGCAACTCACCATTGGCTTGCTGGCGGCGCTGGTCCTCGCTGACCTGCGCACGCAGATCAGCGCATTGTTGTTCGGTCACTGCGCACTGCTCGCGGCTTTGCTGTGCGGCCTGTTCCAGCCCGGCGCCGTCGGTAAGCTCTGGAAAGTGGGCCTGATGTTCGCTCAGGCGCTGTTCGCGTTCGTGCAGCAGGACCCGGTTCTGCTCCAGCGCTTTCTCGGCGGCCTGCAAGCGCTGACGCAGTTCTTCAAGCTGCGCGTCGTCGACTTCCAGTAAGGCATTGAGGGTCGCATCGTCCAGTTGCGCATGGCTGTTGCGCCAGGCGCTGATCTGCTCATCGAGTCCGGCGGCTTCATCCTGCAACGCCTGCTGCTGTTGTTCGCTGGCCTTGAGTTCGGCGGCCAGCTGGATGCTCTGCGCCTGATTGTCCTGTAGCCCCTGGGCGGCCAGTTGCTCGGCTGCGCGGGCCTGTTCAATCGACTGTTCCAGCGCTTGCTGCCATTGTTCGGCGCTGGCATGGCCGCCAAGCAGTTCGCCCAATAGCGTCTGGCTGGCCTGCTGCTGTTCGCTGAGGCTTTGCACCTGTTGTTGCAGTTCAGCCTGACGTTGCTGGCGAGCGGTGAGTTCAAGTTGTTGCTGTTCAACGCGCTTGTGTCGCTCGGCCTGTTCCTGCTGTTGTTCCTGTTGCTGCTCAAGCAGCGCCAGGCGTTCAACGACTTGCTGCTCCAGCCGCATGACACTGGCCGAGGTCTCGTTGCGCAGTGCCTCAAGCCAGTCGCCTGGCAGTATCGGCTGCAACGCGCCAAGTTCTTCTTCAAGACGCGCATGGTCGCTATTGAGTTGACGTTGCTGCTCTTCAATCTGGGCGTTGGCGTTCTGGCTGGCTTGCTGGGCTTCTTGCAGTTGTTGCTGCAGCCGGCCGGCGTCCTGTTGCAGCTTGAGCAGCGCCTGCTGGCGCTGCTCGTCCTGCTCAATGACCTGGGTGAGCTGCTGCTGTTGGCGTTGCAGCCAGGCCGCGCGTTCTGCCTCGTTAATTGCAAGCAGGGCGGCTGCCTGAGGATGCTCCTGCAACGGCTTCGCCAATGCTTGCTGCTGGTTTTGCAACTGATCCTGCTGACCCAGCAGGTCTTTCATGCGTGAGGTGAGCACCGCGTATTGCTCGCGCAGCAGACTGCGGCGTTCCTTGAGCGCTTCGACGGCCTTTTCGGCGCCGGCCTGTTCGCTTTCATCGTGTTCGGCCAGCCCTTGCAACAGCGCTTCGGGCTGATGCCAGGGGTGCTCGATGCTGCCGCACACCGGGCACGGCTGCTCGTCCTGCAACTGGTTGCGTAGCGCATCGACCCCGGCGCTGCGCACCAGGCGCTGGCGCTCCAGCAGTTCGCGGGTGACGCTGAGGGTTTGTTCGGCGACTTTGAGCTGCTCGTTGACCGCACTGCCATCGGCGGCCAGTTGTTCGCGCTCTTGGTCGGCTTTATGCAGCTGGTCAGTGATGCCTTGGCGTTGTTGCTCCAATTGCTGGTGGCTGGTCCACAGCCGCTCAAGTTCTTCGCTGGCACGCTGTTGCTTGCGGTTGTCTTGCAGCAGGCCGCCGAGCAATTGCAGCTGTTCGGTCACCGCCGAGACTTCGCAGTCGGCTTCGCGGTACAGCAGTTCCAGGGCGTTGCGCTGTTCGGCCAGTTGCTGTTCGGCGTCGCTGGCACGCCGGGTCAGGGCCGGCAGTTCCTGTTGCCCGTGGCGCCAGCGATTGGCGGTCAGGGTCAGTGACTTGAGCCGGCCTTGCCAGGCACTCCAGGCCTGGGTCAGGGGCGCCAGGGCACTGCTGTTGTCGAGCTGCGCGGTGATGTCGGCCAGCCGTTGTGCGAGGTGTTGCTGTTGGGCGAGCAAACTGTCCAGTTGCTGCTGAGCCTGTTGGCAGTCGTGTTCATGCTGTTGCTGGCTGGCGCGGGCTTTGCTCAGCGCGTCGGCCTGATGACTCAGGGTGTTTTGGGTGTCGAAGGCGTGTTGCAGCCGGCTTCGTGACTCGCTGGCCTGTTGCTGGGCTGCAAGCAGGGTGGTGTGGGCCGTGTCGCGGCTGGCTTGCAACTGCTGGTGGGCGGCGCTCAGTTCGCCCTGGCGGGCCTGTTGCTGAGCGATGTGCTGCGCCAACGGTGCCCGTTGCGCATCCAGGCTGGCGCGTCGGACAAAGCGATGGCGTTGCGGGGCGAGGCGCTCCAGCTGGCCGAGCTTGTCTCGCTCGCCGGCTTGATCCTGCCAGTCTTGCTCGGCGCAGGCCAGGCTGTGACGAGTGGCCTGGGTCTCTGCGCCCAGCCGTTGTAACTGGCCGAACCACTGCTGTTGCTGTTCCAGCTCGCGCAGGCGCTGCTGGTCGAGCTTGAGCTGCTGCTGGGCCTGGCTCAACTGCTCATCCAGCTCGGCACGGGCCTGGGCGGGCATGGGGGCCACGCCGCTGGCCAGCAGGTTGAGGTCTTCCAGCGCTTTTTTGGCGTCGCTGGCCTTGAGCCAGGCGCGCTTGCCCAATTGGCTGTAAATGGCCGTATTGGTGAGTTTTTCCAGCAGTTCGCTGCGTTCTTTGTCGTCGGCCTTGAGAAACGCGCTGAATTCGCTCTGGGCGAGCATCACGGCACGGGTGAACTGCTCGAAATTCAGGCCCAGGCGGTGTTCGACCAGTTGCTCGAACTCGCGTTTGCTCTGATTGCTGAGCACCTGCTCGCTGTCCAGATCAGTCAGGATCTGCCGGCTGGCCTGCAGTTTTTTGCTGGCATTGTCGCGGGCGCGATTGGTCTCCCAACGGGCACGGTAGCGGCGCTGATCAATGCCGATGAAGTCCACTTCGGCATAACCGCTGCCGGTCCCACGGCGCAGCAGGGTGCGCGGGTCGCTGGTGGTGATCTCACCGTCGATGTCCGGCACCTTGGACTGGCCGACCCGGCTCAGACGTGGCACGGCGCCGAACAGTGCCAGGCACAGGGCGTCGAGCAGGGTGCTCTTGCCGGCTCCGGTCGGGCCGGTGATGGCGAACAATCCGGCGCTGGCCAGCGGTTCTGCGCTGAAGTCGACCTCGAACGGGCCGGCCAGCGATGCCAGGTTCTTCAGGCGGATGGCAAGAATCTTCATTGTTCGGCCTCCTGCTGCACTTCACGCAGCAGCGTGGCGAAATCATCGAGGGTCTGGTCGTCGACCTCATTAGCGTAGTTGTCCTGCCAGGCCCGCCGGAACAGTTCATGGGGGGTGAGCTGTTCGAGGTCGATCAGCTCGCTGGCGGCAGCGTCTTCAGCGTCGCCGTTGCGCCCGGCATATTCGGCGGCGATGCGTACCAGGCGTACAGCCTTGCCTTGCAGTGCCGCCTCGATACGGTTGCGCAGGTCTGGCTGCGGCTGGTCGAGACGCACCCGGACCTCCAGCCATGGCTGGCGATGGGGTTCATCAAGCAAGTCGACCTGTGGCAGTGCGCCGAGCTGTACCAACAGGTCGTCGAGCAGCGCCGGACCGAGGCGTTGCAGGGGCACGGCACGTGGAATCAGCAGCGGTTCGACGCTCACCAGTTGTTCACCCTCGCAGGTGATTTCCAGTATCTGGTGCTTGTAGCCAATCTCTGAGAATGACAGCGGAATCGGCGAGCCGCTGTAGCGGATGCGTGTCTCGCCGTTGACCTGCTGTGGCTTATGCAGGTGCCCAAGCGCCACGTAGGTGATTTCCGGGCCGAACAGGGCTGCTGGCAGGGCTTCGGTGTTGCCGATGATCAGGCTGCGTTCGGAGTCTTCGGACACACTGCCGCCGGCCATGTGCGCATGGCTGATGGCGATCAGTGCCTGGCCGGGCTCGCGTTTGCGTTGCGCGGCGTCGATCAGCAGGCGATGCACCTGGGCAATGCCGTGCAGGTAGTTATCGCCCGCCTGCGCGCCAGTGACTTCCGCCGGGCGCAGGAACGGCAACGCCAGGCACCAGCCCCGCACCGAGCCACTGGCATCGGGCAATGGCAGCAACAGGCGCTCGGCATCCAGGCTGCCGTCATCGAGCCACAGCACCCGCCCCAGCGCGTGGGTACGCAGGCGGCGCATCAACGGCGCGGGCAGTTCGATACGCGAGCCGGAGTCGTGGTTGCCGGCAATCATCACGATGGTCAGGTGTGGCTGCTGCTCATGGGCGTCGACGATGAATTCGTACAGGCGCTCCTGGGCAGTGACCGGCGGGTTGACTGTATCGAAGATATCGCCAGCGATCAGCAGCACATCGGGTCGCCGCTCGGCCAGTCGGGCCAACAGCCAGCCCAGAAAAGCCTGATGCTCGAAATCGCGTTCCTGACCATGCAGGTGCTGACCCAAATGCCAGTCGGAGGTGTGAAACAGACGCATTGCATTACCTTGTGATTGAACCGCGCAGGACCCGCCGGGCAGCGCTCCTGCAAGGCCGTGAATTCATTTCGGATACAGCGGCGGCAGCCCGGCGTCTGCCGAGCTGTCTTGTATGGGCTCTACCGTCGGCAGGCTGCGGATCGCCCGCCACAACTCTTCACCGAGCCAGAACGGCCCGGCTTCGCTGTACAGCGCCCCGTTCAGACCGTCCAGCGCATCGGACAGCGGCACAAAGCGCGCGGCCATGTCGGCCAGGGTTTCGGGCTGTTGACGGGCCCAGGCGTCGAGCGCCTGGCGGGTACTTTGCGGGTCGTTGGCCAGGCAGGCACGCCTGAGGTCATCGAGCACCGTGCGCGGGCTGGGACCGGTCTGCGCGGCGCGCGCCACCGCCGGCAGGCCGCGGGCCCGCCACCAGAGCCACAGGCCCAGCAGGGTTGTGCAGGCGAAAAACAGCGTGCTCAGTTGCCAGATCCATAGCCATGGCGACAGCCCGTGCTCACCGGATACCGGGGTGTCGACTGCCAGCCCAGGGTTGACGCTGACCTGCAAGGTACGCGCCGGCAGGCTGGTGTGTTCGATATGGTCTTCGCGGGTGTTCCACCAAGTCACTTCCACCGCCGGCAGTTCCAGGCTGGCGGCCCGGCCCGGTACCAGCGCTTCGCTTTCTTTGCGGCTGCCAGTCAGGCCACGCTCACCTGGCTGATTGGTCAGTTGTGGCTGGTCCGGATAGCGGCGTACGCCCGGCAAGTCGGGGATCTGCAGGGGCGGCAATTGCGAAGCCGACAGGCCCTCGACCTTGAGGGTCAAGGTCCGGGTCAGCGAATCCCCGGCCTGGACGGTGGTGGTGTCCGGGTTCCAGCTTTCTTCGAGATTCACGCTGCTGGCCGGCAGCCATGGCTTATCGGCCGGCCACAACTCCGGGCGAGCCTTGACCTTGAGGCTGATTTCCGCCGAGCTGACCTGCAGCGCCTTGCCCGGTTGCGGCCCATAGGGGTTAGGCGCCTGTTGCTGGCCGGGGCTGGCCGCCGAGGGGCTCTGGGCCTGGGTGGCGCTGAACACCAGCGCCGGAATCTTCAGCAGCCCGCTTTGTTGCGGATAGATGGCGTAGCGGGTCTCGATCACCCCGTGGCGGATACCGTTGATGAGTTTCTCGTAGGTTCGTGAGTCACCGAGTTTCTCGATACGGGCTTCGGGCAGTTGCAGCGGGCTCAGGCTGCTGTCGTCGAACAGTGACACCGAGTGATAGATACGCAGGGTCAGCACCGCCTGGGCCTGTACATAGACGCTGTCCTGGTCGAGGCTGGCCTCGATGAACACCGGTGCCAGCTCGCTGCCCGGTTCCTGGGCATCGCCGGGCAATACCTGCAGCAAGACCGGTTGGGTGCGTGATTGGCCCAGTTGCACCGGTGGTATCTCGACGCTGCCGGTGTGGCGTGGCAACAGGGTGATCAGCCAGCGGGTATTGGCCTGGCTGTTGCCGTCCAGGGTGGTCAGGCTGTTGACCTGGCGGGTGTCACGCACTTCGAAGGCTTCGTCCAGCACGCTCAGGTCAGGTTTGCCGAACTGGGTGACGTCGTTGGTTTCCAGGGTCAGCTCGACCGTCTCACCGGCGACCAGCCGGGTGCGGTCGACCTGCGCGGTGAGTTCGGCGGCCTGGCTACACAGTGCGGTCATCCACAGCAGAAGGCCGGACAACAAAAGGGGGGCGCGGCTCATCGGCTGGTTTCCTGATGTTGCTGCTCATAACGGAATTTGCGTCGCAGCAGTTCGCCCGGATCATCGGGGATCTGCCGGAGCCAGTGCTCCAGCGACTGGCGCCGCTCGCCATCGAACGGCTCGTCGGGCAGGGCCACGGGCGGGCGAGTGGTGTTGTCGGCTTCGTCGATGGCATCGCTTGAGTTCATGTTACTCGCGTCGCGGGTCTGGCTCGGTGGCTCGTCTTGTTCGCTGTGCTGGGCCTGGCTTTGTTGCTGGCTGGTGTCAGACTGCTGAGCGCTGGCAGCCGCTTCGTCCGGTGACGCCTGCTCTTCGCTTGGCGGCTGCTGCGGCTCGTCGGTTGCAGCGGGTTGCAGTTGATCCAGAGCCTGTTGGACAAGGCTCAGGTTGAACTGTGCGGCAGGAAAATCAGGCTGGCGCTCCAGCGCCTGCTCATAGGCATCCAGCGCCGCTTCCAGCTCACCGCTCATGGCCAGGGCATTACCACGATTGTAGTGGTCGGCGGGCGTATCACCGCCGGCAAATTGTTGCGCCGCAGCGGCGTAGTCGCCGGCGGCGTAGAGCGCCGTGCCTTTCCAGCGCGGGTCAGTGAAGCGTTGCGCTGCTTCGCCAGGGCGCTTTTTTTGCATCAGCCGCTGGCCCTGTTGATCGGCGCGCAACCACAGGTCCTGGAATTCAAACGCCATGGCGTTGTGCGGCAGCACACACAGCAGGGCCAGCACGAACAGCCAGCCCCGGCGTGCCGCACAGGCGGCCAGCAGTAGCAGTGGCAGGAGCAGCCAATAGCCTTGGTCAGCGCGGCTGTCCAGGCGCAGAACGCGGCCATCGCGATTGATTTGCTGCGGGCTGTCGAGCAGACCCAGGCTGCGCAGATCGTCAAGGCCAGGACGCGCCTGACGGTAGTTGCCCCCGACCTGTGCTGCGAAATCAGCGAGCCCCTGACTGTCGAGCCGGGCGACCATGATCGCGCCGTGTTCATCGCGTAACAGACCGCCATTCTCCTGGGTCACCGGTACGCCATCATTGCTGCCCAGGCCAAGGATGCTCAGCGACGGGCTCTGGTTGCCCAGCCGCTGGCGGATGCCCTGACGTTCCTGTTCATTGAGCGCAGAGGTCATCAGCAGCACCCGGCCCTGGCCCAGGTCGGCTTGGCGCAGCAGCTCCAGAGCCTTGCCCAGCGCCAGGTCGGCGCGCTGCCCGGCGGCCGGCATGATCGACGGCTTGATGGCGTCGATCAGGTTGTAGCTGGTGGCCAGGTCGTCAGACAGTGGCACCAGCGTGTGGGCGCTGCCGGCGTACACGACGACCGCGGTCTGGGTATCGCTGCGCGCCTGCAACAGGTCGCGCAGTTTGCGCCGGGCCTGCTCCAGACGGCTGGGCGGGGTGTCGGTGGCGAGCATCTGCGGGGTGAGCTCAAGCACCACCACCAATGGATCAACCGGCTTCTGACCATGTTGTTCGATGCGTTGCCAACTGGGACCGATCAGGGCCAGTACGGCAAGCAGCCAGGCCAGACCCAGCACCACCCAGGGTTGTTTGCTGCCCCGGCCGTTACCGCCGTTGAGCAGTGCTGCGTGAAACGCGGGCGGTATCAGCAGTTGCCAGCGCCCGGCGCGTTTCTGGCGGTGCCAGAGCTTGTACAGCAACCAGACCAGCAAGGGGATGACCAGCAGCCACAGCGGGCGCAGCCAGTAAGGCCAGAATGCGCTCATTTGCGGGCTCCGGTCTTTTTAAGGCGCTGGCGCAGGGCGTTCAGTCGCTCGACTGCGGCCTGGCGCAGGCGCTCCAGTGCGTTGTCAGGCCAGAGCTCGACAATCACCCATAGCACACTGAGCAGCAGCGCCAGCGCCAGTGGCCAGGCATAGAGCGGCAGGGCCGGGCGGGCCTGGGTCGGTTGCTGGGCGACCGGCTCCAGAGCATCGAGGATGCTGCGGATGTTCTCCAGTTGGTCGCCGTCGCGGGCACGGAAATACTCGCCGCCGCTGAGCTCGGCGATACGCTTGAGTGTCGGCTCGTCGAGGTCCAGGCTCGGGTTGAGGCCCAAAAGGCTCTGGATGCCGGTGCTGTCCGGGTCCGCACCGATGCCGATCGGGTAGATCTTCACCCCCTCATCGGCCGCCAGTCGGGCAGCGGTCACCGGGTCGATCTGCCCGCCATTGTTGGCGCCATCAGTGACCAGAATCAGTACCCGGCTTTCGGCCGGCCGTTGGCGCAGGCGTTTCAAGGCCAGGCCAATGGCATCACCGATGGCGGTGTTCTTGCCGGCAATGCCGATCCGCGCTTCGTCCAGCCAGACCCGCACGGTTCGCCGGTCGAAGGTCAGGGGGGCCTGCACATAAGCCTGGCTGCCAAACAGGATCAGGCCGACCCGGTCGCCTTCACGGTGTTCAAGAAAGTCGCCGAGCATCTGCTGCACCAGGGCCAGACGGCTGAGCTCTTCACCCTGCCATTGCATGTCGGGGTAGTCCATGGAGCCAGAGACATCCACCGCGACCAGCAGGTCCCGGCCGCTGGCGGCAATCGGCAAGGGCTCGCCGAGCCATTGCGGGCGGGCACTGGCCAGCAACAGCAACAGCCAGATCACCAGCAACGGGCCGCGTTGCCGCCAGGCGGGCAGGTTGGCTCTGGCGCGGCGGCCTTTGAGGCCTTCGAGTTCACTGATGAAGCTGACCTTGAGCGCCGCCTCGCCGTTGTCGGCCACCGGCAGCAGCCAGCGCATCAGCCAGGGCAGCGGCAGCAGGGCGAAGATCCACGGCCAGGCGAACTCAAACATGTTTGCGGATCCAGGTTTCGACCGACTGGGTCAGGCCGTTGATCGCTTTGTCGTCCAGTTTGCATTCGGGTTTGTAGGCGCCTTCGACCAACACCATCCAGCGCGTCAGGCCAGCGGCCGGGCAGCGGTTGTCGAGAAA
This sequence comes from Pseudomonas sp. 21LCFQ010, assembly GCF_024129905.1. NCBI lineage: Bacteria > Pseudomonadati > Pseudomonadota > Gammaproteobacteria > Pseudomonadales > Pseudomonadaceae > Pseudomonas > Pseudomonas sp. 21LCFQ010. Next base: position 54,318 of record NZ_JAMYDZ010000025.1, on the reverse strand, counting down.
CGCCAGCCATTTACGGCCATTGAGGGTGTGGCTCTGGCTGTACGGATAGTGGTTGCGGCACAGGCGTTTGAGCAAACCGTTGATTTGCTGCAGCCAGGCACCGGCCGGCGCACCGTCATAGGGCTTGGCCAGGCTGGCCAGCTCTGCAAGTGCCGCCACCCGTACCGGGTCCAGCGGTTGCTCGGCGCGTGGCAACGGGTTACGCGCCCGCAGCAGCCGGTAGGCTCGCCATAATCCCCAGCCGGCCAGCGGCAACAGGGCGATCAGCAGCCACCAGCCCGGCGCGGGCGGCCACAGCCCCGGCGGCGCGGGCGCGATCAATGGCTGTAGCTGGTCCAGTGGGTTCATGGCTGCTTCACCGGACGCTGGGCCTTGAGGAACTCACGCAGCTGCTCGACCAGTTCGATCTGGGTACTCAAGGGCATCAGCAACACCCGCAGCTTTTGCGCCAGACGTTCCCAACGTGCGCAGCGGGCTTCGCCCAGCGCCCGGTAGTTTTTGCGCAGTTCGACATTCAAGGTATCGAGCTCGAGCTCGGCGCCTCGTTCGGCAAAGCGCAGCAGGCCGGCGGCGGGCAGGGCACGGTCCAGCGGATCGGAGAGCGGCAGCAGGAGCAGGTCGCAATGTCGTGACAACAGGCTCAGCTGCTGCTCGGCCGCATCGCTGAGCGCGCGCTCGTCACACAGCACGATCACCAGGCTGCCGGGGCGTAGCACTTCGCGGGCGCGGCGCAATGCGGTGCCGAACGCGTCGCGATCGGCGGCGATTTCGGTGTGCAGCGACTGGTTGACCCGCACCAGACGATTGAGCAGTTGCAGCAGGCTCTGCTTGCTGCGTCGCGGTTTGATTTCGTAGTGTTCCCGGTCACCGAACACCAGGCCACCGACCCGGTCGTTGTGTTCCAGGGCGGCCCAGCCGATCAAGGCGGCCGCTTGAGCCGCCAGCACCGATTTGAAGGTCAGCCCTGAGCCGAAGAACAACCGGCGGCTTTGCTCGACCATGATGAAAATCGGCCGTTCACGCTCTTCGTGAAACAGCTTGGTATGTGGTTCCTGGGTGCGGGCGGTGACTCGCCAGTCGATGTTGCGCACATCGTCGCCGGCCTGGTAGACCCGCACCTGATCGAAGTCCACGCCGCGCCCGCGCAGCTTCGAGTGGTGCAGGCCGATCAGCGGGCTGCGCCGGTTTGGCGTGGAGAACAGCTGCACCTCACGAACGCGATGGCGCATCTCGATCAGTTCGCGCAGGCTGACCCGGATGCCCGGTTGAGAAATCAGGTCTGCTGGCATGGCGTCAGGCGACGGCGACGACGTCGAGGATGCGCTGGGTCACCCGGTCCTGATCGATACCGGCCGCTTCGGCTTCGAACGACAGGATGATGCGGTGACGCAACACGTCAAACAGCACCGCCTGGATGTCTTCGGGGCTGACAAAGTCGCGCCCGGCCAGCCACGCGTGCGCCCGTGCGCAGCGGTCCAGGGCAATCGAGCCGCGCGGGCTGGCGCCGTAGCCGATCCACTCGGCCAGTTCCGGGTCGAACTTGGCGGGCGTGCGGGTGGCCATTACCAATTGCACCAGGTACTCCTCCACGGCATCGGCCATGTACAAGCCGAGGATTTCCTTGCGTGCGGCAAAGATCGCTTGCTGGCTGACCCGCCGCTCCGGCTTGGTTTCACCGTTCAAGGCCTCGCCGCGTGCCTGCTGGAGAATCTTGCGTTCTACGGCGGCGTCCGGGAAGCCGATCTTGACGTGCATCAGAAAACGGTCGAGCTGGGCCTCAGGCAGCGGGTAAGTGCCTTCCTGCTCGATAGGGTTCTGGGTGGCCATGACCAGAAACAGCGGCGACAGGTCGTAGGTGCTGCGCCCGACACTGACTTGACGCTCAGCCATGGCTTCGAGCAGGGCTGACTGGACCTTGGCCGGGGCGCGGTTGATTTCGTCGGCCAACACCAGGTTATGGAAGATCGGCCCCTGCTGGAACACGAAGCTGCCGGTTTCAGGGCGGTAGATTTCGGTGCCGGTGATGTCCGCCGGCAGCAGGTCAGGGGTGAACTGGATACGATGAAACTGGGCTTCGACCCCTTCGGCCAGTTCTTTGATGGCCTTGGTCTTGGCCAGCCCCGGCGCACCCTCGACCAGCATGTGGCCATCGGCGAGCAGAGCGATCAGCAGCCGGTCGACCAGCTTTTCCTGACCGAGGATCTGGGTTGAAAGAAAGCTGCGCAGCGCAATCAGCGCTTCACGATGTTCCATCGATGATGGTTCCTGGCAAGGTGGTACCGCTGTGCAATGGCGGCCCCGAGTGTCGCGAGTCAGGCCATGCAAGTAGTCCGGTGAACCGGATACCGGGAGTCGGCCTGCAAAACAGAACCCTGGGCTGGGGGCGCTACTTTAATCTATCCGGACCCCTGACGACTAATGGCGGCGGGTATTTTTCGGCGGCTACCGCCTCAACTGGTTTGCAGTCGATAGAAACTGGCCGCGTTGTTCCATAGCACGCGCTGGGCTGCCGAGTCGCCGAGGGTTTCGAAGAGCATTTCAAGGTCGCGCAGCAGGGCGTCCGGTGTTGCGTTGATCAACGGCAGGCCGGTGCCGAGCATCAGCGTGTTGGGGTTGGCTGCGTGGATGTCCTTGAGCATCCCGACGGAGGTGGCATTGAAGCCGCTCATGCCGCAGATCTTGACGTGCGCGCCCTGTTCGGCAAGGCGCAGCAGGGTCGGCAGACCGTTGCGGCTCAGTACCCGGTGGTCCAGGCACAGCGCTGGCAGCTGCGACAGGCAGTCTTCAAGGTCGGCCAGTTCGCGGGCGTCCACCGCCAGCTCGACATGCCAGCCCACATGGCGATGTACCCGCCGCCCCATCGCCAGGATCTGCTCCTGCAACAGCGGCTCGCCGGTTTTAAGCGCCAGGCGCAGGCCGCGTACCCCGAAGCCGTTCAAGGTGTCGAGTTCGGCGTCGGCGACCGTGGCTGGCAGGCGGGTGACCCCGACGTAGCCAGGACCCAGCCAGCGCAGCGCGTCAAGCAGGTGGCCCTGGTGAAAGCCTTGGGCGGTGCTGGAAATTACCGCACCACCGGTAAAACCCAGTGGCGCGACGCTGGCCTGGTAGTCGGCGACGGTGAAGGGGCCAGGCACCGGCCGGTTACAGACCTTGAGCGAATAGCGCGGGTTGAAGATATGGCAATGAGCGTCGAAACGTGGCGTGGTCATGGCGGCCTCCTGGGCGATGGCGCATGACTTTACCCGCTCGGCTCAGCTGATCTGGCTGACATATGTACCGACATTGTTGCTCAGAATAATGCGCAGGGTCTGGTCGATTTCGGCCAGGTCACTGACCTGACTGTCGTAGTGGATTTCAAAGTGCGCATCGCCTTCAAGGCGCGCCGCATCGGCTGGTTCAAGCTCGATCAGCAGTCGGCCGGTTTCAAGGGTGACCTTCAGGCTGCTGACTTCCAGGCTTTTTTCGTCGCCCAGGCTGATCTCGACCTGATCTTCATCCGGGAAGCGGCCCAGCGAAAACAGATCGCCATTATCGCCATGGCAGCAGAGCATGGCCATGTCGTCGTATTCATCGTCGCAAGGATTGGCGATGAGGCAGAGGGTGTTGATCAGCATGTGAGATTCCTAGTCCGGGCGATTGGCGGGGCGCAATTGTGCCAGCACCTGATGAACTTTGCTGGTGCGGCGGGTTGGCGCCGGTCGGGTGGTTATCGTACCTGTTGGTCGATGACCGAATATGTCGCAGCCCTGTAAGCCGTCGCCGCGCTGCTGTCGTTAAGCTGGAAAAAGGCGATGAACGGTTGTGTGCTGGCGTGTTGCTGGTTCGTGGCTTTTTCTGACGTACTTCTAGAAATGGGCAACCGATTGTGTCGTTGCCCGAGGTTCTGTCTATTTCGCTCTACACTCGATCCTGTCGCCGACCGGATCACGACAAGCTGCTCAGCCCTCTAAAAAAGCCAAAGCGGAGTATCATCGATGGCGTTCTTCACCGCAGCCAGCAAGGCCGACTTCCAGCATCAACTGCAAGCGGCCCTGGCGCAGCACATCAGCGATCAGGCCTTGCCACAAGTGGCCCTGTTCGCCGAGCAATTTTTCGGCATCATTTCTCTGGATGAACTGACTCAGCGCCGCCTGTCCGATCTGGCCGGTTGTACGCTGTCGGCCTGGCGACTGCTGGAACGCTTCGAACACGATACTCCGCAAGTACGCGTCTACAACCCTGACTACGAGCGCCATGGCTGGCAGTCGACCCATACCGTGGTCGAAGTGCTGCACCACGACCTGCCGTTCCTGGTCGACTCGGTACGCACCGAGCTCAATCGCCGCAGCTACAGCATCCACACCTTGCAGACCACCGTTCTGAGCGTACGCCGTGGCCCTCAGGGCGAACTGCTCGAGCTGCTGCCCAAGGGCTCCAGTGGCGAGGGCGTGCTGCAAGAGTCGCTGATGTACCTGGAAATCGACCGCTGCTCCAATGCCAGCGAGTTGAGCGCCCTGGCCCGTGAGCTGGAACAGGTGCTGGGCGAGGTGCGGGTGGCGGTTGAAGACTTCGAGCCGATGAAGGCCCGGGTCAATCAAGTGCTGGCCGCCATCGACGCCAGCCAATATGCCATCGACCCCGAGGAGAAAGCCGAGGTCAAGGTGTTCCTGCAGTGGCTGGTGGACAACCACTTCACCTTCCTGGGCTATGAAGAGTTCACGGTGCGCAGTGAAGCCGATGGCGGTCATATCGAATATGACCCCTCGTCCCTGCTGGGCCTGACCCGTTTGCTGCGTGCCGGGCTCAGTGACGAAGACCTGCATATCGAAGACTATGCGGTGAAATACCTGCAGGAACCGACCCTGCTGTCGTTCGCCAAGGCCGCGCTGCCCAGCCGGGTGCACCGTCCGGCTTACCCGGACTACGTGTCGATCCGTCTGATCGATGCCTCGGGCAGCGTGGTCAAGGAATGCCGCTTCATGGGCCTGTACACCTCGTCGGTGTATGGCGAGAACGTGCATCGCATTCCTTACATTCGCCGTAAGGTCGCGGAAGTCGAGCGTCGCTCCGGCTTCGACGCCAAGGCGCACCTGGGCAAGGAGCTGGCCCAGGTCATCGAAGTGTTGCCGCGTGACGACCTGTTCCAGACCCCGGTGGACGAACTGTTCGGCACCGTGATGTCGATCGTCCAGATCCAGGAGCGCAACAAGATTCGGGTGTTCCTGCGCAAGGACCCGTACGGGCGTTTCTGCTACTGCCTGGCCTACGTGCCGCGTGATGTGTATTCCACAGAGGTGCGGCAGAAGATCCAGCAGGTGCTCATGGAGCGCCTGAAGGCCAGCGATTGCGAGTTCTGGACGTTCTTCTCCGAGTCGGTCCTGGCCCGCGTGCAACTGATCCTGCGGGTTGACCCGAAAGTCACGCTGGATATCGACCCGGTCCAACTGGAAAACGAAGTCATCCAGGCCTGTCGCTCGTGGAAAGACGACTATGCCAGCCTGGTCATCGAGAGCTTCGGCGAGGCCCACGGCACCAACGTTCTGGAAGACTTCCCGAAAGGCTTCCCCGCCGGCTATCGCGAGCGCTTTGCCGCGCACTCGGCAGTGGTCGACATGCAGCATGTGCTGAGCCTGTCGCAAGACAATCCGCTGGTGATGAGTTTCTATCAGCCACTGGCCGGGCGTCGTCAGCAATTGCATTGCAAGCTGTACCACGCCGATACCCCGCTGGCGCTGTCCGATGTCTTGCCGATCCTGGAGAACCTCGGCCTGCGTGTGCTGGGCGAGTTCCCTTATCGTTTGCAGCATGTCGATGGCCGTGAATTCTGGATTCATGACTTCGCGTTCACTTACGCTGAAGGTCTGGACCTGGATATCCAGCAGCTTAACGACGTGTTGCAGGATGCCTTCGTGCATATCGTGCGCGGCGACGCCGAGAACGATGCGTTCAACCGCCTGGTGCTGACGGCCGGCCTGCCATGGCGCGATGTGGCGCTGCTGCGGGCCTATGCCCGCTACCTGAAACAGATCCGCCTGGGCTTCGACCTGGGTTATATCGCCAGCACCCTGAACAACCACACCGATATCGCCCGTGAACTGACCCGGTTGTTCAAGACCCGCTTCTACCTGGCGCGCAAGCTAGGCTCGGACGATCTGGACGACAAGCAACTGCGCCTGGAGCAGGCGATTCTCACCGCGCTCGATGATGTTCAGGTTCTCAACGAAGACCGGATCCTGCGTCGTTACCTGGACCTGATCAAGGCCACGCTGCGTACCAACTTCTACCAGACCGACGCCAATGGTCAGAACAAGGGCTACTTCAGCTTCAAGTTCAACCCGCGCCTGATCCCCGAGCTGCCCAAGCCGGTGCCGAAGTTTGAGATCTTCGTTTACTCGCCGCGTGTCGAAGGCGTGCATCTGCGCTTCGGCAACGTGGCGCGTGGCGGCCTGCGCTGGTCGGACCGCGAAGAAGACTTCCGCACTGAAGTGCTGGGCCTGGTAAAAGCCCAGCAGGTGAAGAACTCGGTGATCGTGCCGGTCGGAGCCAAGGGCGGCTTCGTACCACGTCGGCTGCCGACTTCCGGGGGGCGTGATGAAGTCCAGGCCGAGGCGATTGCCTGCTACCGGATCTTCATTTCCGGCCTGCTGGACATCACCGACAACCTCAAGGAAGGCGTGCTGGTGCCGCCGACCAATGTGGTGCGTCACGATGATGACGATCCGTACCTGGTGGTGGCGGCCGACAAGGGCACCGCGACGTTCTCCGACATTGCCAACGGCATCGCCATCGACTACGGCTTCTGGCTCGGTGACGCTTTCGCGTCGGGTGGTTCGGCAGGTTACGACCACAAGAAAATGGGCATCACCGCCAAGGGTGCCTGGGTGGGTGTCCAGCGCCACTTCCGTGAGCGTGACATCAACGTCCAGCAAGACAGCATCACCGTGATCGGCATCGGTGACATGGCTGGCGACGTGTTCGGCAACGGCTTGCTGATGTCTGACAAACTCAAGCTGGTCGCGGCCTTCAACCACCTGCATATCTTCATCGACCCCAATCCGGAGCCGGCCAGCAGTTTCGCCGAGCGTCAGCGGTTGTTCGACCTGCCGCGTTCGGCGTGGACCGATTACGATGCCAGCCTGATCTCTGCCGGTGGCGGCATCTTCCCGCGCAGCGCCAAGAGCATTGCGATCTCCGAGCAGATGAAAGAACGCTTCGATATCAAGGCTGACAAGCTGACGCCGACCGAGCTGATGCACGCCTTGCTCAAGGCGCCGGTCGACCTGCTGTGGAACGGCGGTATCGGCACCTACGTCAAATCCAGTGAAGAAAGCCACGCCGATGTTGGCGACAAGGCCAACGATGCGCTGCGGGTCAATGGTGATGAGCTGCGCTGCAAGGTGGTGGGTGAGGGCGGCAACCTGGGCATGACCCAGCTCGGCCGGGTCGAGTTCGGCCTGCATGGCGGCGCCACCAACACCGACTTCATCGATAACGCCGGTGGTGTGGACTGTTCCGACCACGAAGTGAACATCAAGATCCTGATCAACGAAGTGGTCCAGGCCGGTGACATGACCCAAAAGCAGCGCAACCAGCTGCTCGAAAGCATGACCGACGAAGTGGGCCATCTGGTGTTGGGCAACAACTACAAGCAGACCCAGGCACTGTCGCTGGCGGCGCGCCGGGCTTACGACCGGATTGCCGAATACAAGCGCCTGATGAACGACCTCGAAGCGCGCGGCAAGCTGGACCGGGTCATTGAGTTCCTGCCATCCGAAGAGCAGATCGCCGAACGGGTTGCCAGTGGTCATGGCCTGACCCGTGCCGAGCTGTCGGTGCTGATCTCCTACAGCAAGATCGACCTCAAGGAAGCGCTGCTTGAGTCCCGTGTGCCGGATGATGACTACCTGGCCCGGGACATGGAAACCGCGTTCCCGTCGTCGCTGGGTGCTGATTACTCGGCAGCGATGCGCGGCCACCGGCTCAAGCGCGAGATCGTCAGCACCCAGATCGCCAACGATCTGGTCAACCACATGGGCATCACCTTCGTACAGCGTCTGAAGGAGTCCACCGGCATGAGCGCGGCGGCGGTCGCCGGTGCCTATGTCATCGTGCGTGACATCTTCCACCTGCCGCACTGGTTCCGGCAGATCGAGGCGCTGGACTACAAGGTTCCGGCCGAGATCCAGCTGACCCTGATGGACGAACTGATGCGTCTGGGGCGTCGTGCCACGCGCTGGTTCCTGCGCAGCCGTCGCAATGAACTGGATGCCGGTCGTGACGTTGCGCACTTCGGTCCGCACATCGCGGCGCTGGGCCTGAAGCTCGACGAGCTGCTCGAAGGTCGCACCCGTTCGGTCTGGCAGGAACGCTACGAGGCTTACGTCGAGTCAGGCGTACCTGAGCTGCTGGCACGGATGGTGGCAGGTACTACCCACCTGTATACCCTGCTGCCGATCATCGAAGCCTCTGACGTGACCGGGCACAACGCCGCTGACGTCGCCAAGACCTTCTTCGCCGTGGGCAGCGCCCTGGAAATCACCTGGTACTTGCAGCAAATCAGCAACCTGCCAGTGGAAAACAACTGGCAGGCACTGGCTCGCGAAGCGTTCCGTGATGATATCGACTGGCAGCAACGGGCGATCACCATCTCGGTTCTGCAGATGCAGGAGGCGCCGGAGGATATCGAAGAACGCCTGGCGTTATGGCTGGAACAGCACGCGGCAATGGTCGAGCGCTGGCGCGCCATGCTGGTCGAACTGCGTGCCGCCAGCGGCACCGACTACGCCATGTACGCAGTTGCCAACCGCGAGCTGCTGGACCTGGCCCTGAGCGGGCAGGGCAGTACGGTTTGATGAGCTGATGCAATAAAGAAAACCCCGCACTCGAGAGAGGCGGGGTTTTTTGTTGGGCGATCTCGGGCGTTTCGCTTCGCCGTTCGAGCCCGCCCGGACCGCAATACATATCTACCACCCGACGCCAGCCCGGTCTTGCGACGATAAGCCGATCAGTTGCTTTTTATACCTGAACGGATATAGTTTTGATGCACGAGCGCAAGCGGCTTTACTGGGAAGGTGCCTCTCGAAAAGACTTCAAATCATTTCCCGTAAGGGTTCAGAAAGATATGGGGGTGGCGTTATTTATTGTGCAACTGGGGGGTATGCCCGACTCGGTCAAGCCTTGGAAAGGGCTGGGGCCTGGCGTGTATGAGTTGCTAGAAGATCACTTTGGCGATGCTTATCGTGCTGTGTACAGCGTAAAGATTGGCGATGCGGTCCATGTGCTGCACGCCTTCCAGAAGAAATCCCGTTCCGGCATTTCTACACCGGGGATGGACGTGGAATTGATTGAAAAACGCCTCAAGACTGTTCTGACCCGCTACAAGGCAGGAGGAAAACAATGATGACCCACCCTGAAGAGTCGCCTCAAGGCGTTGACAACGTATTGCTCGACCTCGGCTTCGATGATGCAGAGGAGCTGAGCGCCAAAGCCGCACTGGCGCTGCGCCTGAACCAGTTGATCGCCGAGCGGGAGCTTAGCCAGACAGAGGCCGCAACCATCACCGGCATGACCCAACCCAAAATTTCACTGGTTCGTCGTTATAAGCTGCAGAATATTTCGCTGGAGCGCCTCATGCAGGCGCTGGTCGCGATGGGACAGCATGTCGAGATAATCGTACAGCCCGCCCGGTCGCGGGTGGCGGGGATCACCGTTGCGGCGTGATTGCGCGAGGTCGACTTGGCCGTGAAGTATTCGCCGCTATAAAGGGAGCCTCTAAAAACGTCGGCGAGGACGCCAGCGCAAGGCAAAAACAGGCGAGCAAGCGGAGTTGACTGGTTGTCAATGAGCATTTGACCGGGCTGGCGTTCCAGCCTGTTTTTAACGCAGCGATGGCAACGCAGGTAGTTTGAAGAGTTTCCCTAAAGCGGCACAGGGATCGCCCGCTAAAACAACACCACCCAAAAAAGAAACCCCGCACAAGGCGGGGTTTCTTTTTAACGCAGGTTTACACCATCAAGCCTGAACAACCGGGATGTTGGCGCTTGCCGCCGCTTCACGGAACTCGGCGATCTGGTCGAAGCTCAGGTAGCGGTAAACGTCGGCAGACATGCTGTCGATGTCTTTCGCGTAGGTCATGTACTCCTCGACGGTCGGCAGCTTGCCGAGAATCGAAGCGACCGCAGCCAGTTCGGCCGAGGACAGGTACACGTTGGTCGCATCGCCCAGACGGTTCGGGAAGTTACGGGTCGAGGTGGAAACCACGGTCGAGCCGGTCTGTACCCGTGCCTGGTTACCCATGCACAGCGAGCAGCCTGGCATTTCCATGCGTGCACCGGCCTTGCCGTAGATGCCGTAGTAGCCTTCTTCGGTCAGTTGGTGAGCGTCCATCTTGGTCGGCGGCGACAGCCACAGACGGGTAGGAATGCCACCCTTGACCTTCTCGAGCAGCTTGCCGGCAGCGCGGAAGTGGCCGATGTTGGTCATGCACGAACCGATGAACACTTCGTCGATCTTCTCGCCCTGAACCGAAGACAGCAGGCGAGCATCGTCCGGGTCGTTCGGCGCGCAGAGCACAGGCTCTTTGACGTCGGCCAGGTCGATTTCGATGATCTCGGCGTACTCGGCGTCCGGGTCAGCCGCCAGCAGCACAGGATTGGCAATCCACGCTTCCATCGCCTGGGCACGGCGCTCCAGGGTACGTGGGTCACCGTAGCCTTCGCTGATCATCCAGCGAAGCAGGGTGACGTTGGATTGCAGGTATTCGGCGATCGGCTTCTCAGGCAGCTTGATCGAGCAACCGGCAGCCGAACGTTCGGCCGAGGCGTCGGACAGTTCGAATGCCTGCTCGACAGTCAGCTCGTCCAGGCCTTCGATTTCGAGGATGCGGCCGGAGAAGATGTTCTTCTTGCCTTTCTTCTCGACGGTCAACAGGCCCTTCTGGATCGCGTAGTAAGGGATGGCGTGTACCAGGTCACGCAGGGTGATGCCCGGTTGCAGTTTGCCCTTGAAGCGGACCAGAACCGACTCAGGCATGTCCAGCGGCATGACGCCGGTGGCAGCGGCGAAGGCGACCAGGCCAGAACCGGCCGGGAACGAGATGCCGATCGGGAAGCGGGTGTGCGAGTCACCGCCGGTGCCGACGGTGTCCGGCAGCAGCATGCGGTTCAGCCAGCTGTGGATGATGCCGTCGCCAGGACGCAGGGACACGCCGCCACGGGTGCGGATGAAATCCGGCAGGGTGTGGTGGGTGGTGACGTCGATCGGCTTCGGATAAGCCGCGGTGTGGCAGAACGACTGCATGACCAGGTCGGCGGAGAAGCCCAGGCACGCCAGGTCTTTGAGCTCGTCGCGGGTCATCGGGCCAGTGGTGTCCTGGGAACCGACGGTGGTCATCTTCGGTTCGCAGTAGGTGCCAGGACGTACGCCTTTGCCTTCTGGCAGACCGCAGGCCTTGCCGACCATTTTCTGCGCCAGGGTGAAGCCCTTGCCAGTGTCGACCGGCGCTTCCGGCAGCTTGAACAGGTCGGTTGGACCCAGGCCCAGTTCGGCGCGGGCTTTTTCGGTCAGGCCACGGCCAACGATCAGCGGAATACGACCACCGGCGCGGACTTCGTCCAGCAGCACAGGGGTTTTCAGTTCGAAGGTGGTCACCAGCTCGTCGCTGCCGTGACGGCGCACTTCACCTTTGTATGGGTAAACGTCGATGACGTCGCCCATGGCCAGGTCGGTGCAATCGAATTCGATTGGCAGAGCGCCGGCGTCTTCCATGGTGTTGTAGAAGATCGGAGCGATCTTGGTGCCGAAGCAGAAACCGCCAGCGCGCTTGTTCGGCACGTAAGGGATGTCGTCACCGAAGAACCACAGCACCGAGTTGGTTGCCGATTTACGCGACGAACCGGTACCGACCACGTCACCGACGTAGGCGACAGGGAAGCCTTTGGCTTTGACTTCTTCGATCTGCTTGAGTGGGCCGATGGCGCCTTGTTGCTCAGGCTCGATGCCGTCACGGGCCATTTTCAGCATGGCCAGGGCGTGCAACGGGATGTCAGGGCGTGACCAGGCGTCCGGGGCAGGGGACAGGTCGTCGGTGTTGGTTTCGCCCGGGACCTTGAACACCGCCAGGCTGTACTTCTCGGCGATGGCAGGCTTGTTGGTGAACCACTCACCGGCTGCCCAGGACTCCAGAACGGCCTTGGCGTGGGCGTTGCCAGCCTTGGCTTTCTCGGATACGTCGTGGAAGGCGTCGAACATCAGCAGGGTGAACTTGAGCTGCTCGGCAGCCACTGCGCCCAGTTCGGCATCATCCAGCAGGTCGACCAGGGTGGCGATGTTGTAGCCGCCCTGCATGGTGCCCAGCAGTTCGGTGGCACGCTTGCGGTCGATCAGCGGGGAACTGGCTTCGCCCTTGACGATGGCAGACAGGAAACCGGCTTTGACGTAGGCCGCTTCGTCAACGCCTGGTGGAACGCGGTTGGTGAGCAGGTCAACGAGGACTTCTTCTTCGCCAGCCGGGGGATTCTTCAGCAGCTCGACCAGGCCTGCGGTTTGTTCGGCGTTAAGCGGCTGAGGCACGATGCCCTGGGCGGCACGCTCTTCGATGTGTTTACGGTAGGCTTCAAGCACAGTATTACCCTCATCAGTGGTCCCATCTTGGGGTGTCCGGGACGCTCATCCAGAAATCATCCGCACCCTGCGCGCCGATGCTTTTTGAGCATTTTGGCCAAGGGTAACGGCAATTCCTTACGAAGCTGTTTTCAAAGTTTTACGCCTGCAGACCGGCTGGGTGGGGCGGTCGGGCGGCCATTCGTGATGAGGGAATGGCCAGACGACACCGGGCTGCGGGAAAACTTGACTGTGCTCGTGACGCTTTGAAAACAGCTTCCGACGGACATTGCGCCTTTAAAAGGCACGGTGATTCTACGGCAAAACTTCGCACAGTGTAAGTTAGGCCCTACATCTTGAGGGGTGACCCCTGTTAGACAAAGGGCTAACATGGCCGCTCGTTCCACCAGTCGTTGCCCGTCATGCCCGATCAGATCATCAAGACGCCCTGCGTCGGCCTTTGCTCCACCGTGTTCGGTGACCGGGTATGCCGGGGCTGCAAGCGCTTTCATCACGAGATCGTCAACTGGAACAGCTACGGCGAAGCCGAGAAGCGCGCCGTATGGCTGCGTCTTGAGCAGTTGCTGGTCCAGGTCATGACCGCCAAGCTCGAAGTCTTCGATGCTGACAAGCTGCGCTGGCAACTGACCCAGCGCAAGATCCGCTTTGTTGCCCATCAGTCCGAATATTGCTGGGCTTATCAACTGATCGCCCGCGGTGCACGGGTCATCACCAATGTCGAGGCCTACGGTTTCGTGCTGTTGCCGGAGTTCCGCTGCTGGACCCTGCCTGACCTGCGCGATGCCATCGACCGCGAGTTCTTTCTGTTGTCCGATGCTCATTACGAGCGCTACATCGCCCCGTCTTTTCTGCGCGACGCGCTCGGCGCCTGATTATTCTGATGCCCTCAGGTCTGGGCCAGCAATGCCTCCAGATGCTCGACGATGGCTTCGGTCTTGAGCACCAGCACGTCACTTTCCAGCGCATCGAGCACCACCTCGGCGGTGTTGCCGATCAACGCGCCGGCAATGCCGGTCCGGGCTACGGTGCCGATCACCGTCACGGCGGCGCCGAGCCGGTGCGCCAGATGCGGAATCTGCACATCGGCAGGGCCTTCGGTAATGTGCAGCCGTTCGTCGGCAATGTCGAAGCGCTGCTCAAAGTCGACGCATTGTTCCCGGTAGCGCGCTTGCAGGCTGCCGTCGCCCTGATTGGCCGGGTCGGCTGCTGACAAGGACGGCGCCGGGTATGAGCTGATGACGTGCAGCTCGCCTCTGGCCAGGCTGGCGATGGCGTAACCGTGGTCGACAATCGACTCGTGCAGGGCTTTGTGTGGCTCGTCTGCGTTGCCGACATCCACGGCCGCCAGCACCACCGCGCCGCTCCAGGGGCGTTCGCTTTTGACCATCAGCACCGGGCTTGGGCAATAACGCAGCAGTTTCCAGTCATCGGGGGTGAGCAGGGCCTTTTTCAGCGGGTTGTCGGGCCAGTGGCGTTTGATCACCAGCCCGCAGCCTTCAGCCTGCTGCGCCTTGATGATGGTCTTGTAGGTCGACCCTTGCCAGTCCTGCTGGGCGCTGGCGGTGAACCCTTCGGCGTGCAGGCTGCGCATCAGCTCGTTGAGCTGCTGGGTATGCGGGTGCTTGCTGTCGCAGATCAGCACGTGCAGATGAGCCTGGGTGACCCCGGAAATCTGGCGGGCACGGTTGAGTGCCAGATTATCGGGACGCTCGGGGTCGATCACCACCAGAATGCTACGGATCGATTGCATGAGGTTTTGCTCCTCAATCACGACGGTTCAGACACAACCACTGCCATGACTATAGTCCGCCTGTACCTGGCTGCGGGCTGGCGTGCATGAAACAGGCGCTCGTATAATGCCCGGCTTTGTCCCGTCGCCCTCGTGAGCCTATGTACCCGATCCCTGAAATCGAAGCGTTCCTGTTGTGTCGTACCCCTGATGCCTGGGTACAGGCGGCCACGCGCAATCTGGATATCCTGCTGATCGATCACGCCAACAACGAGAAAAAGGCGGCCGGCGCTGCGTTTCAGTTCATGTTCCAGTACAACGACAAGTTTGACCTGCAGGCCAAGATGTCGCGGCTGGCCCGAGAAGAGCTGCGTCACTTCGAACAGGTCATCAGCCTGATCCGCAAACGCGGCATCCCCATGGCTAACGTCAGTTCGGCGCGCTATGCCGGCGCGTTGCGCAAGCTGGTGCGTAACCACAACCCCTATCGCCTGACCGATGCGCTGATTGTCGGCGGCATCGTCGAGGCGCGCTCCTGCGAGCGTTTTGCGGCGCTGGTGCCGCATCTGGATGAGGAACTCGGCAAGTTCTACGCCAGCCTGCTCAAATCCGAGGCGCGGCATTTTCAGGACTATCTGAAGCTGGCCTACCTGTACGGCGACAAGGACGATGTCGATGCCAAGATCGAAGAGGTCCGCCTGGCCGAAAAAGACCTGATTGAAAGCCCGGACGAAGATTTCCGTTTTCACAGCGGCGTGCCCGTCGCGGCCTGACTCGTCAGGCGGCCCCCCCTCACAGAACGACCGGCTGACCACCGGTCGTTTTTTTTCGGGCGTTGATAAGCAAGCTAACGAATAGTTTGACATTAGCTGCTCAGGCAGTAATATTTTGAAATAACTGCCTAGGCAGCTTTTAGGGTGATCCTTTGAAACATTTCTCGGCGGACAACTTCGATTCCAGTCTTATCGGCTTGCTGGTCGGGCGTACCAACGCCCTCAAAGACCGGATGCTCGACAAGTACCTGCTGCCCCATGACGTGACATTCGCGCAGTACAAGGTGTTGATCATCATTGCCCAGTTCAGCTCTGACACACCGGTCGAGTTATGTCGGCACCTGTCGCTGGACAGCGGCTCAATGACCCGCATGCTCGACCGTCTGGAGCACAAGGGTCTGGTGGTGCGCAGTCGCTGCGCCAGCGACCGGCGTCAGGTACGGCTGGTGCTCAGTGACAAGGGCCAGCATTTGGCCGACCTGCTGCCGAGTATCGCCGCCGACGCGATGAATGACACCTTTGCGGCACTGGACAAGGACGAAGTCGACACCCTGCAGCGCATCCTCACCAAGCTGCTGGTGGCCGCTGATGACCACATCACCCTGACGCGCCTGAGCTTCAAGTCCGCCCCCGGACCATGACCTGCCGCGCAACGCTCATGGTTTGCGCCAGAGCCCCCGGCCTTTAACTGTTTTGCTGACAAGGTAACCATCATGGCGACTTCCGCTGCTGAATCTTCATCCGCTGCCACCACCAAGGATCAGGCTTCCGGCAAGCGTAAAGTGTTGCTACTGGGGCTGGCGGCCCTGGTGGTCGCCGGTGGCCTGGGTGTCTGGGCCTGGCATGAACTCTATGGTCGTTGGCAGGAAAGCACCGACGATGCCTACGTCAACGGCAATGTGGTGTCCATCACTCCGCAGACCACCGGCACGGTGATCAGTATCGGCGCCGATGACGGTGACCTGGTACGTGAAGGGCAGGTGCTGCTCAGCTTCGACCCCAGCGATGCCGAGGTCGGCCTGCAGAGCGCCGAGGCCAATCTGGCCCGGGTGGTACGTCAGGTGCGGGGTTTGTACAGCAATGTCGATGGCATGAAGGCACAGCTGGCAGCCCAGCGTGCAGCGGTGCAGAAGGCCCAGGACAATTACAACCGGCGGCGCAGCCTGGCGAGCAGCGGGGCGATTTCTCAGGAAGAGCTGTCGCATGCCAAGGATGATCTGATCAGCGCGCAAAGCGCCCTGAACAACGTGCAGCAACAACTGGCCAGCAGCGTGGCGCTGGTCGACGATACGCACGTTTCTTCGCACCCAGACGTCAAGGCTGCCGCGGCGCAGTTGCGCCAGGCCTGGCTGGCCAATGCTCGTACCACGCTGGTGGCGCCTGTTACCGGTTATGTGGCCAAACGCAATGTGCAATTGGGCCAGCGTATCCAGCCCGGCACCGCAACGATGGCGGTAATTCCCCTCGACCAGCTATGGATTGATGCCAACTTCAAGGAAACCCAACTGGGCAAGATGCGTATCGGCCAGCCGGTGGAGATTCACGCCGACCTGTACGGCAGCGACGTGACCTATAGCGGCACCATCGACAGCCTGGGCGCCGGTACCGGGAGTGCCTTCGCCTTGCTGCCGGCGCAGAACGCCACCGGCAACTGGATCAAGATCGTCCAGCGGGTGCCGGTGCGCATTCATATCAATCCTCAGGAACTGGCCGAACACCCGCTGCGCATTGGGCTGTCGACCACCGTTGAGGTCAACCTGCATGACCAGAACGGCCCGGTGCTGGCCCAGCAGCCGCCCAAGCAGCCGAGCTTCAGCACCCAGGTGTATGACCGGCAACTGGCCGATGCCGATGCGCGAATCGCCCAACTGATCCACGACAACAGCGCTGCGGCCAGCAAAGCCACCGTGCAGCGCTGATCGAAAGATCCCCATGCCCCGGCCAGCCGGCCGGGGCACCGTTCATGTGTCAAGGGATTCGCGATGAGTCAGAACGCTCCCGCTTCATTCACCCCGCCGAGCCTGTTGCTCAGTACCATCGGTCTGTCGCTGGCGACCTTCATGCAGGTGCTCGACACCACCATCGCCAACGTCGCGCTGCCGACCATTTCCGGCAACCTGGGGGTCAGCTCCGAACAAGGCACCTGGGTGATCACCTCGTTTGCGGTGAGCAACGCCATCGCCTTGCCGCTGACCGGCTGGCTGAGCCGCCGGTTTGGCGAGGTCAAGCTGTTCATCTGGGCAACGTTGCTGTTCGTGCTGGCCTCGTTCTTGTGCGGTATCTCGCAGTCGATGCCCGAGCTGGTGGGCTTTCGGGTATTGCAGGGGGTGGTGGCCGGCCCGCTGTACCCGATGAGCCAGACCCTGCTGATTGCGATCTATCCGCCGGCCAGGCGCGGCATGGCCCTGGCGCTGTTGGCGATGGTCACGGTGGTGGCGCCGATTGCCGGACCCATTCTGGGCGGCTGGATCACCGACAGCTACAGCTGGCCGTGGATCTTTTTTATCAACATTCCTATCGGTTTGTTCGCAGCCTTTGTGGTCAAGACCCAGATGGCCAGGCGGCCGGTCAACACCAGCCGCCAGCCGATGGATTATGTCGGCCTGATTACCTTGATCATTGGCGTGGGCGCTTTGCAAGTGGTGCTCGACAAGGGCAACGACCTGGACTGGTTCGAGTCGGGCTTTATCGTCATTGGTTCATTGATCTCGCTGGTCGCCCTGGCGGTGTTCGTGATCTGGGAAATGACCGACCGCCACCCCATCGTCAACCTGCGGCTGTTTGCTTACCGCAACTTTCGCATCGGCACCCTGGTACTGGTGTGCGGCTATTCCGGGTTTTTCGGCATCAACCTGATCTTGCCGCAGTGGTTGCAGACCCAGATGGGGTATACCGCCACCTGGGCCGGCCTGGCCGTGGCGCCGATCGGCATCCTGCCGGTGTTGCTGTCACCGTTGGTGGGCAAATACGCGCATCGCTTCGACCTGCGTCTGCTGGCCGGGCTGGCGTTCCTTGCCATGGGGCTGTCGTGCTTCATGCGTGCCGGGTTCACCCACGAAGTGGATTTCCAGCACATCGCGCTGGTGCAGATGTTCATGGGTATTGGCGTGGCGTTGTTCTTCATGCCTACCTTAAGCATCCTGCTCTCGGACCTGCCGCCGCAGCAGATCGCCGATGGCTCGGGGCTGGCGACCTTCCTGCGCACCCTGGGCGGCAGCTTCGCCGCGTCGCTGACCACCTGGATCTGGATCCGCCGCGCTGATCAGCATCATGCGTACCTGAGCGAAAATATCAGCAACTACGACCCGGTCACCCGCCAGACCCTCGACAGCCTCGGCGGCGCCGGGCCACAGGCCTACGCGCAGATCGAGCAGACCCTGAGCAGCCAGGCCTACATGATGTCCACGGTGGACTACTTCTACCTGCTGGCGTGGATTTTCATGGGCTTGATCCTGCTGGTCTGGTTCGCCAGACCGCCGTTCACTGCCAAGGCCGCGCCACCGGGCGGCGGCGGGCACTAATCTTTCGACTTGCATCGTCGCGGCGTTAGTCGCGATGCATTCCTGAAGGTTGATGGTGCTTGATCGGCCGCCGTGTTTCGTCCTGGCGGACGACCCCCTTTGTTTCGGCAAAGGGGGGAAACCATTGCGACAGGTTTGGCCCCGCCTTGGGGCGGGTACCCTCATTCCAGCACCGCTTCGGGGGCCGCCACGAAGGGCCGTCCATGGCCCATCGTGGCTAACGGGCCATCCATGGCCCTTATTCCCCCTACGCGGCGCTTGCATTCGGCCTGCACCAAACGTCGCGATCGTCTGCGCCTGCAAGACCGCATTTCAAGAGCAGCAGTGTCCGGCCTTAATTTGCCGTTGCCGTTGCTTTTGATCTTCGAGCCGAGCTGGCACAGACGACGCAAATCGCGACTTGGGTGCAGGCCGAATCGATGCCGGACGGAGGGGAGTTCGCCCGCAGGGCGGACCCAAGCCAGGAGCAATGCCTTTGGTTACTTTGGGCGAAACCTGCAGCCCAGCCCCCGCGAGAAAAGATTTTCCATCGCTCTAAATGCCAATTCGCGGCTAAAGCGGATCGCCGCCCGGCCGCTCCTACAAAACCTGGCCCCGCAGCTCATACCAGCCCAGAAACATATCCAGCGCCGACTCCACCACCTCGTGTTGTTTGTCGGCACTGAGCAGCGGCGCATTGAGGGTGATCTGCGGCCAGAAAGCGAACGACTTGAGCAGGGCATGGATCTGGGTAGCCGCGAACTCCGGCTCCAGCGGCTTCAGCCGCCCGTCCTGCTGGGCGGCACGAATCCACACAGTGAACGCCTCTTCACGCTCGTTGAGGCGATTGACCCAGGTCTGGGCGCGATCCGGTGAATGAATGGTGGCGCCAAACGCCACCCGCGCCAGATCCAGAAAGTGCGGGTCATTGAGGGTCGCCATCTTGCCCTTTAAAAGATCGCGCAACTGCTCGCGCAGGCCGCGCTCGCTGCTGTAGCTGGCGTCCGGTGCCGGTGCTGCGCAACTCCACAGGCGCCGGAGAATTTCGGCGAACAGTTCTTCCTTGCTCGGGAAGTGGTTGTAGACCGTACGCTTGGACACCTCCGCTCGCGCCGCGATCCGGTCCATACTCGTGACCTCGAAGCCCCGGTCGCGAAACTCGGCGATCGCCGCCAGGGTAATGGCTTCGCGTTTCTGGTCGGTGAGGCGTACGGGGGCGGTCATAGGTCGGCTTCAAACGTGCGTTTAGAGAAAATTACACTCGGCAGTTTACTTGTCTGCATCATTCCTGCAAGCTTAAAACTACACCGTGTAGTGTAATTGTCACGTGAAACCTGCTTCCAGGAGCCCGCGCATCATGGCCAAGACCCACCGAAACCCGGACGTCTCCAGCTTGCCCATTCTGTCTCGCGAACAGGGACGCTACCGCAACCATGCGCCGATGAAACCGCTCAGCCTGCTACGTACGCTGCGGGTGTTCTGGGATCAGGCGTTCAACAAACCGGCCGGCACCCGGCCTGCCGGGCAGATTCCGCTCCAGCCGCTGTCGCGCCAGCAACTGCTGGCGGCACCGGACAACAGTGTCTATCGGCTGGGTCACTCCACGGTGTTGCTGAAACTGCGCAACCAGTTCTGGCTCACCGACCCGGTGTTTGCCGACCGCGCCTCGCCCGTGCAATGGGCCGGCCCGGAACGCTTTCACCAGCCGCCGATCAGCCTGCAGGATCTGCCGCCGCTCAAGGCTGTGATCCTTTCGCACAACCATTACGACCACCTCGACCGCATGAGCATCAGGGCTTTGCAGGAAAAGACTGAGTATTTCCTGGCACCGTTAGGTGTGGGCGATACCCTGGTGGAGTGGGGGGTGCCGGCCAGCAAGGTTCGGCAACTGGACTGGTGGCAGTCCACGCAAGTGGCCGGCATCGAGTTCGTCGCCACGCCGTCGCAGCACTTTTCCGGGCGCAGTCTGTGGGATGGCAACCGCAGCCTGTGGTGTTCCTGGAGCATTCTCAACGGCGAGCAACGCATCTTCTTCAGTGGCGACAGTGGTTACTTCGACGGTTTCAAACGCATCGGCGAGCAGTATGGGCCGTTCGATCTGACCCTGATGGAAACCGGCGCCTACAACGTCGAGTGGCCGATGGTGCACATGCAGCCCGAAGAAACCTTGCAGGCGCACAAGGACTTGCGCGGGCGCTGGCTGCTGCCGATCCATAACGGCACCTTTGATTTGTCGATGCACACCTGGCACGAGCCTTTCGACCGGATTCTGGCGCTGGCCTGGGAGAACAACGTCAACATCACCACCCCCATGATGGGCCAGCCGTTTTACCTGCAATACCCCAGTCGTGGTGATACCTGGTGGCTGGAAGTCGATGAGGCCGCGCAGCCCCAGGCACAAATGCCTGAGGCTTCGGCACGCAGTCAGGACTGTCGCGGACGATGCGTGGGACGTCGGCAGAGTGCCTGACACCCGTGCAGTCGTTGCCGGGGCTCAGGATGGGAAGAGTTGCTCCAGACAGGCCAGGCGTTTTTTCCACGAGCGCCGCGCCTCCAATGCCTGCTCCAGAGTCACCTCGACAAAGCGCGCCTTCTGGTTCGGTTGCATCTGGCCCACCAGGTCCAGGTCGGCGCTGATGACCGTGCCGATCATCGCGTAGCCGCCACCGGACACCGCATCGCGGTGCAGGATGATCGGTTCCAGCCCGGCCGGCACCTGGATCGACCCGATGGGGTAGCAGCTGTCGACAATGTTCGACGGATCGGAACCGGCGCCAAACGGTTGTTCGCGAGGCTCGAAGCTCAGTGCACTGCTGCCTTTGAAGCGATAACCGATACGGTCGGCTTCGGAGCCGACGGTCCAGGAGTCGGCAAAGAAATCTCTGGCGGCGGTTTTGCTCAGCCGGTGGTAATACAGGCCCGGTACCACGCGCAGCACCACTTCACCGCCCAAGGTCTGGCGCAGCGCCATGGGCAAGCTGGCGCCAGGTCGGCCCTTGCCGTGCTCCGCACCCAGTGGCAGGCGGTCGCCAGCCATCAGGCAACGCCCGGCGAAACCGCCCAGTGCGCCCAGGGTATAGGTGGCGCGGCTGCCCAGCACCACCGGCACATCGATGCCACCTGAAACCGCCAGGTAAGCCCGTGCGCCGGCGGTGGGAAAGTCGAAACGCAGCACCTGACCGGCCTTGACCGCAAAAGCGGTATCGGGATGCATGGGCTGGCCATCAAGACGCGGCATCATCTGCGCGCCACACACCGCCACCAATGCATCGCGCTCGAATTGCAGTTCCGGCCCGACCAGGGTGCACTCCAGCCCGGCGCTATTGGCCGGGTTGCCGACCAGCCGGTTGGCAGCGCTCAGGGCGTACTGGTCCAATGCGCCGGAGGGCGGGATACCCAAATGGTAGTAACCCTCGCGGCCGAGGTCTTGCACGGACGTGGCCAGGCCGGGTTTGAGGACCTTGATCATGCCTGCACCTCCAGCAGCGTCTGTGGATAGCCGGTCGGGTCGGCGAGAAAGGCGTCCAGTGAAAACTCCACCGGGCGAATACGCAGATCGAAATGCCCGGCCTCGACATCGGCCACCGCCTGATCGTAGGTCTGCCGGTCAATGGGTTTGAACTGCACGATGTCACCGGGGCGGAAGAACACCATGTGCTCTTGCAAGTACGGCAATTGCTGCTGTGGATCGTAGATCGGCGCCGGGGTCACGCCAAACATCTGGTAACCGCCCGCCCCGCGTACCGAATAAATGCAGGCGAAGCAGCCGCCGTGACCCAGGGTCAGTTTCGGGGTGTCGGTGCGGGGGCGCAGGTACTTGGGCACCTGGAGCTGGCGTTGGCGTTCAACCATCTGGAACATGAACGGCAGACCGGCGACGAAGCCGACCATCGAGACGAACCAGGGCGCGCCGCTGTGGGCCGTGATAAACGCCTCGGTATCGGCCAGGTTGTTGATGCGTGCCGCGTACTCAAGGTCGGTGGCATCCGGGTCCTGGTGGCGGTCACGAAAGCGCATCAGCGTTTCATGGGTCCACGGGTCGTTGTACAGCACCGGAATTTCGATGATTCGCGTGTGCAGACTGCGCTCGGCCACGGCACCGGCTTCGGCACCTTTGACGGCGTCGAGCAGGGTGTGTGGGGCAATCCGGTCCGGGTCGAAGCGGATCTGAAACGAGGCGTTGGCCAGACAGACGTCGAGTACGCCGTCCAGCTCCAGGCGTTCCACCGCACGGGTAATCGCCATGCCCTTGAAAAACGCTTCGAGCGACATGCTCTCGCTGACTTCCGCAAACAGGTGCTCGTCGGCACCAAAGCTATAGCGGATCGGTTGGTCCATGCATGTTCCTCCTGGAATGATTGAGCGCAAAGTCGCTTGGCAGATCTGGATATCTGCCAGCGTACCGGTTCAGCGCGGTGATCTTACCTGTATGCCTGCCTCATCGAGCATCTGCCGGATGGCTTCAGCCAGGTCCAGCGCGCCGGGCGTGTCGCTGTGCAGGCAGACCGAATCGAACGAAACCGCCAGGTCTTGACCTTCGACGGTGCGCACCAGACCTTGCTGGCAGGCGCGCAGCACCCGTGCGGCAACCACCGCCGGATCAAACGCACGCACGTTGCGGGTGAATACGATCGAGCCGCTCAGATCATATTCACGGTCGGCATAGAATTCGCGCACCACTGGCTGGCCGAGTTCTTGCGCGACCCGATGAATCACCGAGCCGGGCAGGCAATACAGCAGCAATTGCGGTTCGAGGCGCTGCAGGTTTTCGACCAGCAGCCGTGCGGCCTCCTCGTCGCGGGCCAGGTGCATGAACAGCGCGCCATGCGGCTTTATGTGCTGCAGGCCGACGCCCTGAGCGCGGGCGATTTCCCGCAGTGCGCCCAACTGATAGAGCATGTCGTCGACCAGTTCCTGAGCCGGGGCATTGATGTGGCGGCGGCCGAAACCCACCAGGTCTCTGAAGCCCGGATGGGCGCCGATGCCCACGCCGAGGCTTTTCGCCCGCTCGACCGTACGGCGCATGGTGCCGGGGTCGCCAGCGTGAAAACCGGTGGCGATATTGGCGGAACTGATCAGTGCCATGAGTTCGTTATCGACCCCATCGCCAATGGTCCACGGGCCGAAGCTCTCACCCATGTCCGAATTGAAGTCCACTGACTGCATACAAATTGCTCCCTGTCCTTGTGAGTGCATGGCTGGCACGTTAGATTTTGCAGCGCCCCCTTGGGAAGATTTATTAATAGAGGGGGTGTCATCTGAAAAACAGATAGCTAATGCCGGGAGGCTGAATGTCTCTGACCTTGCGCCAGGTACGTTACTTCGTCGCTACCGCAGAAATCGGGCAGATTTCCCAGGCCGCCATACACCTGAATATTTCCCAGTCGGCGGTCACCACGGCGATCAAGGAACTGGAAAGCATGCTCGGCACCTTGCTGTTCCAGCGCTCGGCCCAGGGCATGAGCCTGACCGACGCCGGCCGGCACTTTCTCAATCATGCCTATGTGATTCTGCGCAGTGTCGATGATGCGTTGAGCAGCCCGATGCCCAATGCCTGTGCCAAGGGGGTGTTGAATCTGGCTGCCAGTTACACGGTGATCGGTTATTTTCTGCCCCACCACCTGCAACGTCTGGAACAGCTGCACCCGGCCGTACAGATCAAAGTGCATGAGCGCGAGCGTCAAGCCATCGAACAAGGGCTGCTGGACGGCTGTTTCGACATGGCTGTGGTGCTGACCGCCAACCTTACGCACCCCGATATCGTTTCCGAAACCCTGTTCAACTCCGAGCGTCGGCTGTGGGTGCCGAGCCGTCATCGGTTGTGCGAGCAGCCGCTGGTGAGCCTGGCCGATATCGCCCGCGAGCCGTTTATCTTGCTGACCGTCGATGAGGCTGAAGAGAGTGCCATGCGTTATTGGCGCCAGGCCCGGCAACAACCCGATGTGCGGGTGCGGACCAGCTCAGTGGAGGCGGTGCGCAGCATGGTCGCCAATGGCAGCGGGGTGGCGATTCTCTCGGACCTGGTGCACCGCCCATGGTCGCTGGAGGGCAAGCGCATCGAGACCCGGACGGTCAGCGACGGGGTGCCGCCGATGAGTGTCGGCCTGGCCTGGCACCGCGAACGGGAACTGAGCCCGGTCATGCAGGTGGTGCGCACGTATTTCAACGAGGCGTTTCTGGCTCCGCAGAGTATGGCGGTGCGGCGCTAACAGGCTGTTGAAAAACTACCTGCTGGCTGGGCGCCGACGGCGCTACGCGCGCCATTGCTGCGTTAAAAACAGGCTGGAACGCCAGCCCGGTCAAATGCTCATTTACAACCCGTAAACTGCGCTTGCTCGCCTGTTTTTGCCTTGCACTGGCTGCCTCGCCTACGTTTTTCAACGGCCTTCCAGATTATTCGCTGGCGTTACCCGAAGGCGTGCCGAACAGCGCGGTCCAGTAGATGCCGGCATCGCTTTTCGGATCGGCGGCGTACGCTGCGCCCAGTTCCCGGTACGCCGGGGTCATCAGGGTTGCGCAATGGCCGGGGCTGGCCAGCCAGCCGTCGACCACCTTGCGCGCATTATCCTGGCCTGCGGCGATGTTTTCTCCCACTTGCTGGGCCTGATAGCCCGCCAGCTCGACCCGGTCGCCCGGGGTATCGCCATTACGGCCTTTGTGATCGAAAAAGTTATTGTTGGCCATGGCGCGGCTATGGCCTTCGGCGGCGCCGGCCAGGCTGGCATTCCAGGCCAGCGGCTGGGCCGCATCGAAGGCCTGGGTACCGCACTGGCGGGGCTGGCTGCGAGCGGTGTTGACGAAGCTCAACAAGGCTTGTCCTTCACTCTGCCAGTCGCGCAACCGTGCGGTCAGCAGTGGCCGAGCCAGAACAATGCGCCAGTCGCGACCTTCACGGCTCACGCCTATATCGACAAACTGCGGATCAAGTACCACTTGGCAGAAACTTTCGCGCACCGCCTGCATGGCGGCATCGGCATCCCGCGGGCCGGACAGGGTGATGGCCTGCACGGTGACCATCGGGTAAGAGGCGCGGGTCATGGCTTGCTGCAGATCGCTGGTGTTGCTCACCGGCATGATCAGACGCGGGTCGGCCGCCAGCGGCGGTAGCTCGGCCGAGGCCTGATTGCCACAAGGCTGAACCTGGCTGCGGTAGCTGTTGATCGCCTCCAGCAGGCGGGTTTCTTCGCCGGCGTTGGCCATGGCGCTGAACGACAGGCTCAAAGACAACGCCGCAAGCGGCACTACAGTGGATATCAAGCGCATGACGTTCTCCATTCAGCACACTGCACATGATGCGCGATTTGCGTGGCGGGAGCGACCCGTCTGGCTTGTGCTTCGCGTTATCATCACCGCCTCTGACAACGGATGATGCCATGCTGCTCCCGGATCTTAATCTTTTGATCGCACTTGATGCCTTGCTCGAGGAAGGCAGCGTGGTCGGTGCGGCGCGGCGCATGCACCTGAGCCCGGCGGCGATGAGCCGTACCCTGACGCGCATTCGCGAGGCGCTGGGCGATCCGGTGCTGGTGCGCGCCGGCCGTGGGCTGGTGCCCACGCCCAGGGCGCTGGCCTTGCAAGCCCAGGTCCGCGAACTGGTCGAACAGGCTGCGCAAGTGTTTCAGGCCCGCGACGAGGTCGACATGAGCACTCTGGAGCGCTGCTTCAACGTGCGCTCGAACGACGTATTTTTCGGTTCGTTCGGTGCCCGCCTGATGGATGCCCTGCGTGAAGACGCGCCAGGCTGCACCTTGCGCTTTGTGCCCGAGGGGGCCGATGACGACGATGCCTTGAGGGAAGGGCGTATCGATCTGTATATCGCCTCACGGCGTAACTTCGGTCCCGAAATCAAGGTTCAGAACCTGTTCACTTCGAGGTTTTGCGGCCTGGCGCGCGAAGAGCATCCGATTTTTACAGGTTCCATTACCCCGCAAAGCCTGGCTGCCTACGACCATGTCAGCGTGTCACGCCGCGGCCGTGCCCGTGGCCCGATCGATACTGCCCTGGCGGCGTTGGGCCTGCAACGTCGGGTGGCATTGATCACCCCGCATTTTCACTCGGCGATCTTTGGTATTGCTGACTCCGACCTGTTGTTGCCGTTGCCGGAGCCGGTGATCTGGGGCCTGCAAACCATGGGCTTGCGCATGCGCGCCTTCGAACTGCCGCTGGAGCTGGAACAAGTGGTGGTCATCCAGGCCTGGCATCCACGGTTCGATAAAGACCCGGCCCATCGTTGGCTGCGCCAGACGTTGAAGCGGATCTGTTCGGGGTATCAGGGCAAGCCGGTAGCCGCTGCGGGAAATATAGAAGCGACTGGTTCTGCGGGGTAATGCCGATCAGTTTAGGGAACAGGCTCCCCGTTGCCGTTGCCGTTGCCGTTGCCGTTGCCGTTGCCGTTGCCGTTGCCGTTGCCGTTGCCGTTGATCTTTGAGCCGAGATGGCACAGACGCCGCCGAACGCGACGATTGGCGCTGGCCGAATGGAGGCGCCGCAGAATTGGGTGCGAGGCATGGATGCCGAGCAAGCGCCGCTGTGCCAGGACGGCACATCGGCGCGTACCGGTTCTGCGGTGTCGGAATGAGGGAATCCCGTCCCGAAGGGCGGGACCAAGACCGGAGCAAGCGGGCGAAACCTGCAGTTCAAGCAACACGATGAAGGATTTTCCATCGCCCGAAGGCGCGCCGCGTGCAAACCTGATTGCTCTGCAACCGGTTTTAACCAAGATCCGCCCGCCAGGGTTTAAGCCACAGTGCCATACCCGTCAGCAACAAAAATCCATACAAAGTACTGAGCCCCAGTTGCAGCTGCACTGACTGCAAGGGATGTAACACCAGCGCCGCAACGCCCATCGCCAGCGCTGCCAGCGGCCAGTGGCTGCGCCATGGCGCGACCTGGCCAAGCCCTTGGCGGCGTAACAGCAAGATTCCGGTCAGCAGTGCGCCGCCCAAGGCAGCCAAAGCAATTCCCTCAACGCCCAACCACCACGGCAACAGCCCCAGCAGCAGCGCGTTGCACAGGCTGCCGGCCAACTCGCAACCGAGCGGCAGACGGGTATCGCCGCCTGCGTAGGCATAGCGCGCCAGCAAGGCATTCCAGGCGTTGAACAACAGCGGCGTGGCAAACCAGGCCAGTAGTTCCGGTAATGGCGCCGCGTGGGTCTGTTGCGGCAGCAACAACACCACCAGCGCGCCGGCTGCGCCGATCAACCCGGCCACGGCCGGCAAGGTCAGCAAGGTGGCGCTGGCCAGCCCGCGGCGCAGCAGCGCCAGGCGTTGTTGACCGGCGCTGCCACTCATCAACCCCAGCAGCACCTGGTTCAGGCTCATCAGCGCAATCAACGGCAGGTTGATCAACTTGCGCGCCAGGTTGATCCAGGTCACCGCACCTTCGCCCAGCAGCGAGGCGACCATTCGCTCCAGTAACGCCAGGCCCTGACTGGCCAGGTTGCTGCCCAGCAGCGGCCCCATCCGTTGCAGTAACTCGCGCAGTGCGCCGGGCTCTGCGTCGCCGCGCCACGGTCGCCAGCCCAGGCGATACAGGCTGGGCAGCAACACCCCGGGCATCAGCAGACTGCCCAGCAGGCAGGCGCCCGCCACGCCATCGGGCGTTGCCGCCTGGCCCATGATCGCCAGATACACCACCGGCGGCAGGTTGAACAACAGCGAACCCAGCCCGGCCAGGACAAACCTTGCGCTGGCCTGCAACGGCACGCACAGCAATCCATGCAGGACAAAACCCGGTGCGCACCAGGCCAGCCAGTGCAGGCTGCCGGCTGCCTGGTCATAGGCTCCGGTGTCCAGGCCCGGCCCGATCAAACGCACCCACAACCCGGCACCCAGACTCAGCAAACCACTCAGTAGCAACGCGGCCAACAGCAGGTGGGTAGTCAGCGCTGCCAGCCAACGGCGTTGCCGCTGGTCGTCACGCTGTTGATAGAGCGGCAGGGCGGCGGCGCTGAGCAAGCCGCCGGCCAGTGACATGCGCAGGGCTTCGGGCAGGAACATCGACACCAGAAATGCATCGCTCTGGCTGCCAGCCCCCCAAGCCGCCACCAGCAGCCACTCGCGGGCAAAACCTGCCGCCAGGCCGGTCAGGGTGGCCAGGGTCAGCCACAGGGTCGAACCGAGCATTGCGGTGGGTCAGTGGAACAAGGTGAACAGGCCTTTGCCGCCCACCTTGTAATTGAGGTTGCGGGCGCGCTCGCCTTTGATTTCGGCATTCGGCCCGCTGACGATGGCGTAGGGCGGGATCGGTTTGGAGACCACGCTGGCCCCGCCCACCACCGCACCTTCCCCGATGTCAGCGCCGAACGACAGCAGTGCGCGGCTGCAGATCCAGGCGTAGTCGCCAATCCATACCGGCCCGCCGACCGCCCAGAACTCCGGCTCTTTCAGGTCATGACCGCCGGCGATGATCAGCACATGAGAGGCGATGGTGACGTGGTCACCGATGATCAGCCCGCCGCGGGCATCCAACTGACAGTGCCAGCCCACGGTGCTGTCATCGCCGATGCGCAAGCTGTCCACGCCGAGAATTTCGGTGTTGCGCCACACGGTGGAGCCCTTGCCGATCTTGGCGCCACCCAGGCGCAACCAGGCCAGGCGCAGATGATGGCTGGGCAGCTTGCAGATGAGCATGTTGTAGAGCTGCTCCCAGACCCGCAGCATGCGGTCGCGCAGGGTCGGCCAGTTGATACCGTACAGCGGAATCAATGCACCGTGCATCTCACTGGCCAGCAGGCGATAGAACCGCCGTGCCAACGGATGCTCGATGCGCGGCTCGATATTCAGGTAGCAGATGAACGACAGCGTGGTGTCTTTGACCTGGGTCTCGAAACACACCTCGTTGGCCAGCATCCATTCATAAGCCGCTTGCAGATCATCAAGGCTGACGCCCATTTTCTCGGCGTATTCGGGCAGGGCCTGTCGCAGATTGTGCGAGTGCATCAGGCGATGTTTCATGGGCGCTCTCCCTGTTCGGGTCTGGCAACGTGGGATTTGAATGAGGCGATGGCCTGTTGGTGCAGGCGCCGGTTCTCGTGCAGGCTGATGCCGACGAACAGCCAGAACAACGCACTCAGGACCGGGGTGAAGCTGAAATAGTGGTCGAACAGGCCGCTGAACAGCGCCGCCAGCACGCCGCAGGTGGTGCCCAGCGCAATGCAGTTGTCAGCGGTCAGCACGATAGGGCCCTTGGCCGGCCGCACCTGCTTCCACCAGCTTGTGGTGATGGCAATGAACAGCAGCATGCCCGGCAGGCCGAGTTTGTAGACGAAGTTCAGCCACAGGTTGGAAATCCCGAATTCGGTGTAGTTGAGTACCGGCGGGTCGACCTTGAAGCCGATGCCGAACGGAAACATGGCCACCGCATCAGGGAAGTGGCTGTATTCCAGGAAGCGGATCGCGGTACTGACGTCATCGTCGGAGAACAGGCTCATGATCCGGTCCTGCAGCGGTGGATAGAGCAGCAGCAACGCAGTGCCGGCAAACACCCCGCCGAGCAGGATGCGCCCCAGGTGCGGGATGCGTCGGCGGGCCATCCACAGCATCACCGCGACCAGGCTGATCAACGCCCCCCGCGAGCCGGTCAGCAGCAGCCCGATCACGCCGAGCACGGCAACGGCGAGGGCGATGCTGCGCGGTCCGCCGCTGCGGCTCAGGCCGTAGCAGAACGCCAGCGGCAACAGCATTGCCAGAGCGCCGCCGGCCACGTTCGGGTGCATCCAGGGTGAGCCCATCCGGTCAGCCAGCGCCAACAGGCTGCTATTGAGTACATCCACGCCGCTGTAGCCCAGTACGCCGAGGATCGGGATCATCGCGGTGGCACTGCGCTCGGCAAGAAACACCGGAATCGACATCAGCAACATCGCCAGGGTGCCGAGCATCAGGCACATGATCAGTTGCTCCAGAGTCTGGCGCTCGAGCAGCAGGCGCGGCACCAGAAACAGGATCGACAGATTGAACAGCCAGCGCACCCAGTTGATCGGCCCATTGCCCTCGGCCACCACTGAAACCTGACCGACCAGAAACGGAAAGGCGCTGAACAGCATCAGCATCAGCAGCAGCCGCTCAGTGCGCTGCATGGGCGGGCGCTTGGGCTGGTCGAAGAACATCGCCTGCAACAGGTAGCTGGCCCAGGTCAGCATGATCATCGCTTCGGAAACCGTGGTCCGCACGCCGATCTGGATGGTGGAGTAGGGGATGAAGGTGCCCAGCACGCAAAACAGCAGCAGGCCCAGGGTCGGGCGGCGGATCACCGTGACGACCGAGGCCAGCCCGGCCAGCACCAGCAGCACCATCGGCACCGGTGCCAGCCAGATCAACAGACCGATGAATAGCGCCAGGATCAGCCCGACGGGCAGGGCAATGGGCATTAGCGCAACTCCTCCAGGGCCGCGTGAACCCGCTGCCTGAATGCCTCGCGGCCATAGCGCGCAGCCCAGTCCTTGAGCGGCTGCGAGTCTTCGCTGGCGGCACTGGCGAGCACGCCCATCAGCCGAATCAGTGCGTCAGAGTCAGCGGGCGCAAAGCGCGGGCTGTCGGGCGGGGTGATTTCATCCAGCGAACTGCCGCTGGCCACCGCCACCGGCGTGCCGACCCTCAGCGCCTCGATCACCGGCAGGCCGAAACCTTCAGCCCGCGATGGGTGCCACAGGCGTTCGGCCTGCTGATACACGGCATGCAACTTGTCGTCACCAATTCCGCGCAGCACATGCAGGCCGGCCAGGCCGCGCTGATTGGGATGCAGGGCGTCATCACCGCCGACCAGCACCAGCTCGGGGATGTTCGGGTAGCGCCGCCGGGCGGTCTGCCAGGCTTCGACAAACCAGGCCATGTTCTTGCGCGGCTCGCGGGTGCCGACGCATAGCCAATAGCGCTCGGGTAACTGCAAGGCGCTGATATCTGCCGGCTCCCCGGCAAAGCCCTCGACCAGGTGCGGCAATACCCGCAGCTTGCCTGCCACCCATGGGAACAATCGCAGGGTCTCGTTGGCGGTGTACTGCGACGGCACCCAGACCTGATCGGCAACCTTTAATGAGTGGATGATCGAAAGCCGGTCGGTGAACCGGTAGACCCGTGCCTTCAGTTGTGAGCCGTGGTGGTTGTTCTCGGTTAACTGGAACAGGTCATGCAATTGCAGCACGTACTTCAAGCCTGGCGGCTTGCGGCCCAGCGGCAGGCCCATGTTGATATTGGCAACATACAGCTGCACCTCGGCGTCGCGCAGTGCGCCAGGCAGAAACAACCCTTCGAACTTGAACCGCTCAGGCAGGCGGTGCACCGAGTCGATTGGCGCTGACCAGCGCGGGGCATGCAGGCGCCGGCGCACCGGGTGGTCGCTTGGCGCCACGCCGAACAGTTGCAGGCTGGAGCCGGGATGGCTGCGCAGCGCATCTTCCAGAGCAAAATTCTGGCGGCCGATGCCGCTGACGGGATAACCCGCGGCGGCGCGATAATCGAGTCCTATACGCATGGGCGCACTCCTGGCGTCGGGGGCGTAAGCCGGGTGTAAATCCCTTCGAGCTGGGCTGCTGAAACCGACCAGTCGTGCCGCGAGCGCACATAGTCGCGGCCGGCCTCGCCGATCTGTGCCAGGCGCAGCGGCGTGTCGAGGTAGTCGGCGATAAGTTGCGCCAGCATTTGGGGGTCTTCACTGCCCAGATAATGTTCCTGGTGCCTGACCGCCAGGCCCGAGACACCTTGGGCAGTGGTCACCACCGGCAGGCCGGCGGCCATGGCCTCGAGAATTTTCAGCTTCGAGCCGCCGCCCTGGCGCAGCGGCGCGAAGAACAGCGTCGAGCGGCTTTGCAGGGCGCGCAGGTCAGGAACGTAGCCCAGCCATTCAAGGCGCGGGTCAGGCCATTGTTCGCGCCATGCAGCGGGCAGGGCGAAGCCTGCGATGGTCAGCCGCACGTCGGGCTTGAGCGCCCATACGCGGGGCATGATGGTGTCCAGCGCCCAATGCACGGCATCGACGTTCGGCGCATATTCATAGTTGCCGATAAACAGCAGGTTGCTGCCCTCGCGGTCGGGATGCACGCTGGCGTAGTAGCCGCAATCGACACTGTTGACCACGATCGACACCGGTTTGCCACTGAGCCTGGACAGCGCCTTGGCGTCGGCTTCGGTCACCGAGATCAGCTCGCTGGCCTGCCGGAACACCCGGGTTTCCCAGCGCCGGTAACGCCAGCGGTCGTACCAGGTGAAGGGCGCCAGCCAGCCGGGCAGTTTGTCGTAGCTGGCTGCACCGAGCGCCGATTCGACATTGTGTTCGGTGAGAATGAACGGCTTGCCGTTGCGCTTGAGCGCGGCTTCGAACGGCTGGAAGGCGTAGGTGTGTTGAATCTGGATCACGTCCCAGTGTTCCTCCAGCAGGGTTTCGAACGCCTGCTCCAGTTGCGGCGCGTAGCCGTTGACGCTGGCCAGCATCGGCACCGGCGCCAGGCCGACGGCCAGCAGCGTGCGCAGGCTGCGCAGCGGTCGACGCGGCAGCACGATCAGGCGTTCCAGCCAAGGTTCCATGGCCTGTCGGCAGTCTTGCTCCAGGGCGGTCTTGGATTGCACCAGCAAGGTAATCCGGTGACCGCGCGCAGCCAGGTTGCGCAGCAGGTGATATTCCCGGGTCTTGCCGCCACTGGTGGTCGGCCACGGCAGATAGGGCAGGGTCCAGAGGATGCGCATGGTCAGGGCTTCCACTCCAGAATCTGCAGGGACGGCTTGAGCGTCAGGGTAATGCCCTGGCGGTTGGCCAGTGAGGTGCGGGTGCCGTCCAGCGGGTCGTGCAGCACCGCATCGAAAATCCTCGGGAAGCTCAGCGAGGCGGCCGAAGCGCTCCACGTCATCAGTAACTGGCTGCCGTCCGGGCGGCTCCATGACACGGCGTACAGGTCGCGGGGCACGCTGCTGACCGCCGGCGGGTCGGCGGGCAACAAGCGCGGGCCGGTGATTTTCAGGAAGTTCTGCAACGCCAGGTACACAGGTTTCGGATTGCCTTGCAGGTCCACCAGTCCATAGCCTTGGTCACGGGCGGTGGCGCGTTCGTCCAGGTCGCTGAGGTTGAACAGGAAAATGCGCTGGTAGTCCATCGTGCTCATCAGTGCCAGGCGCCGCAGGGTGTAGTCGGCCTGGCCACGCAAACCGATGATCGCCTGCATTTCCACCGGTCCTGCGTAGCTCGACCAGCCCCATTCGGTGGCCCACACCTGTTGCACGCCATTGCTGTGCAGCAACTGGTTCATGGCGTTGCCGCGCACCAGAAAATCCCGGTCGGCTGGCGAGTCGCCTTCAGGGTATTCGGAGTAGGGGTGATAGGCCGCGACCACGTTCTGCTGACCCAGCCCGCCATCGACCAGGGTCTGCAACATGTAGCCGGGGGTGCTGTGCATCTGGCTGTAATAGGCCATGCCGGCGGTGGCCACCGGCTTGCCGGGCACGGCCTTGCGAATCGCCTCGGTGCTGACGGCCAGCAGACGGGCATAGGCCACCGGGTCTTCCTTGGGGCGCCAGACAATATTGGGCTCGTTCCATACTTGCCAGGTGTTCACCTGTGGATAGCGCTGGGCGAGGCTGGCCATGCGGGTGGCGAACAGGCCGAAGTCGGTTGGCGGAAACTGGTCGCGGCCTTCGGCATTGGCCGGTGCGCTGCTGGCAAACGGCGCCGAGCCGACCAGATACGCCAGCACGTTGTAACCGCGCTCGTGCATCGCGCTCATTGCGGCGTCCACGGTGCTCAGTTCCAGTTGATCCTTGCGCGGCTCGATCAGCGGCCAGTGCAGGGTCAGGCGCACCCAGTTCAGGCCCAGTGCGTCGAGGCGGTTCATCTGTTGCTGGTAGATGTCCGGGCTGAAGTACGGGAACTGCACATTGACACCGAGAAAATCCTGCCACTCCACCGGCCGCGAGGCCTTGAGGATCGTTTCGGCCTTGAGTGCCGCAGACGGCGCCAGGCTTGCGGCCAGCAATGCGCAGTACAGCCATTTTTTGCATGTGCCATTCAGCATGGTTCACCTCTGCCCGCAGGCCTGGCGGAACATGTCGCGGAAACGTTCGGCGGTGTGCTGCCACTGCCGGGCCTGGCCCAGTTGCGCAGCGCTGGCAGCCCACTGCGCAGCCAACTGAGGGTCGCTGCAAACTTGCGCCAGGGCCTTGCTTAACGCCTGCACATCACCTTGCGGGTAGATCGTGCCGTTGCCGTGCGACACCTCTTCGGCAAACGAGCGGGCGTCGGAGGTGATCACCCCGCGGCCGCATGCCACTGCCCACGACAGTGCGCCGCTGGTGCCGCGCAATTCGCCCAGCAGCCTGAGCTTGCTGGATTCGCGGTACGGCAGCACCATCAGATGATGGGCCTGGATCAGCGGGGCAATCTGGTCGCCAGGCAGGTCAAGTTGCCAGTCGATCAGGTCGCTCAAGCCCAACTGACGAATGCGCAGGCGCAGCTCCTCGAGGTAGCTGCCCTTGCTGGCGAAAGCCATTTCCGGCTCGCTGCCACCGGCCAGGGTCAGACGCACTTTGGCGCGCAAGGCCGGCTGGCTGACAAAAAGGCTGGCCAGCGCGTCGAGCAAGTCTTCGATGCCTTTGCCGCGATAGATAAAACCGAAGTACAACAGCCGCAGCGGCTGGAGCGGCGGCAGCGGCTGTGGCTCGATGGCCAGATTGCCGTGGTTGATCACCACCATTTGTTGCTCGTGCAAGCCCATGCGCTGGCGCAGGCTCTGGCTGCCGGCGCGGGTCAGCGTCACCAGACGGGTCATGCTGCGCGCCAGCTGGCGTTCCTCGCGCAGGCACAACGGGTCAGCCAGCAGGGTGGCTGCCTGAGGGACGGGCGAGGGCAGGTGTTCGGCCAGTGACAGCGGC
The DNA here is from genome assembly GCF_024129905.1 of Pseudomonas sp. 21LCFQ010. Taxonomy (NCBI): domain Bacteria; kingdom Pseudomonadati; phylum Pseudomonadota; class Gammaproteobacteria; order Pseudomonadales; family Pseudomonadaceae; genus Pseudomonas; species Pseudomonas sp. 21LCFQ010. The sequence goes on along the minus strand of NZ_JAMYDZ010000025.1, from coordinate 18,863 downwards.
CAGGGCAGCTTTTCCAGGCGCCACACCAGCCGTTCCGGGTCATGCACTGTGGCGGTCAACGGCAGTTGGGCGAAACGCTCGCGCAGCGCCTGCAAGGCGCGGAACTCGGCCAGCCGTCCGCCGCCGATTTCGGCATGCACCAGGTCAATGCCTTGCCAATTGCTGTCGGCGATGCGTTGGCGGGCTTGGCGCGGATCGTTGCCCACGCCTTGCAACGGCGTGACCACCTCCACGTCCAGCGCCTGCAGGGCGTTGCGCAAATGGCCGGCATAGTCGGCGATGCCGTTCTGCTCGGGCGGCAATGGGGCGATCAGGGCCACGCGCATCAGCCACGACTCCCGATGCGTTTGAAAAACTTCAGTACTTTCTCCGGGACTTCGAAGCGGCGGCGGTTGAGGATGATGCCGTCGACCCGCTTGAAGGCGGTGTTCAGGGTGGTCAGCGCGTCTTCGAGCATCGGCACGGTGGTCTGTTCTGCGCGCACGATCAGCACAATCAGGTCGGCTTCACGCAGCAGTACGAAGGTCTTGTCGTTGCCATACAGGCCCGAGGCATTGATCAGCACGATCTCGCCGGGGCTGGCCGGCCCTGGTCCTTCGGTGCGCACGGTATGGCCATGTTCGGCCAGCATGGCGGCAAGCCGCTCGATGACGAACCTCACCCCTTCGCCCTTGTGTTCAGAGGTAAAGCCGATCGCCAGGCCGCGCTCCTTGACCTGGCCCAGCGGCAGGATGCCGTAGACCCGGTGCAGGTGCGAGGTGAACGCCGCGCTGCGTTCCTGGGCGCGCTCCAGGTCTGGCAGGCTGGTCCACACCGGCACGCCAAAGCGGCTCTCGATTTTTTCGCCATCGTGGATGCGCTGGTCGAGCAGGTAGAAGAAGTACAGCGCCAGCAGACCCACCAGCAAGCTCAGCGGCAAGGCCAGCACCAGCATCAGCAGGCTCTTGGGGAAGACCCGGCTGGGGTTGAAGGTGGCTTCTTCGATCAACGCGATGTTGCTGATCTGGCTGTTATCCAGCTCGCGGTCGATGCGCGCTTTTTCCAGGCTGTCGCTGTACAACGCGTAGCTTTTTTCGGCGGCATCCAGCTCGTTCTGCAGGCGTGACAGCTCCGGCTCCAGGCTCAAGGCCAGCAGCCGGTCCTTTTCCAGTTGTGCCAGTTGTGCGTCTTGCTGGGCCAGTTGCGTCTGCAGCCTTGCGTAGCTGGTCTGCTGGTCGGCGTAGACGTTCTGCATGCGGTTGTAGATCGGGTTGGGAGTGATGCTTTCCGAACGCTGGATGGTCGCGTCCTGCTCTTTGAGCAGTTGCTTGAGATTGTCGATTTCCTCGTTGATAGCCCTGACCGGCGGCGCCGTGTCGCGGAACGAACGACGCAGTTCCTGGCGCTCGACTTCCTTGGCGTTGATCCGGTTCTGCAGGTCCTGGCGGTTGGGGTTGAGTGACAGCTCGCGGCCGGCCGAGACGGTCTTGGGCTGGCTGGCCAGTTGTTTGCTCAGGGTGTCGAGGCCGGCCTTGGTCGAGGCGATGGCGCGGATGGTGTTGTTACGCTCGGTGCGCAGATCGTTCAGACCCTGAGAGGTGTCGGCCAGACGCTGGGCGATGCTCACCGCACTGAGCTGGTTCAGGTAGGCCTGGATCTGTTGCTTGTAGGCGATGATGTTGGCGCCGGTTTCCTTGACCTCGGTGTCGAAGAAGGCATACAGGCTGACCCGGCCCAGGGTCTTGGTGCGTTGTACCTGATACTCCTCGATCCAGTGGCGCAGCACGTCCTGGGCCACCGCCGGGTCATCCCAGGTGAAGGTCAGCTCCATCACCGAAGAGCCCGGATCGTGGCGAACCTTGAAGCCTTTTTCGAGGGACTCGGCGAGTCGCTCGATCTGGGAGCGCCGCTCGACCAGACCGATCAGTTCCAGAAACTTGTGGCCGGTATCGACCACGGCATACACCGAGTCCTTGAGCAGGTTCTTCACCGAGGTCATGAAGCCCGCGTCCTGCCGGGCTTCGGACATTTTCGCCAGGTATTGCTCGGCCACCGTGCGGGTGATGGGTCGACCGGTCAGCATGCGCTCTTCATCGAGTAGTGGGTCGCGCATGGCGCTGGGCACCACGATGGCCTGGCGGTTGGACAATTCGATCGGCACCGTGCTGCTGTCGCGGCCCGGCTTGACCAGCAGCAGGGCAGTGGACTCATAACGGTTGGGCAGAATGAAAGCGCCCAGCACGACGATGATGAAGCTCACCAGGACGGTGGTCTGGACCTCTCGCCGGAAAATAAAGAACAGGCGCAGCAGGTCGCGAAAGGAACGGATACTGATCATGTCTGATTCCCTGACGATTAATTTTGACTACGCAACTCGTAGTTCAGGCCCAGACCGATCGATTTGGCGAAAGGGATCAACTGGTTGAAGTACAGGTTGACACCGTCGACCTTGTTGCCGACCGAGGACTTGGGAACGAACACCACATCACCGCGTTGCAGCCACACAGGCCCTCGCGGGGCTTCGGCGGAGGCCCAGAGGAACTTGCTGTAATCGAACAGGTAAGTCTTGTACAGGCCGTTATCCTCCAGGCGCAGCAGCGCCACCTGACGGGCATCGGCGTCGGGTGCCACGCCGCCGGCGCCAACAATCGCTTGGTCCAGAGTGGTGGCCACGGTCACCGGCAGTGACGCCGAGTTGCGCACCGCACCACCGACGAACACGGTGTTGCCCGGCGCTTGGGAAATATTGATGGTCAGCGCCGTCTCGCGGTACACGCTCTCCAGACGGCTCTGCAATTGTCGGGTCAGTTCCGGCACGGTCAGGCCGGCGGCCTGCACAGTACCGATATAGGGGTACGAGAAGGTGCCATCGGTGAGCACCTGAAACAGGGTCAGCTCGTAAATCGAGTTGGCGGTGAACGCCGAGATGGTCGGTGGTTCACCGGTGTTGCGGACGATCCGCAGGGTGTCACCAGAGCGAATCTTCTGGGCCGGCAGCGGCTTGCCGGCCAGTTCGCGGCCGGCATTCTGCGCAGCCTCGATCACGGCCTGGTCCTCCGGCAGGCCAACCCTGGCCGGAGTATTACAGGCACTCAGTGCCAGTACGCTGGTTGCCACCAGCAAGCTCTGCAAGAGCCGTGAACGTTTCTGATGCATGAATACAGCTCCCTGACGGGGAAAAACAGTCATGTCGACATCGGGGCTGTTGCTGTCTCAGTATCGCCTTGGTGAAACCTCAACAATCCCTGTCTGCCGATTCCAGGATGCAACGCTGTCCGGTTGCCCACGCCGGGTGGTGCGGGCAATTCTGCATTTCGCCAGGGTCAGGCCTTGTTGGCCTGGGCCGGCACTCGTCCATAAATGTCGGTAAAGCGCACGATATCGTCCTCGCCCAGGTACTCACCGCTTTGTACTTCGATCATCACCAGGTCAATGACACCGGGGTTGACCAGCCGGTGGGTGTGGCCGGGTTTGATGAAGGTCGACTCGTTGGTGTCGAGCATGAATTCGCGTTCGCCATTGGTGACGGTAGCCATGCCGCTGACCACGATCCAGTGTTCACTGCGGTGATGATGCATCTGGAGTGACAGCGAAGCCTGCGGGTGAACCACGATGCGCTTGATCTTGAAGCGTTTGCCTTCCTCCAGCACGGTGTAGGTGCCCCATGGCCGGGTCACTGTGCGGTGCAGGCGGTAGGCCTCGTGGTTCTGACGCTTGAGTTGCTGGGCGATCAGTTTCACATCCTGGGTGCGGTTGCCATCGGCGACCAGTAGCGCATCGGGGGTGTCGATGATGATCAGGTTTTCCAGCCCCACCGCACCGACCAGCCGCTTGGGCGAGTCGATGTAGCAGTTATGCACGTCGTGCAGAACAGTCTCGCCATTGAACTGGTTGCCATTGGCGTCGGCCGGGGTCAGCTCGCGCAGCGCCTGCCACGACCCGATATCGCTCCAGCCCAGTTGGCAGGGCACTACCGCGACCTTGGCCGAACGCTCCATCAGCGCATAGTCAATGGATATATCCGGCACCTGAGCGAACAGCTCAGCGTCCAGTTCGAGCTGCAATTCATTGCTGCCTTGCTTGCTGGTGCTCTTGTCCAGGCACGCTTGCACCGCTTCCAGTACGTCGGGGGCATGGGCTTGCAGCTCTGCCAGGAGCACATCGACACGCAGGCAGAACATCCCGGCGTTCCACAGATGCAGACCGCCATCGACCCAGGCCTTGGCAGTAGCGGCATCAGGTTTTTCAACGAAGCGCGCGACCTGATAACCGGCGCCGTTGAGCGCCTGGCCCTTTTCGATGTAGCCAAAGCCGGTTTCCGGCTTGTCGGGCAGAATACCGAAGGTCACCAGCCAGCCTTGCTCGGCCAGCTCACGGGCGCGGGCCACCGCCGCCTCGAACGCTGGCACGTCAGCGATCAGGTGATCGGCCGGCAGAATCAGCAACTGGCTTTGGGCCCCGTAAAGTGCCGATACATGCAAGGCCGCGGCGGCAATCGCCGGGGCCGTGTTGCGCCCGGCAGGTTCCAGGATGAAGTCCAGTTTTGCCCGCTGTTTGTTCAACGGGCGGTAGTCGTCCACCGTGCGGAAGTACACCTCACGGTTGGTGACGGTCAGCAGGCGCTCGACACCCGGCAGGTGGGTGGCGCGGTTGAACGTTTTCTGGAGCAGGCTTTCGCCATCGGGAAGGCGCATGAACGGCTTGGGCATGGCTTCGCGAGAGACCGGCCAGAGTCGGGTGCCGGAACCACCGGCGACGATGCAGGGGATGAGGGTGCTCATCAATAGACCTCTCGGTTGAGTAGCACTGCCGGAACAGTGCGCAGAAGGATGTAGAGATCGAACCAGACGGACCAGTTTTCGATGTACTCAAGATCAAGTTCGACGCGCTTCTCGATTTTCTCGACGGTATCTGTCTCACCCCGGTAGCCCTTGATCTGCGCCAGGCCGGTAATGCCAGGTTTGACCCGGTGGCGCGAGGTGTACTCCTTCACCGCTTGCTCGAAGAGAATGCCGGCCGCCTTGGTGGCTGTGGCATGGGGGCGCGGGCCCACCATTGACATGCTGCCGGCCACCACATTGAACAGCTGTGGCAGCTCATCCAGGCTGGTCTTGCGGATGAAGCGCCCGACCCGCGTAACCCTGGCGTCGTTGCGGGTGGTCTGTTTTTCCGCTGAGGCATCAGCCTGGTGCTGATGCATGGAGCGAAACTTGAATACCTCGATGAGGCGGTTGTTGTAGCCGTAGCGCTTCTGGCGGAACAGCACCGGCCCTTTGGAGTCGAGTTTGATCGCGACAGCGATAAGCAGCATCAGTGGCGACAGGGCCAGGATGGCCAGCGACGACAGAACGATATCCTCGGCACGCTTGATGAACGGCGACCAGCCACTGAGCGGCACATCGGAGGCGTTGAACATCGGCAGGCTGGCCACTTCCGTGATGCGGTTGTGGGTGTGCCGGAAGGCAATCATGTCTGGCACCAGCAACACATTGACCGGCAGGCGACGCAGTTCGCGAATGATGTGGTCCATGCGGTTTTCTGCAGTCCATGGCAGCGCCACCAGCACCTGAGTGACCTTGTCTTCGCGGATCAGCCGCTCCAGGTCGCCGGTGTTGCCCAGCAAAGGCAGGTTGGCGACCGTCTTGGGCATGCGCCCGATGCGATCGTCGATAAAACCGATGACCCCGGAACGGATGTCCTGATGTTCGACCAGATACTCGGCCAGCCGCAGGCCGTTCTCCGTCGCGCCGAGAATCACCGCCGTCTGCAGGAATACGCCCTTTTTCATTTGTTGACGGAACAGCACCAGCAGCATCAGCCGCACGATGCTCAGCAATCCCAGAGTCGCCAGATACCAGAGCAACAGCCGATCCTGATCGACCGCTTCGAACACATCCATCATGTGGTGCATGATCAGCAGCAGACCGAATGCGGCGGTCCAGGCGAACACGATCATGCGCAGGCGCACCGAGTTGCTGAACAGCGCTTCGGAATACACCCCCAAGGCCTGGAATACCACCACGCTGAGGATGCCGAACACCAGCAGCATACCCAGTTGCCCTTTGGCGGCATCTGCGGGTGCTGCGGGGTCGAGGGCCAGAATCACCAGCCCTGGCAGAATGCAGGCCAGACCATGAGCCAGACGGATACCAAACAGGAAGTATTCGACCAGGCTGGTACGGGTCAGGGAAAGGCTGTCAACGGGCTGTAAACGCATAGCGCTCACTCACTGCTATTAATCCTTTGGTTGGGTATCGATCCATGGCTGATCAGTAGCGGTGTGGGTCAACAAGTGGAGGTGGGTCTGGCGTCTGTCAAGGATGTGGCGGTCTGGCTGCAGGAGGAGGTCATGCGGGCATTGGCCTGGGCACGGTTGGTCGGCGGATTGCCGTTGTGTTGCGGGATGAGTCCTTGATTCATAGCGCAAACCTCCTTGAGCAGCTTTTTTGACAGTAAAGCTCATGCAACAGAAAACGTGGAGTTTCTCGTCCGGGTTTTGCCGGCGCTAGAGCGTGTCAAGGCGCCTGATGGCAATATGGCTCAATAAACACGGGGCAACGAGGCCATGGCGCCGGGATAAAAAAATCTTCGAAGCCGCGAGCGCTTTCACTTCGTCCGGGGTCATAAGCAGACCTGTCATGCACCGAACCGAGAGTCGCGGGATAGACAGCAACCTTTGATCAAACACAGGGGAGTGTCATGGCACAACGCAGAGCGATTCTGATTCTTCATGGCAAGCAGTCGCTCAACGAGCAGGTCCGCGATGCGGTTGCCCGCAAGCGCGAGCAGGGGTGGGAGCTTGATGTGCGTCTGACCTGGGAAGCCGGCGATGCCCAGCGGCTGGTTGCCGAAGCCCTGGCCGCCGGTCATCGGCAGGTGATCGCCGGAGGCGGCGACGGCACCCTGCGCGATATCGCCGAAGCGCTGGCGCTCAGTCATACGGCTGATCAGCCTGTGAGCCTGGTGATTCTGCCGCTGGGCACTGCCAACGATTTTGCCCGCGCCGCTGGCGTACCGCTTGAGGTCGATGCAGCGCTTGATCTGCTGGACGTGCCGGCGCGCGCCGTCGATCTGGGCGAGGTCGATGGGCGACTGTTCCTGAACATGGCCACCGGCGGTTTTGGCAGCCAGGTGACGGCCAATACCTCTGAAGACCTGAAAAAGGTGCTCGGCGGCGCTGCATACCTGTTTACCGGCCTGACCCGTTTCAGTGAACTGCATGCGGCCTATGGCGAACTGAGCGGTCCAGACTTTCACTGGGCCGGAGACTTGTTGGCATTGGGCATCGGTAACGGTCGGCAGGCCGGCGGCGGTCATGTGCTGTGCCCCAATGCGCTGGCCGACGATGGCTTGCTGGACATCAGTATCCTGCCGGCCCCACAGGAACTGGTCGGCACCCTGAAAGGTTTGCTGGCCGGCGGCCTGGGGATCGAGAACATGTTCGTCCGGGCCCGCCTGCCCTGGATCGAACTCAAGTCAGCCCACGGGCTGGATATCAACCTCGATGGCGAACCCCTCAACTGCCAGCACCTGCGTTTCGAGGCGCGTCCTGCTGCCCTGATGGTGCACTTGCCTGCCGGTTCGGCGCTGTTGGGCGGCAGTGAGACGCCGTGGCTCAGTCGTCCAGACTGATGATTCGTTCGCGTACGCAGTACAGCACCAGGCCTGCGATGTCGTAGATCTGCAAGCGCTTCATGATTTGCGCGCGGTGGGTCTCGACGGTTTTGACCGACAGGCCCAGGCCCGAGGCAATTTCCCGGGTGGATTTGCCGCGCACGATCAGGCGCAGGATTTCCAGTTGCCGGGCCGTCAGGTTGAGGCTGTCCTGAGTGTTCAGAGGCAGGCTCGGGGTCCCGAGCAACGCCTGATTGATGACGGTGTGGGCAATCGCCGGGCTGAGATAGCGCTCGCCCGCTGCCAGCGCCAGGAGCGCGTGCTGCAGCTCGGTCGCGGTGGTGTCCTTGAGCAGGTAGCCGTGGGCGCCGGTCTGCAAGGCGCGCATGATCAGTGCCGGTTCAGTGTGCATCGAGATGATCAGCACTTTGCTGTGCGGCCGTGCCCGCAATAGCTGTTGCAGGGCATCCAGGCCACTGGTCTGCTTCATCGAGATATCCAGCAGGACGATATCCGGGTTCAGGGTCAGGACCAGTTCGGGCAGGTGTTCACCGTCAGCGGCTTCGCCGATCACGCTGAAGCCGGGAATGTCGGCAACCATGGCGCGGATGCCGGCACGGATCAGGGAGTGGTCGTCGATCAGTAAGAGTGTGCAGGTCATGATCAGGTCTTGTGCGGGTGGGCCCGTTGCGGGTTGCGTGGGGCCCACGGGAAAACGGCTTCAATACGAGTGCCGACGCCTGGTTCGCTGTGCAGCGACCAGGCGCCGCCGAGCAGGCACGCCCGTTCGCTCATGCCGGCGATACCGCGCTGGTTTTCCTGGGCGGGGCTCAAGGCTGGCTCGAAACCCTGGCCATCGTCCTGAATGAACAGCGACAAGCCGTGGGGCAGACGTTGCAGGCGCACCACCAGGTTGTGCGCCTGAGCATGGCGCAGCATGTTGGTCACCGCCTCCTGGGTGATCCGGAAGGCGGCAACGGCGATCTCTTCTGCAATGCCATTGAGCGGTTGCGGGCAGTCGAAGGTCCAGCGCACCTCGCTGTCGGCCAGGGTGCGTACCAGATGCGAGCGCAGGCTCGCTTCCAGCCCCAGGCTTGAGAGCTGGCGCGGATTGAGGATGCTCGACAGGTCGCGGATCTTGTCCAGCGTCTCTTGCAGTGTGTGGTTGAGCAATCGTCCCTGTTCGTGACAATCGTCCGGCAGGCGCCGTTGCAACCAGTCGAGCTGCAGGCGGGCGGCAGTGAGCATCTGGCCGATATCGTCGTGCAGTTCGCGGCTGATTCGTTGGCGCTCGGTCTTTTGCACCTGCAACATGTGTTCGGCCAGTTCAACGGGGGTCAGGCAAACGTCCTGGCGTGCGCCCAGCCGTGGCAGCAAGAGCAGGATGAAGGTCACCAGATTGAACAGCAACAACGCGCCGGGCAGTGTCTGCGTACGCCAATAAACCAGCGTGTTGGCGAGGATGGCGAGTGTTCCGAGTGCGGCTGTCAGTATCAGGGCATAACGGTTGCCCGTAGGGCGCAAGCGAGAGATCAAGTTGCGCAGGGGTATTAAGGCGATCATTGAAAAGTCTTGGCTGGTGGTCCACGGCGACAGCGACCCAATGGGTGCGCTACAGACAAGCAAACTGTTATCGCAATGCAATACTTAACCGTATTGATGAACGAAGATATGCCTGATATCGAAACCATCGGCAATGCGTTTGTGCTGATTGATAGCGTAAGGCTTGCTTGTTACGTGTAGATATTATTGTCTGCCCCGCATCAACAACCGGCCCTGGGTGCTGCGCGGGTCTGGTCGGCTAGACGGTTGAGCAGTTCGTGTTGTTCGCTGTCGTCCATGCCCAGCTCGCCGGTCTGCGGGTCAATCAGTTCCAGTTGCCAGGCCAGCAGGCCCAGGCAGTCTCTGAGGGTGCGCAGGGCTTCGTGCTGCAGCATGTCATCACCCAGGCCCTCGAGTTGTTGCTGCAACTGGCCAGCAAAGCTGGCGGTACTGTGCAGTGCTGCGCCGACGGCTTTTTCGGTGAGTGAGCGCAAGGTGCTTTGCAGGCCCTTGATAGCGTCCTTGTCGTTGGCGATCATCTCCAGATGCGCCAGGCAGTCTTCGGAGCGGTCCAGCAACCTCAGGCATTCATCCAGCACCTGGTCATGTCGCTGCTGCCATTGATTACTGTTCAGCATTCTGGGTCTCCGTACTTCATCGATCGCGTAGACAGAGCGCTCGCGGGGAATGCCGGACAGTTAATGTCCATTTCAGCTGAAAGTCTGTAGGGGGATTCTGAATATTGTTCGATGATGGCTATATGATGTCTATCGGCACGCATTAGCCAGCCAGTGCCGAAAACCTCAGCCGTCGACTTGATCCCTGATGCGCAGGCTTGCTTCATTGCCCCTTGGCGGCCGCGCATGGGGCAGGGCTTGAGCCTGCACGCACAACAACAGCCTGACTCCATTCATGTATTGAGAATGGTGTCACAATAATATCTATTGAATAAGGCGAATATCAGGTTTGCCCTGAGTTGGACTCAGGGTTACCCCTAGCATCAAATTCTTTGATACTTGAAAAAAGATCTGGCCCGTAACGACATATATATCGTCAAGGCAGTTGGCAAGGTAAAGCCAGTAAAGCATGATGCTAATATGATATCAATGGTCGCCGACGGTTGTCTGGTCGGGTGTCGGGTTGAGTCAGTGGGTTGCCATTTCGCGATAAAGCCCGGCTGCGCAGGCTAAGGTCTGAGCGGCTTCGGCCGATACACCGGGCAGACGTATCGTCATTAACGCTTCAGGAGTTCTACATGGCTGGCATTCTCGACACAGTGGATCAGCGTACCCAGTTGGTGGGCGAGAACCGCCTGGAAATCCTCATGTTCCGGCTGGCGGGCCGCCAGTTGTTTGCGATCAACGTCTTCAAGGTTCAGGAAGTGCTGCAGCTGCCCAAGCTGACGCTCATGCCACAACGCCATTCGTTCGTCTGTGGCGTGGTCAACCTGCGCGGCCAGACCCTGCCGGTTATTGACCTGTCGCAAGCGATCGGCATGCGGCCGCTGGTGCCGGGCCCGAACAGCACGATTATCGTCACTGAATACAACCGCTCGGTGCAGGCGTTCCTGGTGGGCGGCGTGGACCGCATCATCAACATGAATTGGGATGCCATCATGCCGCCGCCGGCCAGCGCCGGTCGCCAGCACTACCTGACCGCGATCAGCAAGGTCGACGACCAACTGGTCGAAGTCATCGATGTCGAGAAGGTGCTGGCCGAGATCGTGCCCTACAACGCCCGGGTGTCGACCGAAAAGCTTGAGGATCCGATTCTGGAACGCGCCAAGGGTCTGGAAATTCTGTTGGTGGATGACTCCAAGGTCGCACTCAACCAGTTGCGCGATACCTTGTCGCAGCTCGGCATCAAGCTGCATACCGCCAGCAATGGTCTCAAGGGGCTGAACATGCTCAAAGCCTGGGCCGACACCGGCCAGGACATGAACGAGAAGCTGCTGATGGTGTTTACCGACGCAGAGATGCCGGAAATGGACGGATACCGGCTGACCACCGAGATTCGCAACGACCCACGGCTCAAGGGTTTGTATGTGGTGTTGCACACTTCGCTGTCGGGCAGCTTCAACGAATCGATGGTCAAGAAAGTCGGTTGCGATAACTTCCTGTCCAAGTTCCAGCCGGACAAGCTGGTCGACGTCGTTCGTGAACGGTTGGTGATGGTGTACGGCTGAGGCCAGTGTAATCTGTGGCCTGAACTCCACCAGGATCAGGCCATGTTGCAACTGAGTGCGCTTTACCGCTATCCCTTGAAGTCGTGCAAACCCGAGGTGCTCGACAGCGCCGCTTTCGATGCCTTGGGGCTGGTTGGCGACCGGCGCTGGATGCTGGTCGATGCCGCTACCGGGCGTTTTCTCACCCAGCGTGCATTGCCGCACATGTCGCAGTTGTCGGTGCTGTGGAATGCCTCTGGCGGCGTGACATTCTCAGCGCCAGGCTTCACGGCGCTTGATGTGGCGTTGCCTGAAGACCGGGCCGATAACCTGCGCGGTGTCACCGTATGGCGTGATAGTTTGCAGGTGCCGGACGCCGGTGACGAGGCGGCCGAGTGGGCCAGTGCCTTCATTGGCAAACCGGTGCGGGTGGTGCATGTCCCTCAGGCCCGTGCACGCTGGCTGCCCGATGGTTACGGGACGATCGACGACAAAGTCGGGTTCGCTGATGGTTTTCCGCTGTTGCTGATTGGTCAGGGGTCTCTGGACGATCTCTCTGCGCGTATCGGCCGGCCGCAGGAAATGCTGCGCTTTCGGCCCAATCTGGTGATCAGCGGCGCTGAGCCTTATGCCGAAGACAGCTGGAAGCGCATCCGCATCGGTGAACTGGAGTTGCGGGTACTCAAGGCCTGCTCGCGCTGTGTCCTGACCACCATCGACCCCGCCACCGGCCAGCGCAGTCCCGACCGCGAACCGCTCAATACCCTCAAGAGCTACCGTCTGATCGAAAACGAAATCCTGTTCGGGCAAAACCTGGTCAGCGATGGCGAAGGACGGCTGGAGGTGGGGATGCGAGTGGAAGTTCTGGAGTAGGAGCGGGGCCGTTGTGGCGACTGCCGCTCTCATCGAACAAATTACAACCAATTGATTTTTAATGGTTATCTTGTAGGAGCGGCCGGGCGGTGATCCGCTTTGGCCGCGAAAGGCTTCGCAGCTAAAGCCAATACTGTTCAGTTAAGTACTGCATGCCTTTGTAGGAGCGACCTTGGTCGCGAAGAGGGCGGCACATTCGCAGCAGATGTAGTGTTTTTACTGGCCTCTTCGCGAGCAGAGCTCGCTCCCACTGTGGGCATACAGTGCTTAAGTGACCAGTATTGCAGCTAAAGCCAATACTGTTCTGTTAGACCGGTGGTAGCCAGCTTGCTGGCGAAGACGGCGGCACATTCGCAGTAGATGCTGTGACTTTACCGGCCCTTTCGCGACCAAGGTCGCTCCCACAAAGGCATGCGGCGCTTATTTGAACAGTATTGCAGCTAAAGCGGCTCCTGCGAGGTGCCGTGTTTGCAGCACGACAGCCCGGCCGGTCCTACAAATCGTCAAAGAACCGCTCGTGCCAGTCCACCAGCGGCTGCGGGTTGTTCAGCTTCTGGCCGTAGATCACCGAATACGACAACACGTTCTGCACATACTGGCGCGTCTCGTCGAACGGGATGCTTTCCACCCAGACATCGAATGCCAGATGGTTGGCACCCTTGAGCCACTGACGCACCCGTCCTGGACCTGCGTTGTAGGCCGCCGACGCCAATACCCGGTTGCCGTTGAATTGCCCGTGCACCTGGCTCAGAAACGCCGCGCCCAACTGAATATTGGTATCGGGGTTAAACACCTGTTGCGGTGATGCCAGCGGAATATTGAAGCGTTTTGCGGTCTCTTTGGCCGTGGCCGGCATCAACTGCATCAGGCCACTGGCGCCCACGCCGGAACGGGCGTCGTCCATGAACGCACTTTCCTGGCGGGTGATGGCAAATACCCAGCTCGAATGCAGGCCCCGCACTTTGGCTTCGCGCACCAGCGTGTCGCGGTAAGCCATCGGGAAGCGGATATCCAGATCATCCCAATATTTGGCCTGGCTGATGGTGCGGATTGCCGGGAAGTACCATTTCAGGTCATAGGCCAGTTTGGCCTGGGCAACCATTTCGTCGCGGTTGAAATGCCGGCTGACGTGATACCACTCGCGCCGGCCATCGACGATCTCGCCGCGATTGTGAAATTCCAGCGCACGGCGAATGCCGGGGGTGTTGCGCACCTTGTTGATCGTGGCCTGGCTAAGAACCAGCGGTTTGTTGTTCAGCTGGTACGGGCTCTGGGTGCGGTCGGCGGCCAGAAAACCATAGAAGTCCCGCTCTTGCGCGACTTGTTTGTACAAGGCCGGAATTTGCGGGTTGCCCGGTTGCGCCAGCTCCAGCGCACGCGCTTCCCAGTAGCGCCAGCGGTTGGTGTCGGCCAGGTCGGCCGGCAGGCGGCGTGCCAGGTCATAGGCTTCTTGCCAGCGCCCCAGACGCAACAGCAGGCGCATGCGCCATTCGCTGACGGTGTCATCGTGCAGGTCAGGGTCGTAGCGGCTCATGATCTCCAGTGCCCGGTCGTCATAACGACGTGCCAGGGTCAGGCCGATCTCTTTGGCGATCTCGACCTTTTCTTCTTTGGAGAAGTGCATTGTGGTGGCGTAGCTATCGAGCATCGCCAGGGTTTTCGGCGGATCCTGGCGGGCCAGGCGCCGCAGGCCGAGACCGACTACGTCCGACATGGCTTCGTCCACCGGCCTGAACTGCGCCGGGTTGTCGAGCATGTCCGGTTTCTGCGCCACGGCCAGCAACAGCTTGCCCTGCGGTGCCAGCGAATTGAGGCTGTTGACCAGTGTGGTTGCCAGGCTGTAGTTGCGTGCCTGGGCGGCCAGCTTGGCGCGCTGCCAACGCTTCTGCTCGGTCAATTGTCCGGCAGCGGCCCACTGGGCGAACAGCGTATCGCACGAGCCTGGCAGGCTCTTGCTGGTCATCCACAGTTTTTCTGCGCTGGCGTAGGCTTCGGCGCGCTGACCGTTGTTGATCTGGTACTGGCCATACAGGCAGTCCAGCTCGGTGAAATTCATCTTTTCATCGTAATACTTGACGAAGGTCTGCCAGTCACCGCGCTCGGCCAGCCAGCGCAGCCAGCGCAATTTCATCCAGTTGGCCTGGGGCAGGTCGCCGTGCTCGGCGAGAAACTTTTCTATTTCGGCGTTGCTGGCGCTCTTCAGACGGGCGGTCAGTTCGTCGTATTCCAGATACGGTTGCAACGGGTAGTCGGCCAGCGCTGCGGCAGAGCGCATGTAGGGGCCGGTGTCGCCTTTGGCCAGGGCTCTCTTGGCCTCGTCATAGAGTTTGCGCTGTTGGGTGATATCCGCTGCCTGGACCTGCATGGCAGCGGTTGCGGAAAGAAGCAGACAGGATACTAGGCTGAACAAACGACCGCGCATGGGACTTCCGGGCTGTTGAGTCGTGAAAAGTGCCGTTACTTTAGCCTTTTGCCTGCTTGGGTTGAAAGTGGCGCGACTGCCTGTGACGTGTCCGGAAATAATTACCGGGGGTGCAAGCGAGTCATTTCGTCCTGCTGCCGACAGCGGGGCTCTATCTCGGGTAGAATGCGCGCCCGGTTTTTGGAGAAGCTCATGACCCTGCTCAAATTCAGCGAAGTGTCCCTTGCATTCGGCGCCATGCCGTTGCTGGACAAGGTCTCCTGGCAGATCGCCCGCGGTGAGCGGGTGTGCATCATCGGCCGTAACGGCACAGGCAAATCCAGCATGCTCAAGCTGGTCAAGGGCGTCCAGAAGCCCGACGACGGCAGTATCTGGCGTGCGCCTGGCCTGAAGATTGGCGAGTTGCCCCAGGAGTTGCCGGCGGCTGATGACCGCACCGTGTTCGATGTGGTCGCCGAAGGCCTGGACGGGGTTGGCTCGCTGCTGGCCGAATATCACCATCTGGCCCAGAACTGCGTCACCGAAGACGACCTGAACAAACTCATGCATGTTCAGCAGGAGCTGGAAGCCCGTGATGGCTGGCGCCTGCAGCAGGTGGTCGACAGCACCCTGAGCCGCCTGCAGTTGCCGGCTGACAAGACCCTGGCCGAGTTGTCCGGTGGCTGGCGTCGTCGGGTGCTGCTGGCTCAGGCGCTGGTCTGCGAGCCTGACCTGCTGTTGCTCGACGAACCGACCAACCACCTGGATATCGGTGCGATTGCCTGGCTCGAAGAGGCACTCAAGGACTTCCAGGGCGCGGTCTTGTTCATCACCCACGACCGGGCCTTCCTGCAGAGCCTGGCGACCCGCATTCTCGAGCTTGATCGCGGCGGGCTGATCGACTGGAACGGCGACTACGCAAGTTTTCTGGTGCACAAGGAAGCCATGCTGGCCGCCGAAGAAACCGCCAATGCGCTGTTCGACAAGCGTCTGGCTCAGGAAGAAGTCTGGATTCGCCAGGGGATCAAGGCGCGGCGCACCCGTAACGAGGGCCGTGTGCGTGCGCTCAAGGCGTTGCGTGTCGAGCGCAGTGAGCGTCGTGAACGGACCGGCAAGGCCAATATTCTGATCGAGTCGGCGGAGAAATCCGGCAAGCAGGTCATCGTGCTGGAAAATGTCAGCTTCGCCCATCCGGGCGGTCCTGAGCTGGTCAAGGACTTCTCTATGGTCCTGCAGCGCGAGGACCGGATTGGCCTGCTGGGTGCCAACGGTACCGGCAAGACCACCCTGCTCAAACTGATGCTGGGCGATCTGCAGGCGACCGGCGGTGATGTGCAGACAGGGACCAAGCTTGAGGTCGCTTACTTTGACCAGCTGCGCCATCAGCTGGATCTGGAAAAGACCGTCATCGACAACATTTCCGAAGGTCGCGACTTTATCGAGATCGACGGCCAGAATCGCCACGTACTGAGTTACCTGGGCGATTTCCTGTTCAGCCCGCAGCGTGCGCGCACGCCGGTCAAGGCGCTGTCCGGTGGTGAGCGGGCGCGGCTGTTGCTGGCCAAGCTGTTCAGCAAGCCGGCCAACCTGCTGGTGCTTGACGAGCCTACCAACGACCTGGACGTTGAAACCCTGGAGTTGCTCGAAGAAGTTCTGTCGAACTACAAAGGTACCGTGTTGATGGTCAGCCACGACCGGGCCTTCCTGGACAACGTGGTCACCAGTACCCTGGTTTTCGAGGGCGGTGGCAAGGTCCGTGAGTACGTTGGTGGCTACCAGGACTGGTTGCGTCAGGGCGGCTCGCCACGTCTGTTGGGGGTGACTGACAGCAAGTCGGGCAAATCGGAACTCAATAGTGCCGTGGTCGCACCCAAGCCGGCCGCAAGCGCTGCACCGGTGCAGGCCGCGCCAGTGGCGAAGAAAAAGCTCGGCTACAAGGAGCAGCGCGAACTGGAGGCCTTGCCTGGCCGGATCGACGAAACTGAAACCCGCTTGGCGGCGTTGAACGAGCAAATCACCCAGCCGGCGTTCTATCAGCGGCCGTCTACCGAGCTCACGGCGGTACTGGCCCAGGTCGAGACGGTCCAGGCTGAGCTGGATGCGCTGTTGGAGCGCTGGGCTGAACTGGACGACTGACAGACGGGCAGGGCGCGCCACAGGGCGCGCACCTGCCAGGCTGCGTCAGGCGCGTTGCAATATCAGTCCTGCTTGTTCAAACGTACTGCAAGCACATCACAAGGCGCACCGTGCAGCACGTCATTGGCGGTAGAACCCAGCAACAGGGCCAGGCCGTGGCGGCCGTGGCTGCCAACGACGATCAGGTCGCAGCCGTGCTCTTTGGCCAGTTTGTGGATTTCCTGGCGTGGCTGGCCGTAGGTCAGGTGGCTTTTGCCGACCAGAACCTCCGGGTATTTCTGTTTGATAAGGTCCAGCTTCGCCTGGGCCTGGTCAAATTGCTGCTGCTGCAACTGGGACAGGTCCATCGGCACGTCGCCACCAAAGGCCATGGCCATGGGTTCGACGATATGCACGAAAGATAACGTGGCACCGCTGGCCTGGGCCAGCAGGCGAGCGCGCTTGATGACCGGGTCGCATTCGTCGGTCAGGTCTATGGCGACCAAAATGTGTTGATACGGCATGAGAGTAACCTCCGGAACAATGCGTTGAAGCCAGTATGGCCTTTTCGCGCCCGTCTGGGCAGGCCTTCTAGCGGCCGTTTTATTAATGATTGTTATCTGGTCTGGATAGCGCGGGGGCAAGAAATATGACGGGCTGGATCATTCTGTCAATCATTTGTGTGATGCTCAGCCCGCTGGTGTGGATGCTGCCATCACGCAGACAGAGCACAAGAATGGCGCTGCGCCTTGAAGCACGGCGCCTGGGGCTGGGTATGCAACTGGCACGGGAAGAGTGGCCGCACTGGTTGCTGCGCGAGCCGCCTGGTTCCTGCGCGCAGTATCACTGCCCGCGCCGGTCGGCAGAACCTGGCCAATGGCAATACTGGCAAACCGAACCGGGGAAGTGGGTCAATCGCTGGCGTGAGCCTTGCGCGGACGAGCGGGTCATGGCCCATTTGCAAGGGTTGCCGGGCGATGTCTACAAGGTCGAGGTGGATGCCCGGATGCTCTCCCTGTACTGGGGGGAGCGTGGCGATGCTCAAGTGTTGCAGCATATTAATGAGGCGATGAAGGCGCTCGCCCGGCTCTGATCGTCGCCCATAAAAAAGCCCGATAGTCATATCGGGCCGGGGGTGGCCAGGCAGGCCGGTAATTCTGTGGGCTGACGGTGCAATGCCGTGGTTGCAGTGCCTCGAACGGTCATCGCTTCAGCGCTGGCTGAACTCTAGCCGCTTTGCTCTGTTTTGTCGCTTTCTTTCCTTACTATTTATTGCGGTGAACCATGACGGTGCACGGGCAAGGGATGAACTTTGACCATCGGGGCGCGACAAGCCCCGCCGTTCAGGGCGGGGAAGGATAGCGCGGACGGCGTAGCCGTCCCTGGTTGCCGTGGGGTGTCTGCTGCTGTTCGATGGATGCACAGCCACAGGATGATGCGACGTAATACGGCGACACAGATGCCATTCTACGGCGGTATTTCGTTACAAAGACCCCATGGGCATGCACCTTGAAAACACCGTGCCGTCCGCGCCTAATGTCGCCTTCATTGCTCATGGCTCAAGAGCAGCATGCAACGACTTCAAGCCTTCAAGTACGAACTCATGCCAGACGGCCGGCAGGAGCGGCAAATGCGCCGCTTTGCGGGCTCCTGTCGCTTCGTCTTCAACAAGGCGCTGGCGTTGCAGAAGGAGCGCCACGAGCAAGGCGAGAAGAAGCTCGGCTATGCGGGCCTGTGCAAGTTGCTGACCGAGTGGCGCCATAGCCCGCAAACCGCATGGCTGGCCGATGCGCCTGTTCACCCGTTGCAACAGAGCCTCAAGGATCTGGAGCGGGCCTACACCAACTTCTTCGCCAAGCGAGCCGACTTTCCCCGGTTCAAGAAGAAGGGGCAGCGCGACAGTTTCCGCTATCCCGACCCGAAACAGATCAAGCTCGACCAGACCAACAGCCGCCTGTTTCTGCCCAAGCTGGGCTGGCTGCGCTACCGCAACAGCCGCGAGACGCTGGGTACTGTGAAGAACATCACCGTGAGCCAGTCGTGTGGCAAGTGGTTCGTGAGTATCCAGACCGAACGCGAGATCGATGAGCAGCCCACGGCACAGGGTGCGGCAGTCGGCATCGACATGGGCATTGCCCGCTTCGCCACGCTTTCGGATGGTTCGTTCTACGCACC
>NZ_JAMYDZ010000024.1:0-104473 GCF_024129905.1 Pseudomonas sp. 21LCFQ010 | reverse complement strand
AACGCCGACAGAAAACGACCATGCTCACGAATCGAGCGACAGCTCAACTCGTTCACGTAGTTCCACACAAAATTCACAGCGCGAGAAGCTTCACGCAGCTGCGCTGCGTGCTTGTCTCGCACTCGAATCTTGAGGGTTCTGGTCGCTTTCATTTCAGTCATGAAACACAGAATAGGGGCGGTTTTGTGGATCTTAACCCCTATGACCGCTTCGCGGTGCCGCTTTCATCCCCCACCTGAAGGAAGGGGCTTTTCGCGCCAGCTTGGTAATGGCTGCTCAGGTAGAGCACCAGATACGGCAGCGTGATCGCCCGCCCCAGAGTCAGTACGAAGGCACTGGCCAGCAGCAGGTTAACGCCTGAGGGGTACTGCTTGAGTACGGTGAGCATATGCTGTCCTTGTGTAGCAGCCCGCGGGGCGCTGGCTATTGCCCCGCGTTACAACAACGGCAAACCTCAGTCCGCCTTATACCCAACCTTTGCGTGCGCTGTATTCTGACGACGCACCCGGTACGCCACGCCCAACACCACAAACCACACCGGCGTCACCAGCAGCGCCTGACGGGTGTCGGCTTGCAGCGCCAGCAACACCAGGATGAAGGCAAAAAACGCCAGGCACACCCAGCACATGAACACGCCACCAGGCATGCGGAATTTCGAGGCCTGATGCAGATGCCCCCGCTGGTTGCGGTAGGCCATGTACGACAGCAGGATCATCGACCAGACAAACATGAACAGCAGCGCCGAGACCGTAGTGATCAGGGTGAACGCTTCGATCATGCTCGGCATCAGGTAGATCACCACTGCGCCAAAGGTCAGGCAGATGCAGGAGAAGATCAGGCCGTTGGACGGCACGGCGCTGCGCGATAGCGTACCGAAGCGCTTCGGCGCATCACCTTCCATGGCCAGGCCGTAGAGCATGCGGCTGGTGGAAAATACCCCACTGTTGGCCGACGACGCAGCGGAAGTCAGAACCACGAAGTTGATCACAGCAGCGGCCGCCGGCAGCCCGGCCAACACGAACAATTCAACGAACGGGCTCTTGTTGGGCACCACGTCACGCCAAGGCGTCACCGCCATGATGGTGATCAGCGCCAGCACGTAAAACACGATGATCCGGATCGGGATCGAGTTGATCGCGCGTGGCAGGTTACGCTCCGGGTTACGGGTTTCGGCGGCGGTGGTGCCCACCAGCTCGATACCGACAAAAGCAAACACCGCGATCTGGAAACCGGCGAAAAAGCCCATCAAACCATGCGGGAACATGCCGCCGTCGTTCCACAGGTTGCTCAACGACGCCACATCGCCACTCGGCGACTGGTAGCTGGCAATCACCATGTACAGGCCGGTGCAGATCAACGCGCAAATGGCGACGATCTTGATCATCGCGAACCAGAACTCCAGCTCGCCGAACATTTTCACTGTCAGCAGGTTCAGCGACAGCAACAGGGCTACGCAGGCCAGCGCCGGTATCCAGGGCTGCACCTCCGGGAACCAGAACTGGGTATAGGCGGCAATGGCGATGACATCGGCGATGCCGGTCACGATCCAGCAGAACCAATAAGTCCAGCCAGTGAAAAAGCCCGCCCAAGGACCGAGCAGGTCGGTAGAAAAGTCGATGAAGGACTTGTAGTTGAGGTTCGACAGCAGCAACTCGCCCATTGCGCGCATGACGAAGAACAGCATGAAACCGATGATCATGTAGACGAAAATGATCGACGGGCCGGCCAGGCTGATGGTCTTGCCCGAGCCCATGAACAGGCCGGTACCAATGGCGCCGCCAATGGCTATCAACTGGATATGGCGATTGGAAAGGTTGCGTTTGAGGGCGTGTTCGTCAGGTTCTTGCGCGGGGTGATCGTGAAGCGGGGTTGTCATGAATTCTTTCCTTGTGTTTCGAATTGTTTTTATACCATCAATGACACTCCCTTTCTTGACATCCTCCCCGCCCTAAAGGGCTGGGATTCCCACAACTGGACGCTCATGCCCGAGCGCGAGTATGTTCTTTGCGGCGTTGACGTCGCGGTCGTGGGTTGCACCACACCCACAACAAGTCCATTCCCTTATTCCAAGCCCTGCGATACCTCTCGGCCTCGAGTCCGGCAATTGCTTGCAGCTCGAACAGGTTTGGGTGGTGTTTCTCTCGCTGACAACCTTGAAAACCGTGCCTGCGTGATCGCATTTGTATTCCAGCATGGTTTTCAATTGGCCCCAGCCGGCGTCCAGCACCGACTTGGCCATCCTGGTTTTCGCGAGTTTCAGTGAGTTCACATCGCCCACCACAATGACGCCACAACGCGCTACCAGCGAGTTGCTGAACTTATGCAGGCAATCCTTGCGGCGGTTCGCAGTTTTGGCGTGAATCGCCCGTACACGGGCTTTCTTGCCGGCGCGCTGGGCCGTGCCCAAGGCTCTCTCCAGATCCCTGTAGAACCTGCCGCTTTCAAGGCGATGACCGTCGCTGCAGGTGGCCGTGGTTTTCAGTCCGAGGTCGATACCCACTGCGTCCTGGCCTGGCGATAACTGCCGGTCGACCTCGACCACGACGTTGAAATACCAGCGCCCACGGGTGTCCTCGTTGAAGCTACCGGATCTGAATTTAAAGCCGGCCAGGCCGTAGCTGTCCTAGACCTTGAAGGAGCGTAACTCTGTCGACCTGCAATGCCGCGATGCTTACAGCGGTATTGTGGTACGCCCCAAGAACTGAATGGTCGTTAGCCCCCATAGACCGGTGGGAGCTGGCTTGCCAGCGAAGACGGCGGCACATTCGCAGCAGATGCTGTGACTTTACTGGCCTCTTCGCGAGCAAGCTCGCTCCCACTGGGGGCATAGAGTACCTAAGTGGACAGTATTGACTGTTAGCCCAGATCCTCTGCGATGTACAGGTCGGTCTATGCGTGAAAACCGTTCCCCAACCGCTCACGCAGGTAGCTGACCAGCGCCCCCACCGCCTTGGGCACGTGCGGTGAATACGGGCGGATCAGGTGAATTTCGCCCGCAAATGCCCCTTTGAGCGTCCAGTCTGGCAGCACCCGTTGCAGCGAGCCCTGGGCCAGCGCCGCCTGAGCGCTGAAGTCGGGTAGCAGGGCAATCCCGGTGTCCTGCAAAGCGGCATCGCGCAGGGCTTCACTGTTATTGGTGGCGAAGTTGCCGGTGATCGGCACGCTAAGGCGCTCTGGCTCAGTGCTATCCCGCTTGGCGCGTTCGAAAGTCCACACCGGTTGATCACCGCCACGCGGGTAAAACAGGCAGTTATGGCTGGCCAGTTGTTCCGGGCTGTGTGGTTCCCCATGGCGTGCAATGTAGCCCTGACTGGCCACCAGCACTGAAGCGGTGTCGCACAGCTTCCAGGCCACATGGGTGTCGGGGATCTGAAAACTGTGGCGGATCGCCAGGTCGAAGCCTTCGGCGGCGATAGAGGTCAATGCGTCGGAGACTTCCAGTTGCACCCGCACTTGCGGGTAGCGTTCGAGAAACGCCGGCAGCAGCGGGACCAGTTGCTGGCGGGCAAAGGCCACTGGAGCGGTGAGGCGCAGCAAGCCACGCAACGTGCCGGATGATTCACGTACCGCCGAGAAGCTGCGGGCGATCTGCGCGTAGGCGTCGCGCACCTCGCGGGTCAGGGCTTCACCGGCCTGGGTCAGACGCACACTGCGGGTGGTACGGTTTACCAGTTGCGTACCGGTGGCCTTTTCCAGTTCCGCAATTCGCTGGCTGACCACCGACTTGCTGACCCCCAGGCGCGTCGCCGCGGCGGTATAAGTGCCCTGCTCTTCCAGTACGGCCAGCCAGCGGATGTGGGTCCAGAGGCCTTCGATTTCTGTATGTTCCATTGAGCACCTCTAAAAACGACCTTATTGCCATCGCTGCGTTAAAAACCGGATCCGACGATGCCTATTGTTCGCCATTCAAAACAATGAGTTCGCCATTCTGGTCTGGTTGCGAACAAATTCAAGGGTTATCGTGAATCCATCTTGCGAACAACAACCAAGAGGTACTCATGAGCCAGACCATCGAACATTACATCAATGACGCCCGTGTCAGCCGCGACGACCGTTATCAGGACGTTTACAACCCGGCTACCGGTGAAGTGACCGGCAAGGTCGCGCTCGGCAGCCGCAAGACAGTCGACGAAGCCGTTGCTGCGGCCAAGGCGGCATTCGCTGATTGGAGCGAGACGCCGCCAATCCGTCGCGCCCGGGTACTGTTCCGTTACCTGCAATTGCTGCAGGAACGTAAAGATGATCTGGCGCGCATCATCACCGCCGAACACGGCAAGGTATTCACCGATGCCCAGGGCGAAGTCGAGCGCGGTATCGACATTCTCGAATTCGCCTGTGGTATTCCGCACCTGATGAAAGGCGACCATACCGACCAGGTCTCCCGGGGTATCGACAACTGGACCGTACGCCAACCACTGGGCGTCGTCGCCGGTGTAACGCCGTTCAACTTCCCGGTGATGGTCCCGATGTGGATGTACCCGATCGCCCTGGCGGCCGGTAACACCTTCGTCCTCAAACCAAGCCCGACCGACCCGAGCGCGTCGCTGTTCATGGCTGAGCTGCTGCGTGAGGCCGGTCTGCCCAAAGGCGTGTTCAACGTGGTGCAAGGCGACAAGGAGTCGGTCGACGCGCTGCTGGAGCACCCGGACGTCAAGGCACTGAGCTTCGTCGGCTCGACACCGATTGCCCAGTACATCTACGAGACCGGCGCCCGCAATGGCAAGCGTGTCCAGGGCCTGGGCGGTGCCAAGAACCACATGGTGGTGATGCCCGACGCCGATATCGAGAAAACCGTCGATGCCTTGATGGGCGCCGCTTACGGCAGTGCGGGTGAGCGCTGCATGGCGATCTCGGTGGCCGTATTGGTCGGTGATGTGGCCGACAAGATCGTCCCCGCCCTGATCGAGCGCGCCAAGCAACTGCGCGTCACCGATGGCCGTGACCTGAAGGCCGAAATGGGCCCGATCGTCACTGATGTGGCCCGCAAGCGCATCACCGGCTACATCGAACAAGGAGTGGCTGCCGGTGCCAAGCTGCTGCTTGATGGCCGCGACTTCAAACCTGCCGAAGCCAGTCTGGAAAACGGTTTCTGGCTGGGCGCGACACTGTTCGACCATGTCACCCCGGAAATGGCCATCTACCGCGAAGAGATTTTCGGCCCGGTGTTGAGCTGCGTGCGCGTGGATGACTTCGGTCAGGCAGTGGAACTGGTCAACAACCACGAGTTCGGCAACGGCGTCAGCCTGTTCACCGCCGATGGCAACATCGCCCGTGAGTTCGGTCGCCGCATTGAAGTCGGCATGGTCGGTATCAACGTACCGATTCCAGTACCAATGGCCTGGCACGGTTTCGGCGGCTGGAAAAAGAGCCTGTTTGGCGACATGCACGCCTATGGCAGCGAAGGCGTACGCTTCTACACCAAACAGAAGTCGATCATGCAGCGCTGGCCGGAAAGCATCGAAAAAGGCGCTGAGTTCGCCATGCCGGTTGCCAAGTAATCTGCTTTCGCGGCTGAAGCGGATCGCCGCTTCAGCCGCGAAAAACCGCAACTTGTTCTACCCCTCCAACACCCGCAACAACCGCGACAAGCTGGCATCCAGCTCAGCCAGCATGTCGGCCGGCAATGTCTCCAGCAGGCGCCGCTCATTCTCCAGATGGCTTTCAACTGCCCGATCAATCAACGCCAGGCCCTGCGCCGTCAACTGCACCAGCAGGCTGCGCGCGTCATCGGGGTTGGCCACGCGCTCGATCAACTGACGGGTTTCCAGACGCTTTAACCGGTGGGTCATGGTTCCGGAGGTCACCATCAGGGTCGAGAACAACGCCGTGGGGCTCAGGCAATACGGCGCGCCGGAGCGACGCAGGGTGGCGAGCATGTCGAACTCCCAGACGCTCAGGTCGTAAGCGGCATAACCTGCTTCCAGGCGCGGGGTCAGCAGCGCTGCGCAGCGGTTGATCCGCCCGATCGGCCCCATGGGCGTGGTGTCCAGCTCGGGGCGTTCGCGGTGCCACTGTTCCAGGATGGTGTCCACTGCATCGCGGGGTCGTTGCTTGGCCGAATCTGTCATTTATCTTGACTTCAAGGTAGTTGTTGAGCAACGATCATATTACCTTGAGTTGAAGATAAAATCATGACCGCAACCCATACTCACCCACAATGGCGCGATATCCTGCTGACCGCTCTGGCACCCGCCATCTGGGGCTCCACCTATATCGTGACCTCAGAAATCCTGCCGCCTGACCGGCCCTTCACCGCAGCGCTCATCCGGGTATTGCCGGCGGGTCTGTTGTTGCTGCTCTACACCCGGCAAATGCCCTCCCGGCAAAACGTCTGGCGCCTGCTGGTGCTGGGTGCGCTTAATATCGGGGTGTTCCAGGCCCTGCTGTTCGTCGCAGCCTATCGCTTGCCGGGTGGTTTGGCGGCGGTATTGGGTGCGATCCAACCGTTACTGGTCATGCTGCTGGCCTGGGCGGTGGAGCGCCGTTCACCCGCGTTGGCGACCTTGTGTTCGGCGCTGCTCGGCGTCATGGGCATGGCTGTACTGCTGCTGTCGCCGCAGACGATCTTTGAACCGGTGGGTATGGCCGCTGCCTTGCTGGGCGCCACGTGTATGGCGCTGGGTGTATGGCTGACCCGGCGCTGGCAGTTGCAGATGCCAGTCCTGGCCCTCACCGGCTGGCAACTGGTGATTGGCGGCGTACTGCTGGCGCCGGTCGCCTGGCTGGCCGATGCCCCCTTGCCGCCGCTGACCCTCGCGCAATACGCGGCCTACGCCTACCTCAGCCTGGCCGGTAGCCTGCTCGGTTATGTGCTGTGGTTTCGCGGGGTGATCCGCCTGCCGACCGTGGCGGTGGCATCGTTGGGCCTGCTGAGCCCATTGTCGGCAGTGTTGCTGGGCTGGGCACTGCTTGGCCAGTCAATGACCGGCAGCGCCCTGATCGGCCTGGTCATCGTGCTGGCCAGTGTGTTTGCGGTGCAATGGACGGCGGCACGGGGGCGTTAAACCGTCCTCGGCCAACTGCGCTCTGCCGCCGGGCGCATCGTCAATCTTTCGACCTCATCGGTTCGCAGCAAGAGGCAGCACGTGAATCGGTGCGCCTGCCCCTGCTGGGACCGACGGCCGGTCGTGGACTTTCTCCAATGTCGAGGGCTACTGGCCTGGTAATGATTGCAGCCCATGGGCGATGAGTGCCAAGGATGGCACCCCGTTCGACTCTCAAGCACCACCTGCACGTATACATTCATACATTTGTACAAGTCCTCTCCCCGCACTGCGCATTTTTACGCTATTCCCCTCGTTGCAACCGCCCTAGTCTCCTGTTCCAGGCAAGCACCAATAACAACAACGGAGACGCCCCATGCCTGTTCAACACGAGCACGACCCGCGGTTGAAGAAATCCTTGAAAACCCGCCATATCAGCATGCTGGCCCTTGGCGGAGTCATCGGTGCCGGACTGTTCGTCGGCTCCAGCGCAGTGATTGCGTCCACAGGCCCTGGCGCCTTTCTGACCTATATCGTGACCGGCATCATCGTTGCGCTGGTCATGCGCATGCTCGGCGAAATGGCCGCCGCCCATCCCAGCAAAGGCTCCTTCGTCGATTACGCACGCATGGCCTATGGCAACGCCGCCGGCTACGCCACGGGCTGGCTGTACTGGTACTTCTGGGTCATTGTCGTCGGCTTCGAAGCCGTAGTCGGAGGGCAGATCATCAATGAGTGGCTGCCGGGCTTTCCTGTGTGGGCCATCGCCTTGGGGTTGATGGTTATCATGACCCTGCTCAACCTGATGTCAGTGCATTCCTTCGGTGAGGCAGAATACTGGTTCGCTGGGGTCAAGGTCGCTGCCATCGTTGCCTTTCTGGTGGTCACCGGCGCTTACATCAGCGGTGGCTGGCCTGACTCCCAGGCAAGTTTCAACCATCTCACAGACCACGGCGGCCTGTTCCCGAACGGCATTGCTTCGCTGTTTTCCGGCGTGGTGGTAGTGATTTTCTCGATGACCGGGGTCGAGGTGGCGACCATCGCAGCGGCTGAGTCTGAACACCCGGCGCAGAATATACGCCGTGCAGTCAACACTGTAATGGCCCGGATTCTGGTGTTCTTTGCGCTTTCAACCCTGTTCATTGTCGTGGCCCAACCGTGGACCGACATCGTGCCGGGCAAGTCGCCGTTCGTGACTACTCTGGAACACATCGGTATTCCCGGTGCAGCGCTGGTGCTCAAGGTGGTGATCCTGATCGCCGTACTGTCGGTGCTCAATGCCGGGCTGTACACCTCCTCACGCTTGCTATTCGTGCTGGCCAGTAATGGCGAGGCTCCGGCCAGTATCGCCAGCGTGAGTAAACGCGGTGTACCAGCACGGGGCGTCATCACTTCAACGCTGGTGGGTTACGGCTGTGTGGTGATTGCAGCAATCTGGCCAGACACCGTATTCCAGTTCCTGCTCAACTCTTCCGGCGCGGTGTTTCTGTTCGTTTACCTGATGATTTGCCTGTCGCAAATCAAACTGCGCCCGCGCTGGGTTGCCGCAGGCAGCCTCAAATTCCGCATGTGGGGCCACCCTTGGCTGCCGTTGCTAGTGACCGCCGCCATTATCGCCGTGCTGGTCAGCATGGCGCTTGACGCCACCAGCCGGGCCAGCCTGCTGCAATGTCTGGTGGCAATCGCCGTGATCCTTCTGTCGTATGCCGTGCTGGGCCGGGTGCGTGCCCGTCAGGCGGCCGCTGCATCTTCCCCGACCCAACCTGTATAGAGATAACCATGGACCTGACCCAATTGCCCAATCGGCCGCTCTGGTACGAGCCAACCCCGGCTCGTGAGCGGCTGGAGCACGCCATCAACGCCGACGTGGTGATTGTCGGCGCCGGCTACACCGGCCTGTGGACGGCCTACTACCTGCTCAAAAGCGCACCGACATTACGTGTGGT
Source organism: Pseudomonas sp. 21LCFQ010 (assembly GCF_024129905.1). NCBI lineage: Bacteria > Pseudomonadati > Pseudomonadota > Gammaproteobacteria > Pseudomonadales > Pseudomonadaceae > Pseudomonas > Pseudomonas sp. 21LCFQ010. Next base: position 95,544 of record NZ_JAMYDZ010000024.1, on the reverse strand, counting down.
GCTGTTGGAGCGCAAAACCGTCGGCTTCGGCGCTTCGGGGCGCAATGGCGGCTGGGCTTCGGCGATCTTCCCGATCTCGCTGAACCATCTGGCGCAGATGTCCAGCCATGCAGCAGCGCTGGCCTTACAGATGGCAATGAATGACACGGTCGATGAAATCGGCCGGGTGCTGGCTGCAGAAGGGATCGAGGCTGATTACAGCAAACAGGGTTTTCTGTCCGTGGCACGCAGCCCGGCGCAGTGGGCCAGGGCCAATAGTGCGGTGCAGGCTTCAAAAGAGTTCGGCCTGCCCGAACAATGGCACGCCCTGAATACCGCCAAAGCCCGTGCGCTACTGGACGTCGAAAACGTACAAGGCGGCCTGTTCACCGAGCATTGCGCACTGATCCATCCCGGCAAGCTGGTGCGCGGCCTGGCCAGTCTGGTCGAACGCATGGGGGCGAAGATTTATGAGCACAGCGAAGTCCTGCAGATCCATCCCGGCCGGGTACAAACGATCGCAGGCGAGGTCAAGGCCGAGACCGTGGTACGGGCAACCGAGGCGTTCAGCGCCCAACAGCCGGGCCTGCAACGTTCGGTGATCCCGCTGTATTCGCTGGTACTGGCCACCGAGCCGCTGCCGCTCGGCTTGCGTCAGCAACTGGGTCTGGATGTGCGCCGGGCCTTCAATGACATGCGCCACCTGCGTGTGTATGGCCAGGTCACCGCCGAGGGGCGCCTGGTTTTCGGCGGGCGCGGCGCGCCTTATCAATGGGGCTCGAAAATGCCCGAGAGCGCCGATCTGGTAGACAGTACCCACCAGAAGATTCATGCCGCGTTGCTGGAGTTCTTCCCGGCCCTGGTCGATGCACGAATCACTCACCGCTGGGGCGGCGCTTTGGGCGTGGCCCGTGACTGGTGTCCAACCGTCAGCCTTGACCCTCAAACCCGTATGGCCTGGGCCGGCAACTATGTCGGTGATGGCGTGGCCACCAGCAACCTGGCTGGTCGCCTGCTGCGCAACCTGATCCTCGGCGAGGACCATGAACTTAACCGCCTGCCCCTTGTTAACCATCGCTCGCCGGCCTGGGAGCCTGAGCCCTTGCGCTGGTTGGGCATCAACAGCGGCCTGGCCGCCGCCAACTTCAGTGACCTCGAAGAGCGCTGGACCCGTAAACCCTCGCGTACCGCCATGCTGCTGGAACGGCTGACGGGCGCTCATTGAAAAAGGAACGCACCATGCCTGTTTTTACCATTCTCAAGGCCGCCGAACTGTCTACCGCCGCGCTGGAACCCAAAGGACAACGGGGCGGCGCTGACCGGGGCGATCCGCAGATCGCCATCCAGACCCTGGCGCCACTGGCCACCGGCAACCTCGGCATCTGGGAGTGCCGGCCCGGTGGCTGGCCGGTGATTGATCGTCCCGATACCGAATTCACATACATCCTGGCCGGCCGCGCCACGCTGACCGACGACGCCAGCGGTGAAGTCAAGGAGGTCGGCGCCGGAGACCTGATCATCCTGCCGCCAGGCTGGACCGGCCGCTGGGATGTTATCGAAACAGTCAGGAAGGTCTATGCCATTTACTGAGACCTTCCAGCAGGCCGGTGCTGATCCCGGCCTGCAAGGCAATCCACAGCTGCGCACTGCCATGGGTGGTCGTAGCTGAGAAACCGCTGAGCTGTTCGATCCGTTTGATCCGGTAGACCAGTGTCTGGCGATGAATGCCCAGCTCAAAGGCGCTGGCTTTCCAGTTGCCATCGTTGCCAAGAAATGCGGCCAGGGTCTTGAGCAGTTCACCGTCCTGGCTGCGGTCATGCTCGATCAACGCCCCCAGGTAATGTCCCAGCAAGGCGCGGGCTTCGGCGAGGGATTTGGGCGCCATGCCGGTGACACGCTGCGCCTCACCATAGCGCTGCATGCTCTGGCCTGACTCACGTGCCTGAGCCAGTGCCAGACGTGCCTGGCGAAGGCTTTCAGTGACTCCGGCCGCGACACTGGCCGGCCCGCTGATGCCTATCCGGGTACCCGCACCCAGATTTGCCAGGCATTGCTCGAACAGTGCCGGTGAATCATTGGCCAGCATCAGCAATAGCCCCTCGTCAGCCAGCAGTAAGGGCGCCGGCTGATGCAAACCAGGCGCATGATGCAGTGTCTCTGTATGCCAGACCCCCTGCTGCCCCGGCTCCAGTGCGATACACACCAGCGTCCCGCTCAGGCCACGGCGTTCCAGCATTGGCCGGGCTGCTGACAGTTCGATCTGGCCAGTGATCAAATTGCGCAACAGAGTGGCGCCAGCTTCGCGCTGTTCGTCACGCGCAATCGCCAGACGCTCCAGTTCGATACTCAGCAGGCCGACCAGTGAGCGCACCAGCAAAGGGTCACCCCAGACCTTTTTGCCATGAGCAATGATGACCAGATTGGCCGACACAATGCCTGGAATGGCGACCCGCTCCAGCAACCTCGAGACTGCCACTTGCCGCGATGCGACGATGGGGACCCCGCTGGCCGCATCCTCGACCAGCAGATCAAGACCCAGGCTATCGGCCAGCAGCGTCAGGCGGCCCTCGAAATCCGGTTTCTTGCGCAGCACCTGGGCATAAGTCTGAAACAAGCGCTCACTGGTGCTCAGGCGCTCACGCTGGGTATGCAGCACGCTCTCGATAATCAACTGAGACAGCTTGACGAAGGCCAGTTCGAAGCTGGCCGAGAGCAGCGCAAAACCCAGCTGCTCGGCACATTCGAGCAACTCTGGGGTGAGCGCCGGAGAATCCGCACGCGGGGCCACCAGTAACGCACAGGCCTGGCTGTCGGCCAGTTGCTCCAGCCAGCGCACCTGTTGCCCGGCATCTGTGGGCAGGCCGATGCCGGTGGTCATCACCAGATTGCCAGCGGCCACCCATTTCCAGGGATCGCACAGATCGACCGTATGTGCCCAGGTGATCGTGCGGTCTACGCCCGCGAAGCCGGCCAGTGCGCTGATGCCAAGGGATTCGTTCAATAGCAGATCGCGGACCGTCAGCATGCGTGGCTCCAGCAGGGTAAGTCGCGCACTATAACAAGATCACGGCCGCGGCTTCACAGTCGCCATCATGGCAATCTGTCGCTTGCGGCTTGACCTGGACCGGGGCTGAGACAAATACTGTATATAAATACAGTATCCGGGGTTTCCACCACCATGCCCTCAGTTGTCTCACTTGAAAGTCTCTTCGACAGCCGTCGTATCTGGCGCGGGCAGGCCAGCGACAGTGCGGCGTCAGCTTGTCCATCGACTGGCCATGCGGCGCTGGACAACCTGTTGCCCGGCGGCGGCTGGCCGGTCGCGGCGTTGAGTGAACTGCTGGTGGCGGCCCAGGGCATCGGTGAGTTGCGCCTGCTCTGGCCCACCCTCGCCCGGCTGACCCAACGCGCTGAGCGGGTGGTGCTGGTTGGCCCGCCACATTTGCCTTACCCCCGCGCCTGGGCGGCGGCCGGTATCGAGCTGGGTTACCTGAGCCTGGTGCAGGCCCAGGGGCGTGACGCGCTGTGGGCTGCCGAGCAAAGCCTGCGCTCGGGCAGTTGTGGTGCGGTTGTGTGCTGGTTGCGTCAGGCCGACGACCGCTCATTGCGGCGCTTGCAGGTGGCGGCAGAAACCGGACAGACCCTGGCGTTTGCCTATCGGCCACTGGAAGAGGCCATCAATCCCTCCCCGGCGGCCTTGCGCCTGGCGGTAGAGGCTGCGCCTGATCAACTGCGGGTGCTCAAGTGCCGTGGGGGTATCGCGCCACCCAAGCCGATCCCGTTGAGTTCTCTAGCATTGGCCTGGCAGTAAGCGGTCATGCTCTGGGCCTGCATTCTGTTCCCGCAACTGGCCATGGACGGCGTGCTACGCCAGCGTGCCGATAGCGATCAGCCGCTGGTGCTGCTCAGTGGGCCTGCGCAGCGCCGGGTGCTGCAAGCGGTCAACCCGGCAGCGCGGGCTCTGGGCTTGCGAGCGGGCCAGTCACTGACCGCCGCGCAAAGCCTGGCCAGCGGCTTTGCCATGGCCGATTACGATGTTTCACAGATTGAAGCTTCGCAGCAATTTCTGGCGGCCTGGGCCTATGGTTTCAGTGCGCAGGTCAGCCTGCATTATCCGCGTTGCCTGCTGCTGGAAGTGCAGTCGAGCCTGGGTCTGTTCGGCCCCTGGCCAAAACTGCAAGCGCGCCTGCGTGAAGAGCTGGCTGCGTTGGGTTTTGTCCATCGCATAAGTGCCGCGCCCAACCCGGCCGCCGCCCGAGTACTGGCCAATGGCCGAGACGGTCTGGCGGTTTTGGACGCACAACGGCTGGCGCAGACCCTCGACCCGCTGCCCATAGAGCGCGTCGGCCTGCCCATTGATGCCGCCAATACCCTCGCGCGCATGGGGTTGCGCCAGCTTCGTCAGGTGCTGGCCTTGCCGCGTGACGGTCTGGCCCGCCGTTTTGCCCCCGAGGTGCTGCAGCAACTCGACCGGCTAAGCGGTCGGCGCGCCCTGGCCTTGACCTTCTATAGCCCCCCGGATGTGTTCGATGCGCGCATCGAGTTGAATTTCGAGGTCGACTCCCATCAGGCCTTGCTGTTCCCGTTACGCCGCCTGACCGGTGACCTGGCGGCCTATCTTGCCGGTCGCGACTGTGGCGTGCAGCGCTTCGTACTGCATCTTGAGCATCGCAGCCACCCGACTACACAGGTGCCGGTCGGTTTGCTCAGTGCCGAACGCGACGCAGGCATGCTCTTCGAGCTGACCCGTGGCCGGCTGGAGCAGCAACGGCTACCCGCCGCGGTGCTGGCGGTGCGCTTGCTGGCCGAACAGTTGCCGACATTTACCCCGCAACATCAGCCGCTGTTCAACGAGCGGCCCCAGCAGTTGCAAGCCTGGGAGCCCTTGCGCGAGCGGCTACGGGCGCGGCTTGGCGACGGCTCGGTACGGGAGCTGCACCCGCGCGCCGATCATCGTCCCGAGCATGCCTGGTCTGTCGAACCGGGCGCCCTGCCCTCAGCCATTGATGCGCCGCGTCCTGGCTGGCTGCTTAGCGAACCCTCAACCCTGAACGATGACAGCGTGCAGATCCTGGCCGGCCCTGAACGTATCGAGTCCGGCTGGTGGGACGGCGGCGATGTGCGCCGCGACTATTACGTGGTGCAAACCCGCGATGGCCAGCGTGGCTGGGCTTTTCGTGACGCAGGCTGTGAGGGGCCGCTGCAACTGCACGGCTGGTTTTCATGAGCCGCTATGCCGAGCTGCACTGCCTGTCCAACTTCAGCTTTCAGCGTGGCGCTTCCACTGCCAAAGAGCTGTTCGAGCGGGCTGCCCAGCTTGGTTACCAGGCCCTGGCCATCACCGATGAGTGTTCACTGGCCGGTATTGTGCGTGCCTGGCAGGCGGCCAAAGCCAGTGGCGTGCAGTTGATCACCGGCATCGAAGTGCAACTCAGCGAAGGCATCAAACTTGTGCTGCTGGCCCGTGACCTGACCGGTTACCAGAACATCTGCAAGCTGGTCACGCTGGCCCGGCGGCGTAGCCGCAAGGGCTGCTATGCACTGGGCCAGGCCGATTTTGCCGCGACCACTGAGGGCATCATTGCGCTGTGGGTGCCAGGCCCGCGGGCCTGTGAGGCACACGGACGATGGGTCGCGTCGATGTTTCCTGACGCTTGCTGGATCAGTGTGCAACTGCACCACGGCGCAGATGATGCGCGGCAACTGGCCGACCTGCAGCAGTTGGGGGCGCGACTGCAACTGCCGCTGGTGGCCAGCGGCGATGTGCATATGCATGCCCGCGGCCGGCGGGCGCTGCAAGACACCCTGACTGCCATCGGCCAGCACTGTACGGTCAGCGAGGCCGGCTATCAGCTGTTCCCGAATGGCGAACGCCACCTGCGGCCAGTGCCGGTGCTGCAGAGTCTTTACCCTCAGGCATTATTGGATGAGTCGGTCAAAATCGCCACGCAGTGCACTTTTCAGCTCGATGAGCTGCGTTACGAGTACCCCCATGAAGTGGTGCCGCAGGGCAAGACCGCTGCCAGTTGGTTGCGCGAGCTGACCTGGAACGGCTGTCAATGGCGTTGGCCAGCCGGCGTACCTGAACCGATCAGTCAACAGATCGACAATGAACTCGAGCTGATCATCGAACTGCAATACGAGAGTTACTTTCTCACGGTGCACGACATTGTTCACTTTGCCCGTGGCCAGAACATTCTCTGCCAGGGGCGTGGCTCGGCGGCCAACTCGGCGGTCTGTTACGCCTTGGGCATCACCGAACTGGACCCCACGCGCATGGAGATGCTGTTCGAGCGGTTCATCTCCCGCGAGCGCAATGAACCGCCGGATATCGACGTGGATTTCGAGCACGAACGCCGCGAAGAGGTGATCCAGTACGTGTTCAATCGCTACGGCCGCGAACGCGCCGCCCTCACCGCCGTGGCCAGCACTTACCATGTCACCGGGGCCATTCGGGATGTGGCCAAGGCGCTGGGCTGGCCTGCCGATCAGATCACCGCCCTGGCTAAATGCTGCAGCCGCTGGAGTGACAGCCTGCCGCCGCTGGAGCGCTTCATTGAGGCCGGCTTCGACCCGCAGAACCGCCAGGTGCGCATGGTCCTGGCATTGACCGAACAACTGATCGGTTTTCCTCGGCACCTGTCGCAGCATCCGGGCGGCTTTGTGATCTCGCAGCAGCCACTCTCGACGCTGGTGCCGGTGGAAAATGCGGCAATGCCCGACCGGACCATCATTCAGTGGGACAAGGATGACATCGACGCCCTGGGGCTGATGAAAGTCGATGTGCTGGCGCTGGGTATGCTCAGTGCGATTCGCCGTTGCCTGGCGTTGTTGAAGGAAAGTGGCCGCCGCGATCTGACCGTGGCGAAGATCCCGCCCGATGACAGCGCCACCTACGACATGATTTGCCGGGCCGATACCCTGGGCGTGTTTCAGATCGAATCCCGGGCGCAGATGGCCATGCTGCCGCGCTTGCGGCCACGCGAATTCTATGATTTGGTGATTCAGGTCGCTATCGTGCGACCCGGCCCCATTCAGGGCGATATGGTGCATCCCTACCTGCGTCGCCGCCACGATAAGGAGAAGGTCACTTACCCGAAAGAAGAACTCAAAGAGGTCTTTGCACGCACCTTGGGTGTACCGCTATTTCAGGAGCAGGTGATGAAGCTGGCTATCGTTGCCGCCGGCTACACCCCCGGCGAGGCCGATGAACTGCGCCGTTCCATGGCCGCCTGGAAACGCCATGGCGGGCTGGAGCCGCACCAGATACGGTTGCGTAAAGGGATGCTCAACAATGGCTATACCGAAGAATTCGCCGCACGCATCTTCGAGCAGATCAAGGGCTTTGGCAGTTACGGCTTTCCCGAATCCCATGCCGCCAGCTTTGCCCTGCTTACCTACGCCAGTTGCTGGCTCAAGTGTCATGAACCGGCGGCCTACGCCTGCGCCCTGATCAATAGCTGGCCGATGGGGTTTTATTCACCTGACCAGGTGCTGCAAGACGCCCGCCGCCACGGCATTGAAGTACGTCCGGTGGATGTCACGGTCAGCAGTTGGGATTGCAGCCTTGAACAACTGCACCAGCCGCAACCCGCAATTCGGCTGGGCTTGCGTATGGTGCGCGGCCTGCCAGAACCCGTCGCCCGGCAGATCGAGCAGGCTCGCAAGGCCAGCGCTTTCAGGGATATCAGCGACCTGTGCCTGCGCGCCCAACTGGATCACAAGGCCCGCCAATGCCTGGCCGAAGCCAACGCATTGCGCCAGTTGGCCGACAACCGCCACCTGGCGCTCTGGGCTATTGCCGCCGTGCAACCCTCACTGCCGCTGTTCGACAGTCCGGTGCCGGAGGACCCTGTGGTCATTCCGGCCCCCAGTGTGGTGCAGAACATGTACGCCGACTACGCCCGCACCGGCACCACCCTCGGCCCGCACCCACTGGCGCTGCTGCGCGATACCTTGCGTAGCCTGCGGGCCAGAAGCTCCCGCGACCTGAGCCACACAGAGCCCAGCAGCCATGTCACCGCGATCGGCATCGTCACCGGTCGCCAACGCCCCGGCACCGCTTCGGGGGTGACCTTCGTGACTCTGGAAGACGAGTTCGGCATGGTCAATGTGCTGGTCTGGCGCGACCTGGCCGAGCGCTACCGGACCGCGCTGGTCCATTCGCGGTTGCTACAGGTCAAGGGCAGGCTTGAAGTGGAATCCGGAGTTCGGCATCTGATTGCCGGGCATTTGCTGGACCGGAGCGATTTGCTCGAAGGACTCGATGTCCGCAGCCGCGACTTCCAGTAGACCGACCGGGCGGCGATCCGATCTGCTCGCGAATAGGCCAGTAAAAACACTACATCTGCTGTGAATGTACCGGCCTCTTCGTCGGAATGCCGCCCAGACCAAGGTGGCCCACAAAGGCATGCACATCATGGCTGCAAGAGAAGTTCAAGGCACCCTCGGCAACGCTCGCTTGTGCGCGGTACGCCTGAAGGCTGTCTCGATAATCCCACGGGTGTCAGCACTGACCTCTTCGCCCATCAAATAAGCATCAATCTCGGCATAGCTACAGCCATATGCCGCCTCATCCAGCCTGCCCGGCTGCAAGTCTTCCAGATCCGCTGTCGGCGCCTTGAACACCAGCGCCTGGGGCGCGCCCAGTGCTTTGGCCACTTGTCTGACCTGGCCTTTGGTCAGGCCAGACAGCGGCGCCAGGTCGCAGGCGCCATCGCCGAACTTGGTGAAAAAGCCCATCAGTGCCTCGGCGGCGTGATCAGTGCCGACCACCAGACCGTTGCAGAAGTTGGCAATCGCGTATTGCGCCACCATCCGTGTCCGCGCCTTGACGTTGCCTTTGGTGAAGTCGGTCAGCTCCGGGGTCGGCTGCAAGCCTTCAATGCTGATCGAGTCCATCAGGTCATCGACCGCAGCAGCGATATTGCTGGTAGTGATCTGATCCGGACGAATGAAGTCCAGCGCGGCCTGAGCATCACGCTCGTCGGCCTGGCTGCGGTATGGCAGGCGCACGGCGATAAACCGGGCGTCAACGCCCTCCTCGCGCAGTTGCTCCACCGCCAACTGGCACAAGCGCCCGGCGGTCAGCGAGTCAACACCGCCACTGATCCCCAGCACCAGAGTCTTGCAGCCCGACTCGCGCAGCACCTGCTTGATGAACCCGGTGCGTCGGGTGATTTCACCGGTTTGCGTACCGGGCTGCCACTGCCGGTCGATACCCAGTTGCAGGGCAATGTCGCGTTGCAGTTGAGTACTCATCAAAGATTCTCCTGCTGTCACTGATTATTCAGGTCAACGTTGAACACCTGCGCTGCGTATTGCAGGAACGAGGCGTCTTCGCAGACGTTCTTCACCGGGTCGTCGGAAAACTTCACCACCGGTTCGCCATGCACCCGCACCAGTTTCATGACAATGCTCAGCGGCTCTACGCCTTCAACATCACACGCCAGGCTGGTGCCCATGCCGAAGCCGACTTTGGCCTTGCCACGCACGTGGCGCAGGATCGGCAGGCATTTTTCGAAATTCAGCCCGTCGGAGAACATCAGGTCCTTGCTGCGCGGGTCGATGCCCAGTTCCTGGTAGCGCGCCAGCACCTTGTCGGCCCAGACGATGGGGTTGCCGGAGTCCTGGCGCAGGCCGTCGTACAGCTTGGCGAAGTACAGGTCGAAGTCCTTGAGGAAAAAGTCGGTGCTGATGCAGTCAGTCAGCGCGATCCCCAACCGGCCACGGTATTCACGCACCCAGTTTTCCAGCGCCGCACTCTGGCTCTCGCGCAACCGGCCCATTTGCTGGTGGACCATCAGCCACTGGTGAGCCATGGTGCCGATCAGCGGCAGGTCGAATTCATAAGCCAGGTGCGCGTTGCTGGTCCCGACAAATACCCCCGGAAAGTCGCGGCGCATGATGTCGACCATTTCTCGCTGGGCACGGAACGACAAGCGCCGCCGGGTCGAAAAGTCTGAAACCCGAAGTTCGGCCAGCTCATCGGCGCTGGCATTTTTCTCCAGCCACTCGAATTTCTGATAGAGCCGACGGGTAACGTCTTCCAGCTCGACATCCGGGTATTTGTCGCGGTTGCGCAGTTCGCTGACCATCGCCAGCACCGGTTGCTCGAACATGATGCAGTGCAGCATCGGCCCGCGAACCCGGATATTAAGTTGGCCATCAACCTCCGAGACATGGATGTAGCGCAGGTTGAAGCGAAACAGGCCCAGGAACTGCTCAAAATCAGGGGTCAGGTATTCACGAAAGCGCCGGTTGAACAGAAAGCGCTGCTCGCCCTCACGCATCTGCAGATCGGCCAGACGCTCCAGTTCGACGCGGATCTCGGGGATCAGGTGACCGAGTTTTTCCTGCGAGCGAACAATAAACAGGTATTCCACATCCACATTGGGGTGCTGGTGCAGCACCGCCTGCATCATGGTGAAGGTGTAGTAGTCAGTGTCCAGCAGGCTCTGGATGACACCGGTGTCGCGGTCAAATGCGCTGTCCATGATCGTGCTCCTTATTCGCTGGCCAGTCTGGCGGTCTGTTCCCGGGTGGTGCCGATGGCAATGCCCGCTTGTTGCATCTCGTGGATCGCTTGCGCAGCACCCGCCTCACTGATAGCGCGGCAGGCCGGCAGGTGAATGATCACCTTGAAGCCGACAGCGACCAGTTGCAGCGCGGTGGTCTTGACGCAGAAGTCCAGAGCCAGGCCACCGACAATCACTTGTTTGATCCCCCGGCTGTCCAGGTACTGCGCCACCCCGGTGGACAGTTTGCCGTGCAGGTCGTGGTACAGCGCGCCGTACGGGTGAAAGTCCGGCTCCACGCCCTTCCAGACGAAGTAGTCGTAGTCATAGGGCGCGGGCAATTCGTCGAGCAAGTCAAAACCTTCAGTGCCCGGTACGCAGTGGCTGACCCAAGTCAGGTCGGCATGCGCAAGCCCCGTGGGTTGCAGCATCTGCTCATGGCAGCCAACCACCCAAGGGGCGTTGGGGCTGTGTGCATCCTTGCTGCCGACCCGCACGCTGGCCAGGGTTGCGATGAAGTTCAGATCGCTGGCGATCTGATCACCACCGGCTACCGGTAGTTCAGCGGGGCAAAGCGGCGTAAAGCCCTTCTGGGCGTCAACATCGAAAGAAGCGGTAGAGCTAAAGGAGCGGTTCATGTCGTGTACCTCCTGTTCGTGAAGCCAAAGGTATACGTCATGTACTCTTGATGCAATCCGTTTTTTCATCCACCGCAGTCCTGGCGTACGAAACACTCCATTCTGAGGCAGGGTTCTCATTTCATCCGCCTGGCTTACGCAGCGCGTGAAACTGCTATAAGGTATACGACGTGTACTCACAAAAGGTAACCGGGCATGTACGAGATCGCAGTCTATGGCGGCGCCTTCAACCCGCCTCACATCGGCCATGTAAACGTCATGCTGGAAGCCGCGCGTCTGGCGCGCCGGGTGTTGGTGGTGCCCAGCTTCAGGCACCCGGATGGCAAGCAGATGGCCGATCACGCATTGCGCGTGGACTGGCTACAGCGCATCGTCACGCACTTGCAGGCAGCGGCAATCAGCGTCAGCGACGTGGAGCAGCAACTGGCAGCCGATCAACCTGGGCCGGTCTACAGCTATGCGTTACTCGACCACCTGGCCGCCAGCCTGGGCGTCGCGGACCGGCAACTGGCCCTGGTGGTCGGCCCGGATGTGCTGCAACAACTGCCCCGTTTCTACCAGGGCGAAGCCTTACTGCGCAGGTTTGCAGTGATCAGCATTGCCGAACAGGCCCCGGTGCGCAGCAGCCTTCTGCGTGAACGCCTGTTGCAAGGAGAAGCATTGCCTGAACACTGGCTGGCCCCCGGCCTCAATCCGTTAAACTATCGCCACTACGCCGTTGCCGGACATTGACATGCAAGCCCCTACCCCCCCAAGAGCCGCTTACCTGCACACCATCGACCTGTGTGTGCTGCGCTACTGTCGCACCAGCCAGACCTTGCAGATCCTGCTCAATCAGCGCGACAACGAACCCTACGCCGGGCACTGGGCGCTGCCCGGTATCGTGGTCAATGGCGATGTCGAAGACCGCACTCTGGACGATGCGCTGGAGCGTCTGCGCAGCTCCAGCAAGGTCGCCATGCCGCTGGCCTGGAGTGAACAGGTCGGCACCGTGGGCGATGCGTTTCGTGATCCGCGCTGCTGGTCTTCATCGACTTACTATCTGGCGATTGTCAGCAGCAGCGTTGAACCGGGCGAAGGGCAACGCTTTGTGTCGTTGCAAGAGGCTGCCTCCGGGGTCTTCAAACTGCCTTTTGACCACAACAGGCTGGTTGCCGGCTGTCATGAGCGGCTGTTGTCCAAATCGATGTACAGCAGCCTGCCGCTGATGTTTCTGGGGGCGGAATTCAGCGCGCCGGAGGCGGTGAACATTTTCTCGCTGGTGCTGCAACGCCCGGTGCTCAAGACCAGCATCCGCCAGCGTTTGCTGAAAATGACTGAGGCCGGTTACCTGCGTGAATCAGGGCGCAAAAAGAACGGCGACGGCGGTCGGCCGCAGGCGACCCTGGACAATCTCAGGCCCGAGAGTCTGTACCTGTTTGATCGCAGCTTTTTGGACTGATCGGTCGCTCAGGCATCGCCACGGCATCTGTAGGAGCCGCTTTAGCGGCGAACCGTACGCGAAACCGTTCGCAGCTAAAGCCAATACGGGTCACTTAGGTACTGTATGCCCCCGGTGGGCGACCTTGGTCTGGGCGGCATTCCGACGAAAGGGCCAGGAAAGTCACAGCATCTGCTGGGAATATATTGAAAGCTAAAGCTGCCGCTACGAGCCAATCAACTCGCGTACCCGTGTGGCCAGGGCTTCGGTGGTGAAGGGTTTGGTCAGGACCAGCCGGCCTTCGCCCAAATCCCCGCAGCCAATCGCGGCGCTTTCGGCGTAGCCGGTGATGAACAAGGTCTTGAGGCCTGGACGTACTTCCTGCCCGGCGTCGGCCATTTGCCGGCCGTTCATCCCGCCGGGCAGGCCCACGTCGGTAATCAACAGATCGATGCGCATATCCGAGCGCAGCAGTTTCAGCCCGGCCATGCTGTCGTTGGCTTCAATGACCGTATAGCCCAGTTCGCCAAGCACATCGGCCAGCAGCATGCGCACGGTGGGTTCGTCATCGACGATCAGAATCGCCTCGTCGGATGAGGCAGTGGCCGTGAACTCGCGTTCGGCATCGCCCTCCTCCTTTTGCGCCTCGCCCAGATGCCTGGGCAGGTACAAGCGCACCGTGGCGCCTTGTCCGGGTACCGAGTAAATCCGCGCCTGGCCGCCAGACTGCCTGGCAAAGCCGTAGATCATCGACAGGCCAAGGCCGGTGCCCTGGCCAATCGGCTTGGTGGTAAAGAATGGATCGAAAGCCTTGGCGATCACTTCCGGCGGCATGCCGGTACCGGTGTCGGTGACGCTGAGGGCGACATAGTCGCCTGCGCCAACCTCATAGGCAGCGGCCGTGACGGCATCAAGCTCACGGTTGGCCGTTTCGATGGTAATACGCCCGCCATCGGGCATCGCATCGCGGGCGTTGATGCACAGATTGAGCAAGGCATTCTCAAGCTGACTGATATCCACCAGGGTCGGCCAAAGTTCATCCTGGCCCAAGGCTTCGATCTCGATGCCCGGCCCGACAGTGCGCTGGATCATCTCGGTCATACCGGCCACCAGCGTGTTGATATCGGTGGGCCGCGGGTCGAGGGTCTGACGCCGCGAGAAGGCAAGCAGCCGGTGGGTCAGTGAGGCCGCGCGCTTGGCTGCACCCTGAGCGGCGCTGATGTACTTGCTGACATCCTTGAGCCGCCCCTGGGCGATGCGCATGTCCATCAGTTCCAGCGCGCCGGAGATACCGGCCAGCAGGTTATTGAAGTCGTGAGCCAGGCCACCGGTCAATTGACCGACCGCCTCCATCTTCTGCGACTGACGCAGCTTTTCTTCGGCTTGCATCAGTTCTGCGGTGCGTTCGGCCACGCGCAATTCCAGCGTGTCGTTGATGGCCCGCAAAGCGGCGGTGGCGCGATCACGCTCGGCCTCTACCGTGCGCCGCTCCTGCACGTCGATAAGCACCCCGGGAAAACTCAGCGGCGTGCCGTCCGCTGCGTGGTCGACCCGGCCATTGGCTTCGATCCAGTAATATTTGCCGTCAGCGCGGCGCACCCGGTACTGGTGGGCATAAGCCCCGCCGCGAGCGACCACTTCGTTGATTGCCTCGATCAGCCCGTCAGTGTCGTCCGGGTGCACGGTGTCGATCACCTGACGCAGGCTCAGCCCGACCCGGCCCAATGCCGGATCAAGGCCAAAGCCCTTGGCAAACCCTTCGTCGACCGTGAACCGATCGGTGGGCAAGTCCCAGTGCCAGGTGCCAATGATGGCCCCGGCAGCCAGAGCCAGTTGCACGCGCTCGACGTTTTCCCGCGCCACAGCCTCACTGAGCCGCAGGCGTTCCTGGGCAGTGCGGCGCGCGGTGACATCGCTGAAAAAGATCCCGATCTGGCGCTGCGCAGGGTCACCGACCCGCACCGCACGTACGTCGAACCAACGCTGGAAGGCTTCGGCGAAGTTCTCGAAGTTGGCCGGCTCACCGGTTTTGGCCACATGGCCGTAGGTTTGAAACCAGAACGGCTCAAGGTTCGGCGCGAATTCGGTCACCCACTTGCCGCGCAGGTTGACGCCGGCCTGACGTTCGAAGGCCGCGTTGACCTCGACGAAGCGATAGTCCACCGGTTGGTCCTGCTCGTTGAACTTCACCTGGACGATGGCAAAGGCCGTTTCGATGGTTTCCAGAATGGTCCGGTAGCGCTCTTCGCTCTCGCGCAAGGCGGTTTCGGCGCTGCGCATATGGCTCAGGTCGAGCATCGCGCCAATCATCCGCGTGGCCTGGCCGTCAGCATTACGGATCACATGACCACGATCGAGCACTTCGGCGTAGGAGCCATCGGCGCGGACAAAACGGTATTCATCGGTCCAGGAGGTTGCGCTGCCGTCGATCACCGCATGGATCGAGTGATCAATGCGCTGGCGGTCATCGGGGTGGATCTGCGCGATCCACCACTCGCCGGTCATGTCGTCAGGCCCAGGGCAATGGCCATAGGCTTGTTGCAGTGCGTCGTTCCACTGCACGTGGTTGCCCTGCAGGTCCCAGTCCCAGATTGCGTCGTTGGTCGCCTTGGCCACCAGCCGGTAGCGCTCCTGAGTCTCTTCGATGGCACGCGCGGTCGCGCAGCTTTCGGACTTGCGCGCGCCTGCGCAAGCACCCGGGGCGTGAAGGCCAGCTTCGGCCAGGGCCGCCCGCAGGCGCATCACCTCGGCTTCCAGCGCTGTACGGTCAAGATCTTTCAGGATTGCAACTACCTATGCAGGGTGTTTAGACGATCAGGCACCGTTCGGGCACGGGTACAACAAGTGCCTTTGACAGGAACGATGAACAATCGTGCCATTCGATGCTGGCAAATGGCTGCCGCCATGCATTATCTTCCGGCTCAACAAGGACCACCACTCATATTCAACGGGACGGCACATGGACGCGCAACAACCGGCTTCGCCTGAGCAGCAAGCGCAATTCAACGCCGAGCACGCGCGCATCACCGAGCGCCGCCGCCTGCTGGGCCTGGCGCCGAAAAACGGCCGCTACTGGGCGTTGGCCCTGTCCGGTGGCGGGATCCGTAGCGCGACATTCAACCTTGGCGTGCTGCAAGCCCTGGCCAGGGCCAAGGCGCCCGATGCTTCGCCAGGCCAACCAGGCTCTGGCAAACGCCTGCTGAGCCGCTTCGATTACTTGTCGACGGTCAGCGGCGGCGGCTATCTGGGTTCGTTCTTTGGCAGTCTGTTCGTGCCGGGCCGCCTGCGTGGCAGCGAGGCGCCTGAAGCCTCTGCCAACCCGCCAGTCACAGCGGCCGAACAGGCTTATGAGGTACTGGACTACGAACCACCGGGGCGCATTCATACCAGCACCGATTATGCCCGTGCGCCGGCAGGTGCCGCGCCGCTGGCCTGGCTGCGGGAAAACGGCCGTTACCTGACCCCTACCGGGGCCGGTGACCTGTTCTATTTGCTGGGCATCTCGCTGCGCAACCTGATGGCCGTGCATCTGGTCATCGGCATGCCGTTGCTGTTTGCCCTGGCCATGGCGACGCTGCTACAGGTCGCCGTGGCCGGAAGTTCGTTGTGCGCTGCCAATAGCGTCTTGAGCGCAGTGCTGTGCAATTCGCTCTGGTGGTTGCCGGCCGGGTCCGTGCTGCTTGCGGTGATACCGCTGATGCTGGCGTTCTGGATGGTCTACGCCCGCGACAATCAAAACGACCCGGTAAATCTGTGCAATTGGGCGGTTCTCGCCACGCTGGGTGCCGGTGCGTTGCTGCTGGGCCTGGGATTGCTCGCGCCAGGCCTTGCGCCGCCGTTGTCGGCGGTTCTGCTCGGCAGTGGCGGGCTGTCCTGGCTGGGTGTCGTGATGTGTGTTGCAGTCGCACTGCATCTGCGCTGCAAGCGCAACAAAGACCCGGCTTTACCGGTCTGGGGCAGCGTGGGCACCTATCGGGTGATGGTCACCCGTTACCTGGCTCAAGCCTTGATCCTGACCCTGGCGCTGGGCTTTCTCGCGCTGGTGCCATGGCTGGCTCAGGCGCTGTATGACAGCGAGTACCGCGCCTCGTTGGTGGTGTTGCCAGCCCTGATTGCCGCCGTTCGCGGGTTGGCCGGGCTGTTGGACGGTAAAGCCGTGCTGGGCTGGCTGAGCCGTCTGCCACTGGGGCTGATCGCGGGCGTGGCCGGCCTTGCGATTTTTCTGCTGGTCGCGCTGATCTGGGGCTTGCTGGTGGAATTCGTACGAGCCGAAGGTCCAGCGTCCGGGACTCTGCTGCGCCTGACCGGGCTGGCCGCCGTCGCCTTGGTCTTGAGCCTGGTGGCCGGGCGGTTTGTCGGTTTTCTCAACCAGTCTTCGTTGCAGTCGTTCTATAGCAGCCGCCTGGCGCGGGCCTACCTTGGCGCCTCCAACGGCCTGCGCTTTGCCGGCGCAAGCGGCAAGATTCGTCGCCAGCGCCTCAGTGTTGCCGAAGCACTGCCCGGTGACGATATCGCTATCGAGGACTATTACAGCGCCACCACCTGCGCGCCGGTGCACCTGATCAACGTAACCATGAACCTCACCGTCGACCCGGCCGAGCAGTTGGTACAGCGTGACCGCAAAGGCATGCCGCTGTGCCTGGCGCCGAGCGGGCGCGCAGGTGCCGACAGTGTCAGTTATGTGCTCGACGGCTACCCGCGTGCCCGCTCGCAGCAGAGCCGTTGGGGCAGCGAGATCCAGCAGCCATTGGGCCTGGCGCACTGGGTGGCGACCTCGGGGGCGGCGGTCTCCACCGGCCTGGGCCGGGCCACGACACTGGGCACCTCGTTGTGTCTGGGCTTGAGCAACCTGCGGCTAGGCACCTGGTGGCCGAGCAATTTCCTTGAACCCGGCGAACAGCCCAGGGATGACCGCGTCTGGCGTGACAAGGGCTGGAGCCGCGTGTTTGCGACCCAGACCTACCTGTTCTACGAGCTGAGCGCGCATTTTCATGGCGTACGTCGCGATTACCAGTATCTGTCTGACGGCGGCCATTTTGAGAACACTGCAACCTACGAGCTGATCCGCGAAGGGCGTGATATCGAGCTGATTGTGACCTGTGACTGCGGCGCTGATCCGGACTTCGCGTTCAATGACCTGGCCAACCTGATCCGCCTGGCCCGCATCGATCAGGCGCTGGAAATCGTCGAGGACCAAGGCGTGCACGGGGTCGCTGCGCTGGCGCCCTACTTCGGCCATGCCGGCAGCTTCGCCAGCACGGCACCTGAAGACAGCCGCCGCTGCGCGATGCTGTTCAATGTGCTCGACCACAAGGGCGAAACCACCGCCCGCATCCTGCTGCTCAAACCCAGAGTCATTACTGGCCTGCCGGTGGACGTGTTCAATTACGCCAACGCGCATCCGACCTTTCCCAACGAAAGCACGGCGGACCAGTTCTTCAACGAAGCGCAGTTCGAAAGCTATCGGCAACTGGGCCTGCAGATCGGCCAAACCCTGTTCGGTAACGGCCAGCCGAGCGACGTGAGTGATGCGCTGTGGGGTTATTTGCAGCAATGATCCACCCGCACAGCCCGGTGTCCTGACTCTGGATACCGGGTTCTGACGCTTTGGCGCAAGGAAATCGCATTGACGGTCACCCTTGCGCGGCCAACTGCGTATAATCGCGCGCCCATTCTTCTGCCCGGTGCCGATAAACGCCCATGAAAAAACTGCTTCTGCTGTTGAGTCTTGTCCTGTCCTGCAATGCGCCGGCCCTGGCCGCGCCACCTTCGAACTTCTCCGAGGCCAAAGTCGTGGCCAAGGAAAAGATCTACAACGACCAGGCCAATAGCGCCCTTGGCGAACTGTATTGCGGTTGCCAGTGGGAGTGGGAAGGCAAGTCCGGTGGCAAGCTCAATCCGAAAGCGTGCGGCTACCAGCCACGTAACCAGAACGAACGTGCCGAACGCACCGAGTGGGAGCATATCGTCCCGGCCTGGACCTTCGGCCATCAGCGCCAGTGCTGGCAGAAAGGCGGCCGCGAGTTCTGTGAAAAAGACGACCCGGTGTTCCGTGTCATGGAAGCCAACCTGTTCAACCTCTACCCCGCAGTGGGTGAAGTGAACGGCGACCGCGGCAATTTCAGCTATGGCATGGTCACCTCGAAAAAACCGCAGTACGGCCAGTGCCAGACCAAAGTGGACTTCGCCCAGAAAGTTGCCGAACCCCGTGATGAGGTCAAGGGGCTGGTAGCCCGGACCACTTTCTACATGTTCGATCGCTACAACCTGAACATGTCGCGCCAGCAGCAACAACTGCTGATGGCCTGGAACAAAGAGCACCCGGTCAAGCCTTGGGAAAAGCTGCGTGATCAACGCATCGCAGCGATCATGGGCCACAGCAATCCATTCGTGACCGGCGAGCGTGTCTGGACAGACGGCTACAAACCGGTGGGTGATGGCGTGGTCAGTGCCATTGCTGCAAAGCCTGCCACTGTCAGTGAGCCGGCTGCGGCAACAGCCAGCACTTCAGGCGCGATCATCGCCAGCAAGAACGGCAATAGCTATCACTTGCCCGAAGGCTGCCCAAGCTATAGCGCGATCAAGGAAAAAAATCGGGTCTATTTCGAAACCGAAGCGCAAGCCTTGGCCGCGGGTTACAAGAAAGCCGGCAACTGCAAGTAACGCTGGGAACTCTAGCGCTGCTGAAGCTGGCTGGCGTGTTTAAGCTCGATCTGCGACACGCCCTTGTAACGCTCAAGCATGCCAATCGCGCAAACCACCTTGCCTTCGAGTGTCGAGGACAACTGTGAACCGAATGCTTCGCGGTCCGGACCCCAGACAATCAGCACCAACCGCGAGCTGTTCGGGTAGGCGGCCCCCACTTCGATCCAGGTTGGCTGGCCTTTCACGTTGTCCTTTTGAGTAACCCGGATGACCGGCCCGGTGATGGCGGCGACCTGACCGATATTGTCGGAAGCCGCTCGCCAGTCTAACGGGCTATCACAGGTAGCCCCTGAGGGCGAGCCCAGCGCAGGGGCTGCCTGACTGACCGCTACGGCACCTGCTTCGGAGCCGCTGTCCTTGAAAAAAAACGCCAACATGAACACACCCACCAGGACCGTGAGCGACGTGATTGAGTACTTCATGATCGAGGTTTCCCTTGCAAGCGTGTCTATTTCACTTTTCTGAGCCGCCGCCAGGGTTTCAAGCCTGCGGTTTTCCTCAGCGTTCAATGTTTCGTCCCTGGCTTTTGCCCGCTGGCGCTTGAGCAAGAGACCAATGTGCTCGGCACAACGGCCTGGCTGGTCGCGGACATCCCGATTGGCGAATCGCAAGACGAACCAGCCCTGCGACGTCAGGGATGACTGGCGTCGCTGCCAGTCCACAAACTCAGCATGCGACATCCCCGAACCGGTGCCGCGCTTGTCATACCCGTCCACTTCAATCGCGATGCGAACATCGCCATCTTCCTCGATCACGAAATCGCAAAATCGCGGCTTGCCGTTGCTGTCTTTGAACGGGAACTGAACGTTGATGGTCGAGAAATCAATGCCGGGAACCAAGGGAAGAACGCTGTGCGCGAACAATTGTTCAAATTGCCCGCCGAATGCCGCTTCGTGTTTTTTCAACCAATCCTGGTGGGTCATAGCGCTTGCCTGGCTATGCAAAATCAGCGAGATAGGTCTGACGCATAAGGCGATGGAGCAACCTTTGCAGCAATAACTCGACCGTTTCGTGCGTAATATCAAAATGAATCGCCAATTCTGGCCAAGTCTGTAGGAAAAGTCGACTTACGCTGTGTGTATCAGAGCTATTGAGTTCTGGTTATCAGGGTTTTGCATGCCGCCGACAGCGCTCGGAGCAATACTTCACCATATGCGCGAGAAGCCTCGGGGTTTAGCCCGAGGTCGAGAGCGCGGACGCCGCAGGCGTCCTGGTTGGGAGTCTGCTGTTCTTCAATGTATTGGCGCAGGATTTCAATCGGCGCACTGCCGCAGCTAGAGGCGAAGCAGGATGGCGACCAGAGGACACCCCTTCGCTTGAGCCAAGGGTGGAAACCCCCGAACTGCTTACGCAGCAGTCTGGATGATACCCTCTGAGTGAAGCCACCCGATTCGACAACGCCACCCATAGCTTGAAAGACCAAACCATAATTCATTCCATGACCCACACCAGGACCCTCAAGCTCCGAATCAAAGACAAGCACGCGAAAACGCTGCTTGCGATGGCGCGCGAGGTCAATCTGGTGTGGAACTACTGCAATGAAACGAGTCATCGCACCATCCGGGAACGCCACCAGTGGCTCTCCGGTTTTGACCTGCAAAAGCTGACCAATGGATTAAGCAAATGCGACGGCGTGCAGATCGGCTCGCCAACCGTGCAGCAGGTTTGCGAGGACTACGCCAAGGCCCGTAAGCAGTTCAAGCGTTCCAGGCTCAATTGGCGGGTGTCCAGCAGGAGCAGCCCCAAATACAGCCTGGGCTGGATTCCCTTCAAGGCGCGTGCCTTGCAATACAAGAACGGTCAGGTTCAGTTCGCCGGGTTCAGGTTTGGCCTTTGGGACAGCTACGGTTTAAGTCAGTACGCCCTGCGGGCCGGCAGTTTCAGTGAAGATTCCAGGGGGCGCTGGTATCTCAATATCTGCGTGCAGGTTGAGAGCAAGCCGTGCATCGGCACTGCCGCAGTTGGCATCGACCTGGGCCTTAAAGCGGCAGCTACAACGTCTGAGGGCCAGGTGTTGGTCGGGCGCGAATATCGCACCCTGGAGCAGAAGCTGGGCATCGCTCAGCGTGCTGGCAAGAGGGCACGTGTTCGCGCCCTCCATGCCAGGATCAGGAACCGGCGCAAGGATGCGCAACACAAGTTCTCAACCGCCCTGGTTGAGCGCTGCGCCGCCATTTTCGTTGGCGATGTAGCCAGCGCCAAACTCGTAAAGACTCAAATGGCCAAATCCACGCTTGATGCAGGATGGGGCCAACTCAAGACAATGCTGGAGCAGAAATGCCAACGGGCAGGCGTTGTCTTTGAGGTTGTAGCCGAGCGCTATACCACCCAGACGTGTTCGTGCTGTGGAAGCATTTCCACCAGCAGTCCGAAAGGTAGAGCCGGTTTGCGAATAAGAGAATGGACCTGCGTGTGCTGCGGTACAGCCCACGACCGCGATGTAAACGCGGCCCGGAACATTCTCGCGGCGGGGCATCGCCGTCTAGCTGTAGGAATCCCCGCTCTTTAGGGCGGGGAGGATGTCAAATCATCCCAGCAACGCTCCCAGCGCTTGCGCCAACTGAACGGTCTGCCGCACACGACACAGATTTTGTGCGGCAGGTCAGCCTTGCTGACCCGTTTCATAACGCCTCCCCGGCATCCAGCCTGGCCAGCAGATTTTCGCCGCGCTGCCAGAGCCGCTGCTTGCGTGTCTCGTCCATGTCATCGAGATTGCGGTAGATGACCGCCATGCGCGGATTGCTGGCGAACTGCGCCTGATGACGCATCAGAAAATGCCAGTACAGCGCATTGAACGGACAGCCATCCTCTTCAACGCTGCGCTCTACCGAGTACTGGCAAGCCCCGCAGTAGTCAGACATGCGCTGAATATAGCGGCCACTGGCGCAGTACGGTTTGGAGCCCAGGTAGCCGCCGTCGGCGTGCATCACCATGCCCAGCGTGTTGGGCAGTTCCACCCAGTCGAAGGCGTCCATGTACACCGCCAGATACCACTGGCAGATGGCTGACGGGGCAATGCCGGCCAGTAACGCGAAGTTGCCGGTAATCATCAGCCGCTGGATGTGATGCGCGTAACCCAGCTCCAGGGTCTGGCCAATGGTCTGGGCCATGCAGCGCATGCCGGTGGCGGCGGTCCAGTAGAAGTCTGGCAAAGCGCGCTGATTGCCCAGCGCATTGAGCCCGGCGTATTCGGGCATGCGCAGCCAGTAGATGCCGCGCACGTATTCACGCCAGCCGATCAACTGGCGAATGAAGCCCTCGGCGGCGTTGAGCGGTACCCGGCCCTGGCGGTAGGCCTGTTCGACGTCATCGCACAACTGGCGCACATCGAGCAGGCCGATGTTCAGCGCCGCGCTGATCCGCGCATGAAACAGAAACGGCTCGCCTTCGGCCATGGCGTCCTGGTAGTCGCCGAAAGCGGCCAGGGCAAAATCCATGAAGTGCTGCCACAGTTCCTGCGCCTGGCCGTGAGTGACGGGATAATCGAACCCCTCGACGCTGCCGTAGTGGTCAGTGAAATGCTCACGCACCAGGCCAATGACCTCAGCGGTCATGCGGTCGTGGGCAAACCGCGCGGCAAAGGGGCCGCGTAGCCCTCGGGGGAGCGACTTGCGATTGTCGCTGTCGAAATTCCACGCCCCGCCTGTCGGGCTGCCGTCGGGTTCCAGCAACCAGCCGCCACGCTGACGCATCAGCCGGTAGAACGACTCCATGCGCAACTGGCTGCGGCCTGCCGCCCAACCGGCGAAGTAGTGCCGCGAGCAGAGAAAACGCCGGTCCTTGTGCCAGACCAGCGGCAGGCCGCTGTCGTGCAGCGCCTGTTCCAGCCGCCATTCACCGCACTCGGTGACATGCACCTGGCTGGCATTGAGGTGCGCCTGCCAGCGCAGCAGTTCGCCGGCAATGCTGCCGCTGTTGTCGGCATCGTCCAGCTTCACGTACACCAGTTGCCAGCCGCGCTGACGCAGCGCTTCGGCAAAATGGCGCATGGTGCTGAAAATCAGCACGATCTTTTGCGGGTGATGCGGCACGTAACGGGTCTCGTCACGCACTTCAGCCATCAGCAGCACGTCACGGCGCCGGTCCAGGGTCTGCAACAGATCAAGCTCGAAGGACAACTGATCGCCCAGAATCAGACCCAGCTTCGGGTGCGCCGTAGTATGAGGCGCCTCTACCACTGGCGCTCCAGGTTCAATGGCAGGCGCAAGGGCTCGACCGGACCGTCGCGGCGTCCACACATTTCGTCATGCACCACATGCTGGATCAGCACACAGGGCAGCGGCGGTAACTGGTGGTCATGCAACAAATCACGCAAATGCGTGGTGGAACGCAAATGCATGACCCGGCCCCGGCCGTCGAGCAAGTCGTGACTGCCCAACTGCGATTTGACCCGCAACATGTAAATGCCACCCTCCAGCGAGTACAGCTCCAGTTCATCGACCTCGCCAGCCCTGGCCAGGCTGACCAACGTGTTTAGGTTCATGGAGAAAGCTCCGCAAAGTTGTACAGCCAATAGAGCTTGTACAGGAATTTTAATTCCATACTCAAGTTCGCGCTAACTTTTGGCCGATTAGCGACTCCGATACTTAACAGGCCGTTGAAAAACGTTGGCGAGGCAGCCAGTGCAAGGCAAAAACAGGCGAAAAACGGTCGGAGTCGCGCTCGACTTTACAAGTTGTAAATGAGCATTTTGAGCCTGTTTTTAACGCAGCAATGGCGCGCGTAGCGCCGAAGGCGCCCAGCCAGCAGATAGTTTTGCAACAGCCTGTTAGACCCGCTCTGATCAATCAAGGAGACTCCCATGACCCTGCGCACCACCCTGCTCTGCTCCTGCCTGTTGCTGACCCTGACCGGTTGCGCGGGGTCCGGCGATGAACAGCACAATGCGCCTGCGACCATGCAGGTTGATCTGCAGCGCTACCAGGGCACCTGGTATGAACTGGCGCGCCTGCCGATGTTCTTCCAGCGCAACTGCGTACAGTCCCAAGCCCAGTATGGCTTGCGGGCCGATGGCAAGATCGACGTCACCAATAGCTGCACCGACGCCGATGGCCAGTCGCAACAGGTCCAAGGCGTTGCCGAGCCGCAGGTTGCCGGCAAGACCGACAAACTCTGGGTGACTTTCGATAACTGGTTCAGCCGGCTGTTCCCCAGCGTAAGCCGCGGCCAGTATTGGGTGCTGTACCACGACAAGGACTATCGCGTGGCGCTGGTGGGCCATCCCGACCGCGACTACCTGTGGCTGTTGTCACGTACCCCGGCAGTGACTGACGAGACCCGCAATCATTTGCTGGAGATCGCCCGCCAACAGGGCTATGACACCCGCGAACTGGTCTGGCGCCAGGAACCTTGAAGCATCCAGACAGTTGTGATGAATAATCCGGACAAGGCCATTGATATGCTTCCACATAGCCGACAAGGTCAGGGCTCTCCTGCTCTGGTTCTCATGCATTTTCTCGGTGGCTCACACCGTACCTGGTCAGCGGCTTTACCGTTTCTCGACCGTCACCATCATTGTGTTGCCCTCGATACCCCAGGCTTTGGTGATGCCGCCGAGGTCAGCGGCTACAGCGTGAGCGAGATGGCCGATCATCTGGATGCCACGATACGCAGCCTGGGGTTGCAACGCTGCATTCTGGTCGGCCATTCGATGACTGGTAAAGTGGCGGTGGTGCTGGCTTCACGGCGGCCGGCGTATCTCGCCGGGCTGATCCTGGTCGCGCCCTCACCGCCCGGCCCGCAGCCAATGAGCGAGCAGGACCGCGATCGCCAGCGTGGCTATCAGTGCACACGCCAGCAGGCAGAAGCCTTCATCGATGAGTCCAGCGCGCACCGGTTACCCGATGCCTTGCGTGAGGTGGCGATTGCCGACGCCCGGCAGGTCAACCTGGACGCCTGGCGCGCCTGGGTCGACCATGGCAGCCGCGAAGACTGGAGCGACCTGATCGGCAACCTGGCCTACCCGGTGCTGCTGGTATGCGGCGCTGATGACCAGCAGGTGCCGGGGCCGCAGGAACAGGCACGGACCACCCTCGCGCATTTTCCTGACAGCCGTATTGAGGTGATGCCCGGCGCCGGGCACCTGATGCCTTTGCAGACACCCCAGGCACTGGCGGAACTGATGCTGGGGTTTGCTGCGGCACTGGTTACATGATGCATGGGCTGCAATAAGCCGGATCCGCACGCCAAGTGCCAGATAGTGCTTAAGTAAGGAGCTTTCTATTTCTGAGGTATCGGGCTCAGTACCACCTCTCGGGAGATTTTTCCTGTAGCGCTATCAATTTTGTACAGTTTTCTGCTCACAAGCAGATAGCTGTGCCGCGTATCTGCAAGTACCAGTTGCCCTGTCAGAATGCCTTTGGAAGTTTCGATAGAGTGAGTTCTCTTTATCCTGTCGCTTTCAGACCATGCTTCCTGCCCTGAAAAGTAGGCGCGCGCGTTACTGACGCCCTTCTGAACACTCATGGCAGGCACAAAGAACGTGACGAAGAGAACGATCCCAATCAAGGCAGCTCCGCCCACGATCTGCTCGTTTCTCAGGTGTCTGTTAATCAGTTTCAAGGCCATGGCGGAAAGCAGAAAAAAGACCAGTGCAAACACGCTAGGGACAAGCGTGGGCATTGTATTGGAAGCCGCCATCAAACCAGAAAAGAGATTCATATACCCGTAAAGCAGCAGAGTCTGGGTACTCAAGGATATTTCGTTGATATCAATTCCGAGCGCGTCGTACTCCCCCATCAATATCGAGTATCCATATATGGAGAAGGCGGCCTGAATAATCAGCGCCCAGCAAGCGATCAGTTTAAGCCCCTGATCGAGGCTGACTCTCTGCTCGATCGGCGAGGCTGGAGCACTGAGCCCCAAGAGCTCAACCTTCACACTTAAGTCGGGGACTTCATCCACTGACAATTTGACTTTACGGTTAAAAAACATCGAATCTTCCATTCTTCGGGTGTTTGGAGCTCATCACGATCATTGATCATTTGGTCTTAGGCGGAGTTTTTCCGAGTGTAGCTCTCAACGCCGGGCCATTTCATGGCGCAGACAGCCCTGATAGTAGGTGTCCTTGATTTCCTTGGGGTTCATCCGGCTGCGGCTGGCGAAGGTCTGTTCGGTGATGCCCACCGCCATTTTCTTCATCCAGGGTCTGGAATACTGGCGGTTCTCGATCGCTTTGCGCGTGCTGTACAGGGTCTTGCCGGAAAGCTTGAACTGCTGGGCATTCTTCGCCACCTCCGAACCCCAGCGGCACATCTGCGCCTGGTTCTGGGTCACCGGCCTGGCCTGCGCCGTTGTGGCCAATCCCATCAATACTCCAACCATCATCAACAAAGGGGCACACCGCATAACGCTCAGCTTCCAGGCTCAAAATGGCGAGCATCATAGGGAGCGTTATCCGTTCAGGGGGCCAGTATCCTGCCATACCGGCATCTCTTCAGCGCTCAGGCCAAACGCTCGAAGCGGTACGGCGCCGGGTCGATGATCGGTGTGTGCCCCGACAGCAAATCCGCCGCCAGTTGCCCCGCCGCCGGTGAGGTACCGAAGCCATGCCCGGAAAAGCCGCTGGCCAGGGTCAGGCCGGGAAGCCTGGCCACCGGACCGATCACCGGGTTGGAATCCGGTGTCACATCAATAGTACCGGCCCAGGCCTGAGCGATTTGCGCGTTTTTGAACATCGGCCAGGCAGCGCTCAGATTACGCAACGCATCGTTATTGAGCTCGTTGTTGGCCGCCGGGTCCTGGACCCGCACCTTCTCGAACGGGCTGACCGAGTCGGCGCGCCAGCGACGCCCCAGCTTCAGGTCATCGAAGAAGTACTTGCCCAGCGAAATGCGCAAAAAGTCCCGCTGCGCCTTGAGCTGCGGCAAGAACCGGGTGCCCAGCAGCGCATGATCCAGGGTCAGGAAGGCATCGAGCTTGCCGCGCTGGGTGATGATGAACCCGCCATCGATATGCTTGCGAAACGAAAAGTCCGGCGCGCCTACCGCGATATCGGTCGGCCCCTCCATCGGCGTGGTGCGCAGCACCGAACAGGTCAGCGGCAATGTCGGCAGGTCGACGCCATGGTTGCCAAGCAAGCGCCGTGACCACAGCCCGCCAGCCAACAGCACCTGCTCGCAGCGCAGCTCGCCACGCTCGGTCACCACTGCGCTGACCCGCCCGGCGCTGGTGGTCAGGCCTCGCACGGCGCAGTTCTCCAGGATCACCGCGCCCTTGGCGATGGCGGCGTTGGCAATCGCGCTACAGGCCAGCGTCGGCTCGGCACGACCGTCCGATGGGGTGTAGATGCCGCCCTGCCAGTCGCCCTGCCCGTGCGGCACATGGCGGGCAATCTGCTGTTTGCTCAGCAACTGCGAATCCAGCCCCACAGACTCGACGCTTTTCAGCCAGTTCTCGTGCATCGCCAGTTGCGCTTCAGTGCGAGCAATGAACATGATCCCGGCCTGCCGGTAACCCACATCCACGCCAACCCGCTCAGCCATTTGCGCCCACAGCCGGTCGGCGGCCTGGGCCATCGGCAAATCGGCGGCGTGCCGATTGGTCTTGCGAATCCAGCCAAGATTACGTGACGACTGCTCGCCGCCAACCCGGCCCTTTTCCAGCACCACCACCGGAATCTTGCGCTCCGCCAGGGTCAGGGCGGCGGTCAGGCCAATGATGCCGGCGCCGATGATCACCACCGTGGTCGATGCTGGAAGCTCAGTGAAAGTACGCACGGGTGCAATAGTGGGAGCCATGGCAAGAAATTCGCTTGAAGTGAAAGACACCGGTCACCGGGACTGGGTAATGCGTTGCTGTTGTGCACTGGCTGCGCCGCGAAACGCAGTCACTTCCAGCTCCACCTTATAGACCGTGGAGCCCAACGGCGGGCAGGTCACGGTGGTTGCCGGGTCGATACCGCGGAATTTCTCACCGACGATGCCCATCACCGTTTCGACATCCTTGGGCTCCTGCACGTAAACGCGCGAGAACACCACGTCAGCCAGGCTGGCATCGACCGCCGCCAAGGCCGCTTCGATGTTGGCGAACACTTGGTGGGTCTGCTCGGTCAGGTCTTCGGCAATCAGCTTGGTCTGCGGATTGCGGCCGGCGGTATTGGACACGTAGATCCAGTTGTCTACCGCAACCAGCCGCGAGTAGCTGCCCATTTCTTCGAATTTGGAGCCCGTTTTGAGCTTGATGATTTGTGTCATGGGTATTCCTTAATGAGCCGGGTACGGGAAACCCCGCCAGGAGCAGCTTCAGCTGCGAATATTCGTTAGCCGGTTTTCAGCTCAGCACCGGGGTATCCCACAGGTTGAGCTTCACGCCGATGCCGCGCGCGATGGCGTTGCGGTACACCACGGTGCCCCAGGCCACGTCTTCGACCGGCATGCCACCCACCGACATCAAGATGATCTCTGCATCATCGAGACGGCCAGGCGCGTCACCGGCGATGATCTTGCCGATGTCCTCGACCTGCTCAGGCCTGAGCAGCCCCTCGGCGATCATGTCCATAAACCGCACGCCGATTACCGGCACGCAGTGGTGCGCAGGTTTAGGCAACTCGTGGAACCAGGCCTGGTACAGGCCGGTGTTGTCGACGACCTTGCGCACATCGGCCTGCTCCATGCCTGCATCGATATTGCAGGCCGCCGGCATGGCCAGAAATGCACCCGGTTTGACCCACTCGCGCTTGACCATCGGGTACAGCGCCGGGTCGCCCACCTCGCCAGAGCTGCAATAGGTCACCAGGTCCGAACCGCGCACCACCTCTTCGAGGGTCTCGACCACCTGGATGTTGACGATCTGCGGGAAGGTCACTTGCACCCAGGTGATGAAGTCATCCAGGCTCTTTTGCCCACGGCCCTTGATCTTGATCGTGTCAATCTGCGGACACACGGCCATGAACGCGGCGACCGAGGTCTTGCCCATCACCCCTGGCCCCAACAGGCCGATGACCTTCGAGTCCTTACGCGCCAGGTGCCGTGCGCCGACGCCAGGAATGGCCCCGGTGCGGTAGGCCGACAGCAGGTTGGCCGACATGTGGGCCAAAGGGGCACCGGTGTCGGCGTCGTTGAGGGTGAACATCAGGATCGAACGCGGCAGGCCCTTGTCGCGGTTGGCGATGTTGGAGCCGTACCACTTGACCCCGGCGGTGCAGAAGTTACCGCCCAGGTAGGCCGGCATGGCCATCATGCGTCGGTCGGCGGTGGGCTTGGGCATGTTCGGAAAGGGCGAGTTTTCCGGGAAGGTCACCATGGCGCCATGGGAGTCGTTGTTCGGCCCGGCCATGCGATAGTCGCCCTGATACAGCAGGCCGAACATCTCTTCCATGGTATCGACGCAGGACGGCATGTCGGTGACGCCAGCGCGAATCATGTCCGGCTCAGACAAGTAAATGAAATCGATCTTCGTATTATTGGTCATGTTGATCTCGAAGCACGGCGACAAAGTGGCTTCGAGTCTAGGGAGCGGGTTCAAGGGCGTATTGTAAAAATCGGACAGGCCCGGTCCTGACAGCAGACTTGCCTGAGTAGCATCAATGACGACCACCACCAGCACCTGCGAGCAACCCTGGTTCGTCCTCAACTCATCGGGCTATTGGGTGATGCGTGACGCGCATTCGGCGATCTCGCACTTTTATGCGCTGGAGGTGGACCAGCCGGCCGACCTGACCTACGCGGTGCCCGACGGCTGCGTCGATATCCTCTTTGATTGCGACAGCCATCGGCCCACCGCAAGGGTCTGCGGCACGCCACTGCGCGCCAAGCGGGTCGAGTTATTGAACCGGCATCGTTACTTCGGCGTGCGTTTTCAGCCCGGTGTGATTCCCGGCTTCGTCGCCAGTCTGACCGGGGAACTGGCGGAGCAGGAAGTGGATCTGTGTGATGTGTTGCCCTGCGCCCAACAACTGATCGAGCAGATTGCCCAGGCCACGGCATTGGGCAACCAGGCCGACGTCTTCAGCCGCCTCGCCGGCCAGTCCCTGGCCCGGCGAACCTCAGGGCTGAGCGGCAAGCTGGTCGAGTTCATCATCGCCCGACGCGGCGATATCCGCGTCCACCAGCTTGAAGCCATGAGTGGCTACACAAGCCGGACCTTACAGCGTCAGTTCCGTGAAGACACCGGCATTGCCCCGAAGACCTTCTGCCGCATCATTCGCTGCCAGGCGGCGCTAAGCAGCCTGACAGCGGACGGCACATTGCCGTGTTCGGAGCTGGCGCTGGAGTTGGGGTTTACCGATCAGTCGCACTTTATGCGCGACTTCAAGGCACTGGTCAGCACCACGCCCAATGACTATCAAAGGCGGGTAACTCAGGGGGCGTACAACGGCAGGATCCGGGTACTTGGAAGAAATGACGCGTCCCTCAAAGAAGCGCTACATAACGCTTGATTCTAATCAGCATATTGAAATTCATTGTCCCTTCATGAGTAAACCGCGCTTGGGTACAGCGGATCGTAAACTGCGCAACGAATGACCGGCCCTTACGTAAAAATTTCTGCTTTTACCCTGCTAAAGGCCATATCACGTGACGCCACCCGGTGCGCAACCGCCTGCACGGCAGAACGCAACAAGCTGCGCGATTGTTGTGGATTTTTTGCACAAAAATTCTGTAAAGCCCCAGCGTTAATGATCTATCTACCTGATAAATAAGAAAAATATTATTTACGGCACATTCTTTGGTTTGTCTGCCCCACTGCCTGGCGCGATTCGCCGGGCCAAGGACCGGACAGATGAATCAGAAACTCGGCACCCCACGCCAGCGCTGCGCCAACGAATTTTCCAGAACCCCGCTCAGCGGCACCAGCCTCTGCCCGTTCAAGGGGCCGGAAATTGCCATTGTGCCGGTGCGCTATGCCCTGGATCGCTCGCGCTATGACGTCAATCCCAATGTGCTTAAACCGCTGGCCCGGAACGCTCGATGGGCACGCCTGCCGCCGCTGAAAAGCCGCAGTTACACCTTGCGCCAGTTGCACGAGGGTTTTGTCTACGTATTCGACGAGACCGCAGGCACGCTGCACGAGTACGCCTACAGCGCACACAATGCACACCTGCAACGCATCAAGTGGAGCAGCGCCCACATAGGCCAGAACGAGCGCAGCGGCAGCGATGCCGGGCTGCCCTACCTCTCCTACCCGCGCGACCATGTGCTGCACATTGCCTTTGCGCCACTCCAATGGACCTGGCGCATCTGCGAGCGCCTGCGCTCGCACGAGGACAGCCGCAAGCGCTGGATGAAGCGCCTGGACCTGAGCAGTTACAGCCTCACCATGAATGAGCCGGGTACCCTGCCGCTGGCTGAGCTGGCCACCGCCGTGGCGGATATCGATGCCGGCCAGGTCACCGATGACGGGCGCTTTGACGACACGGCCATTCCTTCCCGAGAACCCGACCGCACACCTGAAGAACCGCCCCAGGACGAGTGGGTGACGCTGGGCGCGGACGTGCATTGGCTGGGCAACGTGCCGGACAAGGACAGCGCCCTGCTGATTGCCCTGGACGATCCGCTGACACTGGTCCGTGATCTGGGCATGCAGATGGCAGGCGACATCGCCGCCTTGCAGCGCTGGGAGGCGGAGTATGAGCATCGGTTGAAGATTGCCGGGGACGTTATACACCTGTGCGGTACTACAGCTGCCTTGTCGAAAGCCGAAGAGGCAGATCCTTATCTCGCGCAGCAATACCTGATAGACGCCGAAGGCTACCTGGAACAATACGAGCTGGAAGAGCGTATCTACGAAGAGAACGCCACCGTGGCCCCTGAAGCCGTGGAGATGTTCAGAGGCCCCCACCACCGCAACCGACGCAGCGCCACACTGCTTCAGGGGCTGATAGAGAAATACGGCAAGGCACCGAACCAGGCAGATATTGATACCTGGCTGGAGCGCAGCAAGTGGCGCCGCGAGATTGACCTCAAGGCAGCACGGCAGTGCCTGCAACAGCAGCAGCCTGTGCATGAGCAATTGCTGCAACGAGTGCGCGACACACGCACGGATATTCAAAACTGGGCACTACATATTGGCCTTGAACCAGACGCCCTGTTCATGGATACCGGTTATCCAAAGACCCTGCTGTACCTGCAAACCATCAAGGAAAACCTCACCATCATCCTGGAGCAAGACAAGGAGACCCTCAAATGGCTTACCGCACAGGAAAATAAAGCCACGACCCTGTTTGGCACCCAGCGCTACGGCTTCTCCCCCGCGATCAAGGCGGCGCTGGACACCGAGGCCAACAAACTGCTCGCCGGCATGGGCGACGTGACCAACCTCGGTACGCGCATTGGCGAACTCAACAACGCCCTCAACCACCGGGATTTTGCCAACAGCGCCTGGTACAAAGCGCTCGATGCCACTGCCCAGGCGACGCTCAAGGCCATGCAAGAGTTGGCCAGTGGCGCTGGCAAAGCCATCG
Source organism: Pseudomonas sp. 21LCFQ010 (assembly GCF_024129905.1). NCBI lineage: Bacteria > Pseudomonadati > Pseudomonadota > Gammaproteobacteria > Pseudomonadales > Pseudomonadaceae > Pseudomonas > Pseudomonas sp. 21LCFQ010. Next base: position 62,886 of record NZ_JAMYDZ010000024.1, on the reverse strand, counting down.
CCCAAGGCATGCTCAGCGCCGCCATGATCACCAACACCCGGTTGTCCAAAAAAGAGCCCACGACCCTGGCGATTTTGTTACGCAACCTGCTCATCGGCCAACTGCTGGGCAACACCCCGGAAGGACTGTCGATCAACCGGCAGTTCGTGACCCATCTTAAAGAATGGAAGCGCCTGGAGGCCTTGCATGCTCAGCAACTGCGCAGCATGCGAAACGCTTGGTCTCAACCTGTCTACCGTCATGACCGACGTAACATGGGCCTTCAGTTGCAAGCACAGGAGGATCGCATCCGCGCCTATGCTATGAAGCTGCCTGACTTGCTGGACTTCAAAAACCAACGCCATGCCGAGCAGTTCAAGCAAGAGATGTACAGTTTTTTTCAGTCCGGCAAGAACGTCGTCAAAGACTGGAGCAAGCAAGTGCGCCAGTGGAGCCAGCGCCTGGGCATCCATGGCGCCGGTATCAGCTGGACAGTGATCACCTTGAATCTGTTCAACACCGCCTTTGTCTGGAGCGATATCACCCGCGACGGAAAGATTGACGGTAAAGACCTGAGAAAACTGGGTTACAACCTGGGGTATAGCCTCAATCTGATGATGGTGCTTTATCTGGAGGCGCCTTGGCAGGTGGTCAGGAATGCCAAGCCGATCACTATTTATACGAAAAGCATATCCATAATGAGCAGGTCGGCTGCGTATTGGAAAGTGCAGGGCAAACCCGATTGGGCTACTGCGGTTCGTGGTTTTCGTGTTCGGGCTTTTGCAGCAGGTGTCGTTGGCGGCCTGGGTGCTTTTCTAGAAGTATGGGAGTTAAGAGATGATATCGAGAACGCCAAAACCTCGTTAGAAAAAGACCTTTTGCGAGTCAAGTCTTTCGGCGCAGTTCTAATGGGGATCATCATGACTGCACCCGTCTTATCAGCACTATTTACAGGAAATTTTGCAATAGGTACCGCAGCACTGGCTCTTGGCGGCTGGGCGGCAGTAGGCGTCGCCATAGGTGGACTTATTTATCTAATAGCCAGCAAACTTCTAAATAATCTAAAGCAGGATAACATTGGCGTTTGGCTCCGCCGCTGCTGCTGGTCATTCACCTCCGAAAATCGCTATGCCGACACAGCAGCAGGCCAGGCAGAAGAAATACGCGCTTTTATGGAAGTCCAATTATGCCCACAGATTCTGGTGAAAAGCACTCACTCAACCGAATTCATCTACACGGGCAAAAACCATGTTCCGGTCAATACACAAAACGGAGCGTGGGTACAAATCCGGTTTCCCGAACAGGTCAGAGGCAGCAGTGTGCTCTTCGAGGTCATTAGCAGTAAAAAACAATTCCATTTCTTTACTGCGATAAAAGTAGATACCTCAATCCGGGAAAACTTCAAGAGTAATGGTGTTTACAAACCGATTAGCGAATGGGGAAACATTACCACCCAGCGCCCCTCCCATGACTATCCGCCACCATTTATACCCGAAATAAAAGATGAACAGGATATTCTCTGGCACACCTGGATACCTCTCGCCTCCGACGCAAGCTATCTAGAACTGCAAATCTGGTATCCGAACGATGTCGTTCATCCATCACCGTCGGATGCAGGATACCTTTACCAAATCGAACTCGACAGTTCTGGCACAGAGAGCATGGACGGGTTGAGCAAAGTCGAGTTACTGGTTAAAAACTCAAATCGAGACAAAGCCGGGCAACTATTTTTCACAACTTAAACATCCCCAATCATTAAACATCACAATCTATAAAACCATACAAAGCCACTCATATTGAGCTTGCCAAACATGTCAACAAAAACCGAAGATCACATCCCCGCCCTCAACATCCCACCCGCTAATCGGCAGGAAAACAGCCAGCCTCTTTTCCAATGGACGATAAAAAAGATAAATCTTCGACGAAAAACTATCTGGCTGACCCCTTTGATACTTTCAATATGGCCAGTCTCGCTAGGCATTTTAGCGTGGGACTTTCTAGACGCTGACCCAACAAGCTTCTATTGGTTCACGGGTGCAGGGATCATCGGCGAAATCTACTGCCTATATTTCATACTTCGGACGTCTATCTTTAACTATCGCATCTATCCGGAATACGGAGAAGTTGACGTCCAGCTTTATTATCCGAAATATACAAGGCACGTATTCAAGGGTATCGGTATCGTTATTATCGTCACCATTATCGGACTGGGAATTTCCGTCGGCTCGTGGCTTTTCTTTCTGGGCCCAGTGGCACTTATGGTCATGTCTGGCCTGAACATCATGGAATGGAAGCCACCGCCCTGCGAACTGGAAACCAGTATGGTTTGGGAGAAACACAACGCCGTCACCGTAGACCGCCGCTACCGCATCATCGTGATCCACAGAACAGACCTGAGCATAGGCTTCGAAGCCCGCCTGCCAAACAAGGCGCTGTTCGAGCAGTACCTGGCGTTCTTACGCACGGTCCTGCCTGAGGTAACAACGTACCGGGAGGAAGTCTGGAAGTGGTGACGAACACCTGCCACTTATCAAATCTGAACCGGCACAATTACCAAAGCTTAATCGCCGACCCTCTTGAGGCAGGGAGTTTCACTTCTCCCGCCAAATACTCACACTCGATATTGATACCAAACCCCATAAGCATGCCACCAGAACCTGACGACTACGCGCCAATCATCGGTACCACTCCCGTTCTGCGACAGGGAAACAGTGACCCCGTTTTCAAGTGGACAGTAAAACGAATCAACCTTCCCAGAAAAACCATCTGGCTAACTCTAATATTATTCTCCATATTCCCAGCTGCCGTAATCATTTCACTTTTCGATTTTCTGGAAACAGACCCTGGCAGCTTCTTCTGGCTGTCTGGCCCGCTGTTAGCCACGACACTGTCTGGCCTTTACTTCATGTTACGCACATCCACGTTCGACTACCGAATCTACCCGGAATGCGGCGAAGTCGATGTTCAACTTTACTACCCAAAATATACAAAGCACTTTTTCAAAGGTATTGGCATAATCCTTATCATTTCAGTCCTCGCGCTGGCAGCATTCATGGGTTCAATACTGTTTCTGCTCGTCTCAGTGCCTCCGATGATCATATCTGCCCTGAACATCATGGAATGGAAGCCACCGCCCTGCGAACTGGAAACCAGTATGGTTTGGGAGAAATACAACGCCGTCACCGTAGACCGCCGTTACCGCATCATCGTGATCCACAGAACAGACCTGACCATAGGCTTCGAAGCCCGCCTGCCAAACAAAGTGCTCTTCGAGCAGTACCTGGCGTTCTTACGCACTGTACTGCCTGAGGTAACAACGTACCGGGAAGAAGTTTGGAAATGGTGACGGACACCATAGGGCTTGGCCGCTGCGCAGATCTGGGAATGCATCATCCGGCGTCGCTTATCTAGCTGGCAAAAAATATTGCGCCTGCGCAGACAGTCACATCAACGCCGCCAGCACCACCGGCAACCACACAAATGACAGCACTGTGGAACACATCACCAGGTTCGCCACCTTCTCCGGCGACTGGTTGGCGCGCATGGCCAACAGGTAATTGAACACCGCCACCGGCATCGAGCATTGGGCGACCAGCACCGCGTGGGCCAGTGGCTGCATGCCCAATGTCAGACCGATCAGCCAGCCCACCGCCGCACCCAGCACAATTCGTAGACCACCCTGCAGCATGCCACTGGCTACGTGATGCAAGCGGATACTGGCCAGCGACACCCCCAGGGTCAGCAGCATCAACGGGATGGTCATGCCGCCGAGCAGATCGACGGTGTTGATCAGCCAGCGCGGCAGTTGCAGGCCAAAGAAAATGATCGGCATGGCCAGCGCCAGGCTGATGATGATCGGATTGCGCAGCAGGTCTTTGAATGAAGCGGCGCCCCCTGATAGCGCCAGCCCCAACGTGAACTGAAACAACGACAGGGTCAGGAAGAACGCCACTGCCAGCGCCAGGCCCTGGTCGCCAAACGCATACAGGCTGATCGGCAGGCCCATGTTGCCGGTGTTGGGAAACATGAACGCCGGGACCAGTACGCGCCAATGCTGGCGAAACAGCTTGCTCAGCAGCAGACCGATCATGGCCATGGCAAACATGCTCAATACGCAGGCCAGCGCCATGCTGGTAAAGGCTGCCGGGTCAAGCTGGGTCCGGCTCAGGGTCGAGAGCACCAGCGCTGGCGTGCCGATGGTCATCACCACCCGGGCGATAAAGTCGGTCGGATAGTTATGCCCTTTGCGCGCCCAACCATAGCCGATGGCCGCAACGATAAACACCGGGGCCAATACCGCAAACAGCGAAGCGAGCATGAAGGGTTCCTCCTTGAAAAGGCGTTCATGCTAGGGCTTGTACCGGTTGACCCGCAACCGCGCTTGCCCTGCATCCGCAAAATGAACGAATCAGTCACGACCAAAGCGATATTTTGATTGAAAAAATACTTTTAAGCGCTGAATTTTGCGTATAGGATCGCCATTAATGATCGATTCAATCATTCAATGATGATGACAAGACCAATAACATGGAGATCACCGATGAAGTTCACTGGAATCGTTCCAGCCCTCGTGACCCCCTTCGATGCCCGTCAGCAAATCGACGAGCAAGCCTTGGGCAACCTGATCGAAAGCCTGATTGACGCCGGTGTTCACGGGCTTTTTGTGCTGGGCACCAATGGTGAGTTCTTTGCCCTGAGCGAGGCCGAGAAAGTCCGCATCGCCCGGCTCACCGTGGAAGCGGCCCGCGGCCGGGTACCGGTGATTGCCGGAACCGGCGCCTTCGCCACCCGCGATGTGATTGAACTGAACAAAAAAATGACTGATGTGGGCGTTCAGGCCCTGTCGGTCATTACGCCATTTTTCAATGCGGTCAGCCAGACCGAACTGATCAACCACTACAGCGCGATTGGTGATGCTTCGCCACTGCCGATCATGCTTTACAACATCCCGGCCAAAACCGGCATGTCGATCGGCATCCCGGCAGTCGCCACCCTGTCGCAGCATCCGCAAATCAAGGGCATCAAAGACAGCGCCGGCAACTTCGACAGCCTGGTGCAGATGCTGCGCTACCGCAGTGACGACTTCGCCGTGTTTGCCGGCACCGACTCACTGATCTACTGGAACCTGCTGGCCGGTGGCGACGGTGCGGTGGCGGCCACGGCCAATGCCGTGCCGCAGGTGGTGATGGATATCTGGAATCGCTTCCAGGCCGGCGACCACGATGGCGCCCGCGCGGCCCAGGAAGCCCTGCGGCCACTGCGCGATGCTTTCGCGCTGGGGACCATGCCTTCGGTGCTGAAAAAGGCCACCGATCTGCTCAACGTGCGCGTCGGCCCATGCCGCGCCCCGACTGCCGAACTCGATGCGCAGACCGTGCACAAGCTCGAAGGTCTGCTGTCTGTCTACCGCGCCTAAGCCGGAGGATTACCATGTACCACTTTCAAACCGTCAAGCATGTCATCCACGGCCCCGACAGCCTGGCCAGCCTGGGCGAGCGCCTGCACCTGCTCGACACCCCGCTCAAGCGCGTGGTGCTGGTCACCCAGGACGCCATGCACCGCCTGGGCGTCACCGAACGGGTGGTCGCGCAACTGCAAGCGCAGTCGATTGCGGTCACCGTGATCGATAACGTCGAGATTGAGCCGACCCTGGAGAACATCGAAGGGGTGTTCCGCAGCGCCATCGCCCCTGCCGCGCCGGATGCGCTGATCGCCATTGGCGGCGGCAGTGTGCTGGATGCCGCCAAGCTGTTTTCGGTGATGCTCAGCAACGACACCCCGCTCAAGGACATGCTCGGCATCGACAAGGTAGCCCACCCCGGCAGGCCGACCGTGCTGGTCCCCACCACCTCCGGGACCGGTTCGGAAGTCACCCCTAATGCCATCGTCACCCTGCCCGACGAAGAACTGAAAATCGGCGTGGTCAGCCGGCATCTGCTGCCGACCCTGGTGATTCTCGACGCCAACCTGACTCTGGGCTTGCCCAAGCCGATTACCGCTGCGACCGGTATGGACGCTTTTACCCATGCGCTGGAGTCGTTTATCTCGACCAAGGCCAACCCGATCAGCGATGCCTTTGCTCTGGAGTCGATGCGGCTGATCGCCGGCAGCATCGTCGAAGCCTATCAGCAGCCAGGCTCGGTGCAGGCGCGCAGCGACATGCTGCTTGGCTCGATGTACGGCGGCCTGGCGTTGACCGCGGCCGGCACTGCGGCGGTGCATGCACTGGCCTATCCGCTGGGCGGCAAGTTCCATGTCACCCACGGGGTGGCCAATGCCATGCTGTTGCCGCATGTCATGGCGTTCAACATGGACAGCTGCGCAGCACGCCTGAAGCGGGCGGCCTGCGTGTGCGGCATCGCCCAACCCGGCGACAGCGACACGCTCGCGGCCGGCAAGCTGATCGAGCAGATCAAGCAATGGACCCGGGTCCTGGAGATTCCGCAGAACCTGCGCGACTTCGGAGTGGCCGAAGAGCATCTGGCCGACATGGCGGTCGCCGCCTCGAAAGTCACCCGGCTGATGATCAATAACCCCAAGGCCCTGAGCCTGGATGATATTGAGCAGTTGTACCGGTGCCTGCTGCCATGAGTGCCGAAGCTCGCCAGGTCGGGCTGTTGGTCATCGCCGACGATCTGTCCGGTGCGGCCGATTGCGCCGCCGGCTTCGCCCGCCACCTGCCGACCCGCGTGCTGCTCGATCAGAATGCCGATGGTTCAGGCTGCCCAGTCATTGCGCTGGACCTCGACACCCGCCGCCTGGCGCCGCAGCCCGCTGCCCGGCTCAATCGCTTGGTACTCGGCAACCCGGCCCTGCGCGGTCGCTACCTGTACAAGAAAATTGACTCGACCCTGCGCGGCAACCTGCCGAGCGAGGTCGGCGCCCTGCTGGAACATGGCATGGCCCTGATAGCACCGGCGTTCCCGGCGCTGCGCAGGACCACCCGCGGCAGTATTCAGTACCTCGACGGTGTACCGGTCAACGAGAGTGATGTGTGGCGCAACGAGGGTCTGACCGGCACCGCCAACTTGCTGGAGCTGTTCAGCGGCGAGGGTCTGAACTGTGCGGCTCTGGATTTGCTGCAGGTGCGTGGCGCTAATCTGGCCGGGCAGTTGCAGCAGCACCTGCATAACGGTACCCAGGTGCTGATCTGCGATGCCGAGCAGGATGCTGACCTGCACAGCCTGGCACTGGCTTCGGCCGCTTTCGCCGACCGGTTGTTCTGGGTCGGCTCGGCCGGGCTGGCCCTGCACCTGCCTGCCGCCCTTGGGTTACCCGCCGCAGGCGAGCCTTGCCGGCCGCAGGCTGCACAAGGCGGACCGATCCTGACCGTGGTCGGCAGCATGTCGCGCCACTCCCAGGCCCAGGCAGCTTTGCTGGCCGAGCGCACCGGGCAACGCTGGGCGCGGATCGAACCACGGCTGCTACTCGATGGCAGTGCCCACAGTGAACGGCAGGCGCTGGCAATTCATCTGGCCAGTGTGCTGGACAGCGGCAGCGACTTGCTGGTCAGCCTCGATCAGGCGCAGCGTGCCCCTGAACAGGCCGCGCAGCTCAGCCAGGCGCTGGCCGGGCTGTTGGCTGCCCTGCCCGCCAAGGCCGCTGCGCTGATCGCCACCGGCGGTGAAACCGCCCGCGCCCTGCTGACTGTCGCTGACATCGATGCGCTGCAACTGCATGGCGAACTGGCGCCTGGGGTGGTGTTGTCCAGCGCCCGCCATCAGGGCCGCACGTTACCCGTCGTCACCAAGGCCGGCGGCTTCGGCCAGCCCGACACCCTCTATCAGGCCTGGGCGCATCTGTGCCAGGCCCGCGACTCACGCTCTGAGCCCACACCACCTAATAACGAGGAACCCCAGCATGTCTGAGCGTCCTGTGATCGGCATCACCATGGGTGATGCGGCCGGCGTCGGTCCGGAAATCATCATGAAATCCCTGCAACACGACAGCGTCTATGCCATGTGCCGGCCGCTGGTGATTGGCGATGCCAAGCGGCTGGTCGATGCCAATCGGATCGTCGCTGGCACGCTGCAAGTCAACGCCATCGAACAGCCCGAGCAGGCCCGCTTTCAGCCAGGCGTGGTGGATTGTATCGATCTGGGGCTGATCCCCGATGACCTGCCCTACGGCCAGTTATCGGCGGTGGCCGGTGATGCGGCCTTTCGTTATATCGAGCGCACCGTGCAACTGACCGAGGCCGGTGCCCTGGACGCGATATGCACCGCGCCACTGAACAAGGAAGCACTGCACGCCGGCGGGCATATCTTCCCCGGCCACACCGAAATGCTCGCGCACCTGACCGGCATCGAAGAGGTGTCGATGATGCTCATGACCCCGACGCTGCGGGTCATTCATGTCACGACCCACATCGGCATCATCGACGCCATTGCGCGCATCGAGCCAGGTCTGGTGCGCCGCACCATTGAGCGCGCCCATGCCACGCTGACCCGCGCCGGGATCGAAAACCCGTTGATCGCGGTGTGCGGCATCAATCCGCATGCCGGTGAAAACGGCCTGTTCGGCTATGGCGAAGAGGCGACCAAGATCCAGCCGGCGATTGACGAGCTGCGCGCCCGTGGCTGGCGCGTCGAAGGCCCGCTGCCGGCCGACACGCTGTTTTTCCGCGCCGGGCGCGGCGACTTCGATGCGGTGGTGGCCATGTATCACGACCAGGGCCACGGCCCGGTCAAGGTCATGGGGCTGGAAGCCGGGGTCAACGTCACGGTCGGCCTGCCGGTGATCCGCACCTCCGTGGACCACGGCACCGCTTTCGATATCGCCGGCAAGGGCATCGCCGACGAGCGCAGTCTGATCGAGGCACTGCGTCAGGCGGTCGAGCTGGCGACCCGCAAACGCACCCTGGAGCAACCCGCGCACGCCTGAACCTCAATGCATCTTTTCCTCAAGCAAGCCCTGAATAACAACAATTGGAGCGAATGATGGAAACTTTTGACTCTCAAGCGACGTTAATCATCGTCGGGATGGTTGTCGTCTACGTCCTGTTCACCACCTGGCTGACCCTGCGCATGCGCAGCAAGAACAGCGAGCAGTACATGGTGGCGGCGCGCAGCATGCCGGCGTTTATCGTTGGCGTGCTGATGATGTCCGAATACATCGGTGCCAAGTCCACCATCGGCACCGCGCAGGCCGCCTTCGAAAGTGGCATGGCCGCCGCCTGGGCGGTGGTGGCGGCGGCGATCGGCTTTCCGCTGTTCGGCATCCTGATGGCGAGAAAGCTCTACAGCTCAGGCGAATACACCATCTCCGGGTTCATTGAGCGCAAATACGGCTACTCGGCCAAACTGATGGTGTCGATCATCATGATCTACGCCCTGCTGCTGGTGAACGTCGGCAACTACATCAGCGGCGCGGCGGCGATCTCCACGGTGATGCACATCAACCTGCCCACCGCAGCCTTCATCACCGCCGTCGTCAGTACCCTTTACTACGCCTTTGGCGGCCTCAAGAGCGTGGCTTACATCAGTGTCCTGCACACCGTGGTCAAGTATGCCGGGGTGATGATCGTACTGTGGGTGGCAGTCAAGCTCGCCGGCGGTTTCGACAAGGTCCATCAGGGCCTGCCAGAGCACTACTTCACCTGGACCGGCGCCATCGGCGGCTCCAAGGTCATGGCCTGGATCATCGGTACGGTGGGCGCGATCTTCTCCACCCAGTACATCATGCAGGCGATCAGTTCGACCAAAAACCCCAACGCGGCGCGTAATTCAGCACTGTGGGCGGGCCTGCTGTGCCTGCCGATCTCGATTGCTCTGGGGCTGATCGGCGTCGTCGCCAAGTACCTGCACCCCGATATGAACAGCCTGTATGCGATGCCGGTGTTCCTGCATTCGATGAGCCCCTGGCTGGCCGGTGTCGTGACCATCTCGCTGGTGGCTTCGGTGTTCGTCGGCGTCAGCGCGGTGGCCCTGGCGATCACCTCGCTGGTAGTGCGCGACTTCTATGTACCGCTGTGCAAGCCGTCGGCTGAACGCGAATTCAAGATGACCAAGCTCATCAGCCTGGTGATCGGTTTCCTGCCCCTGGTGTTCGTCTTCGCCGTGCCGGAAATCCTCAGCCTGTCGTTCTTCACCCGCGCCCTGCGCCTGTCGATCACCGTGATTGCCCTGGTCGCCATCTACCTGCCGCTGTTCGCCACCGGTCGCGGCGCGACCTGGGGGCTGGGCGCGGCGACCGTGACCACCAGCCTGTGGTATGTACTGGGTAACCCGTACGGTATCGACAACATGTACATCGCCCTGGTGACCCCTGCCCTGGTCATCTGCATCGAACGTCTGCTGCCACGCAGCAACAAGCCCGCTACCCAGTCTTCGGAGGCCAGCAATGTCAACAATTGAGCAACGCCAGGACGCCTACCTGCCGACCCCTTACGCGCAGAATCACGCCGCCAACCTGCATGAACTGGCTGACGGCACGTTGCTGTGCACCTGGTTTGCCGGCACCCAGGAAGGCATGGCCGACATCTTCGTGCTGCTGTCACGCCGCGACCCGCACAGCGGTGTCTGGAGCGAGGCCGAGCAACTGTCGGATGACCCTGCCCGCTCGGAACAGAACCCGATTCTGTTTCAGGCCCCCGATGGCCCGCTGTGGCTGATCTGGACCGCGCAGATTTCCGGTAATCAGGAAACCGCCGTGGTGCGCCGCCGCCTGTCTGAGGATGGCGGCAAGAGCTGGGGGCAAATCGCTGACCTGTTCGAAGAGGCCGGTACTTTCGTGCGCCATCCGCCCGAAGTGCTTAGCAACGGCGACTGGGTATTGCCGGTCTGGTATTGCATCACCCTGCCTGGCGAAAAATGGGTCGGCACCCATGACGTCAGCGCGGTGATGATCAGCAGCGACCATGGCCGCACCTGGAGCCGTCACGACGTGCCGCACAGCACCGGCTGCGTGCACATGAACGTCCATGAACTGGCCGACGGCAGCCTGCTGGGGCTGTTCCGCAGCCGCTGGGCCGATCATGTTTATTCCAGCCGTTCCACCGATCAGGGCCGGACCTGGAGCGCACCTGCGCCGACCGAGCTACCCAACAACAACTCATCGATCCAGTACGTGCGCCTGGCCAGCGGTGAACTGGCGCTGGTCTACAACCCGATCAACGCCGAAGGCATCGAGCAGCGGCGGCTGTCGCTGTACGACGAAATCGAGGACGAGGGTGATGAGCGTGTCACCCCCGGCGCCAACGCCGACGGGCGCAGCGCGGTGTGGGGCATCCCCAGGGCGCCGATGAGCCTGGCGATTTCTCGCGATGAAGGCCGCAGTTGGCCGCTGCGCCTGGATATCGAGCTGGGCGACGGCTTTTGCATGACCAACAACTCCAAAGAGAAGCTCAATCGCGAGTACTCCTACCCGAGCATCATCCAGGCCCGTGACGGCAGTCTGCATGTCGCGTTCACTTACTTCCGGCAGAAGATCAAGCACGTGCACATCCCGCTGGCGGCGATCCGCTGAAGCAGACCTGGAGGTCTAAACCGCCGTAGGAGCTGCTTCAGCAGCGATGCTTTTCGCGGCTAAAGCCGCTCCTACGGGGTAATGCCGATCAGTTAAGAGCATTGAGATCTTTGTGGGAGGCAGCTCTGCTGGCGAATACAGAAGTACATCCACAACAGATGTGCCGGTTTTACTGGCCCTGTCGCGAGTAGACCGGGGCGCCGGCCGGCCCCTCCCACGGGGCCCAACCAGACCCACTAATCGCTTAACTGATCGGCATTGCTCCTACGGGGCAGTGCGTCTGGCCAACTTTATGGAGAACCCTTCAATGCCTGAAAACGCCCCTATCGCCCTGGTCACCGGGGTCAGCTCCGGTATCGGTGAGGCCATTGCCAGCCGTCTGCTGGACGATGGCTGGCAGGTCATAGGTCTGAGCCGTAGCCGTCCTGCACTGGAGCATCCGCAACTGCGCTGGGTCGCTGCTGACATGGCTGACAATCAAGCACTTGAGCACGCCCTTGAACAGGTCGGTGAACTGGACGCCATCGTGCATGCTGCAGGTTTCATGCGCACCGCACCGCTGGGTGAGCTACTGGCCGAAGACGGCGCGGCCATGTGGCAGGTGCATGTCGCCGCCGCCACGCAACTGGTCGACAGCCTGCTCGGACGCCTGCGGGTGCCCGGACGCATTGTGCTGATCGGCAGCCGAACCATGAACGGCGCCAGTGGGCGTAGCCAATACGCAGCGACCAAGGCCGCGCTGGTCGGGCTGGTGCGTTCCTGGGCCATCGAACTGGCACCGCACGGCATCACCGTCAATCTGGTCGCCCCCGGCGCCACCGCGACACCGATGCTCAGCGCCCCCGGCCGGCAAGGCACGCCGCCGCGCAAACCACCGATCGGCCGCTTCATTCAACCCGAGGAAGTCGCCGCGATGACCGCGTTCCTGCTCGGCCCGCAGGCTGGGGCCATTACCGGCCAGAGCCTGGTGATCTGCGGAGGGGCGTCGTTGTAAGCCGTTGCCGAGCGCCCAAAGATGATTCAATGGGCCCCCGGCAACAAATGCTAAAGTGTCGCCTCACCCCCTGAAGGATCGCCATGAAAGTCGCCAAACGCCGCCAGGCCATTCTGGAGCTGGTGCTTGCCAACCACGGCAATATGAACGTCGAGAGTCTGTGCTCGATCATGCAGGTCTCCGAAGCCACGGTACGCCGTGACCTCACCGCGCTGGCCGGGCAAGGCATGATCATGCGTACCTATGGCGGTGCAACGCATATCGGCAAGCAGGCGCCAGAGACCTCGCTGGAAGAACGCAGCATCCAGTCCGGCCCGGAAAAAAGCCGGATTGCCCGCACCGCACTGGCGCACATTCAGGATAACGACACCATCGTACTGGACAGCGGCACCACCACCGCGACCCTGGCGCAACTGCTCAAGGAGCGGCGCGGCCTGCATGTGATCACCAACAACATTCTTGCCCTGCCGGCCTTGCGCGAGCTGCCCGAAGGGCGGGTTACCCTGCTCGGCGGCGACCTGCGCCCCGGCAGCATGGCCACCTTCGGCGCCGCGGCCCTCGCCGCTCTGGAGCGTTTGACTGCCAACAAGGTGTTCGTCAGCGCCGACGGCGTGGTCGCCGGGCGCGGTTTGTGCGAAGCCAATGCCGACCAGGCCTGGCTGAAAGAAAAAATGCTGCAACAGGCTGCCGAAGTATTTGTGCTGGCCGACGCCAGCAAGATCGGTCGCGATCAGCAGCAACACTGGACACCGCTCAACACGCACTGGACCTTGATCACCACCGCACGCCGTGAAGCACTGCTGGAGTTCGAGGCCGATACCCGCATCACCCTGCTCCAGGCCGACTGAGCGGTCTTGTTTGACCTGCGCCAGCACATGGCGCACCCTCAGGGCCCCTCAGTTGCAGATCGCTCGCGTTCATGGATCAGAAACTTCTCAGACTGCCCCGCAACACAAAGGGCCGAGACCTGGTGGTCGGCGATATCCACTTCAAACTGCAGGAATTGTTCGAAGGTCTTGAAGCGCTGGACTTCAATCCAGAGCACGACCGCCTGATCAGTGTGGGCGACCTGATCGACCGCGGCCCTGGCGTGCTGCAAGGACTCAGGCTGCTGGGCGAGCCCTGGTTCTACATGGTGCAAGGCAACCATGAGCGCATGCTCATCGACGCCTGGCTGCGCAACCCCCACGCGCCCTACTCGGCCCACGGTGCCGAGTGGTGGCTGTATATCGATGACGACTCAAAAGCAATGATCGTGCGCAAGCTGCAAAGCCTGCCGATCGTGATCGAGATCGACACCGTCAACGGGATGGTCGGCGTCCTGCATGCCGATGTGCCGGCGCAACTGAGCTGGCAAGCCTTTACCGGCGCCCTGGATGCACCACGGGTCAGCGAGACCGCGCTGTGGGGCCGCGAGCGCATCCGCCGTGGCAATCACCATGGTGTGACCGGGATCTGGCGGGTGTGCACCGGGCATACCCGGGTCGACACGCCCCAGCGACTGGGCAACGTGCTGGCGCTGGACTGTACGGGTGGTGGTGGCGGCCCGCTGGCGTTGTATTGCGTGCAGGACGACACCGTTTATGTGCAGGGCCACAGCGTCTGAGACGATATTCGAGATGGTCGGTCTGAAAATCAATTGGCGGCCATGTTCTGGCGTTTGTCCAGCCGCGATCGGCTCAGCACCCGCCCCCGCCAGATGAACACCAGCACCGCCAGAGCACCAACCAGGCCCGGCGACGCGAACGCCAGGAAGCTGGCCTGCAAGGGTAACCCCGAAGCATGCAGCGCCCCGCCCAACAGCGGGCCGATAATCGCCCCGGTCCGGCCGATGCCCATCGCCCAGCCGAGGCCTGTGGAGCGCACCTGGGCCGGGTAATACTGCACCGCGCAGGCGTTGGCCAGGATCTGGGTGCCGATGGTGCAGGCACCAGCCATTGCCACCAGCAGGTACAACACCGCCAGCGGCGCCTTGAAGGCCAACAGGCTCAAGGCCAACGCGCCACAGATGAAGAAGCCGAACAGCACCTTGCCCAGGCCCACCCGGTCCGCCAGCCAGCCGCCGCCAATGGCGCCGACAATTGCTCCGGCGTTGAGCACCAGCAAGAAGCTCAGGCTCGAGTCCAGACCATAACCGGCACTGTTCATCAGCTTAGGCAGCCAGGAACTCAAGGCATAAACCATCAGCAGGCAGCAAAAGAACGCCAGCCACAGCATCAAGGTGCTGAGCGTACGGCCTTCGCGAAACAGCTCGGCAATCGACACGCTGGCCCGCGCCGCACCACCCTGCTGCAGTTGCTCGTCGGCAGCCGGACGATAACCGGGCACGGCCTGGGCGAGGATGTGCTGCGCCCGTGCGGTCTGGCCGCTGCGCACCAGGTAGTCCATCGACTCGGGCAATTGGCGAATCAGCAGCGGCAGCAGCAGCAAAGGAATCGCCGCGACATAAAACACCGACTGCCAGCCCCATTGCCCAATCAGCGCGATACCCAGACCGGCCGAGAGCATGCCGCCCAGTGAATAGCCGCTGAACATCACCGCCACCAGGGTGCTGCGCGAGCGCTGCGGCGAGTACTCGTTCATCAGCGCCACCACATTGGGCATTACCCCACCGATGCCCAATCCGGCAATGAAGCGGCACAGGCCGAACATTTCCGGGCTGCTGGCCAGGCCGTTGAGCGCTGTGACACCGCTGAATAGCGTCACACAGAAGGCAATGGTCTTGCGCCGCCCGATACGATCGGAAATCGACCCGAAAAACAGCGCGCCAAACATCATCCCCACCAGTGCGCAACTGCCCAGCGCGCCGGCCTGCAGGGCACTGAGCCCCCACTCGGCCATCAACGACGGCAGTACCACACCGTAGATCACCAGGTCATAGCCGTCGAAGATGATGATCAGCGCGCACCACAGCAGCACGCGGGCATGAAAGGCATTGAAACGGGCCCCGTCCAGCAGGGCGGTAACGTTAGTCTTGTGCATGGCATGACTCTTTTTATTGTCGTTATTGTCGTTCAAGGCAGCTCAGGCTGTTTGCAGCCAGCCCAGCCGTCGCCTGGCCTGCTGCAGATCGGCCGCAAGGTCGTGATTCCACAGCCAGTCGAAACGCTGGGCCAGGGTCTGGCCCAGGCGTGCTTGATCGGCGGCGGTTGCAGGGTCGCGCAGTTCGTAGAGTTCGCCGGCCTGGCGCGAGGTGCGCTGGACCTGGCAGGCTCGGGGCCGACGCACTGCATCGTAGGCGGCCAGCATAAGCGGCACCTCAGCATCCAGCAGTTGCGGGTCGCCCAGTAGCCTGGCCAACAGCCAGGCATCTTCAAGCCCCTGGCCGGCGCCAGCGCCTTGGTGCGGCAACATCGCGTGGGCGGCATCGCCGATCAGCGCCACGCGGCCATGCACGTAACCGGGTAACTCCGCCAGATCGTGCAAGGCCCACAGGCTCGGCGTCGGGATGCATTCGAGCAGCACCTGCGCCGCCTCGCTCCAGCCACTGAAAGCGTCGAGCATTTCGGCCTGACTGGCCTGACGCACCCAAGGCTGGTCGGCCGGCCATTGCGGATCGGGCCGGCTGCGGTCGGTCGTGAACGCCACGACATTGATCAACCGGCCGTGCTTGACCGGGAAGGTCAGGATATGGGCGTCCAGGCCCAGATACATCTGCGGCACGTCGATCAGATGCTCGTCCAGACCGCGCTCACGGTAGGCGCCGCGCAGGATTTCGCTGTCGATCAGCCCGCGATAGGCACAGGTGCCGCTGAACTGCGGTGCGGCCGGCGGCTGGCCCAACCCTTGGAGCACGTGATCACGGATTGATGACTTGATGCCGTCGGCACCGATCAGCAGATCGCATTCATGCTCAGTGCCGTCACTGAAGCGGATCTGCAGCCGCTCAGCCTGCTGGGTGACCTGCACGGCGCGCTTGCCGAAACAGGCAATACCGTCTGGCAGGCGGCTGGCCAAGGCATCGAGAAAGTCTGCACGATGCACCGAAGACTGGCCCACACCCGGCGCGACGCTGGCGCTCAGGTAGCCGGCGTCGACTCCCCGGCGCCATTCGAACCAGACATCCTGCCAGGGTGCCGGGGTCTGGTCGGCGATCTGCCGATAAGGTTCGCCAAGCCCCAGGCCGGCAATGGCCCGCACCGCGTTGGCGCCAAACGACACGCCCGCGCCCACCTCACCGAAAGCAGCAGCGGATTCGAACAGTTGCACCTGAAGATGAGCATGGCGGCACAGGTCCAGGGCCAGGGCGACGCCGGCGATACCGCCGCCGACGATTGCGATACGCAAGGGAGATTTGCTCTGCATGTAAGACACCCCATCGGGCTGGTTGTTATTGGAATGTCTGTATCTTGCGGCGCACGGTTGTATTGATAAATAACGCAGATCGCATAGGATCTATCACCACTGTGAATAGCGCTTCATCCACGGCGACGGAGCCCCCATGAACCTGCGCGACCTTGATCTGAACCTGCTGCTGGTGCTGCACCAGCTACTCATCGACCGTCAGGTGTCCAGTGCCGCCGACAATCTCGGGCTGACCCAGCCGGCAATGAGTAACGCTCTGAAACGCTTGCGCAGCACCTTGAACGACGAGCTGTTCGTGCGCAGCGGACGCAGCATGCAACCCACGCCCTACGCCGAACAGCTGGCACAACCCGTGGCCCAGGCCATCGCCCTGCTCCACCAGGCGCTGCAACGACCTGCGGCGTTCGACCCGGCCAGCAGCCGGCGGCGCTTTACCCTGGCGATGACCGATATTGGTGAGATCTACTTCATGCCGCAGTTGATCGACACCCTGCTGCAACGTGCGCCGGGGCTGTCGGTGACGACCGTGCGCAGCGACGCTCAGCTGTCCGAAGCACTGGCCAGCGGCGCGATCGATCTGGCTGTGGGTCTGCAACCCAACCTGCAGAGCGGCTTTTACCAGCGAAGGCTGTTTGTGCATCGCTATGTGGTGCTGTGCCGTCACGACCACCCGCTGGCCGGGCAAGCGATGACCGCGCAAGCGTTTGCCCGGCAGAGTCACGTCCACGTGGCCGCCGCCAGCACCGGCCACGGCGAAGTCGAACAGTATCTGCGCCGCGCCGGGCTGCAGCGTGATATCCGCCTGGAAGTGCCGCATTTTGTGGCCGTCGGGCATATCCTCCAGCGCAGTGACCTGGTCGCCACCGTACCGGAGCGCTTTGCCTCGACCTGCCTGCAACCGTTCGGCCTGGTTGCGCTGCCATTGCCGGTGCCGCTGCCGGAAATCACCATCAACCTGTTCTGGCATGCACGCTTTCACAAAGAGCCGGCCAACCAGTGGTTTCGGGATTTGATGTTCGAGTTGTTCAGCGACTGAGTGGCCGTTCGTCGCGCCCGACAAACTTCTCCCGGCGTTCACGTGCCGTACCTGTAATGGGCGAAGATTGAGCGCTGCGCGCTTTCGATCACCCCTTGCTTTTGCTAACCCTGTTTTTTGATAACAAGAGGTGTCTCATGAAAACTTCACTGAGCAACCTGTTCGCAATTGCCGGGCTGGCCTGCATGCTGAGCGTGCCGGCCCTTGCTGCATCACCTGCGTCCCCAGGCGACGGTCAGTCATCGTCGATTCCCCACACCGAAACCGCACCGGCGGGCAGCGCCTTGCCGCCAGGCAGTTCGCTGCCCACCGAGCCGGTGATGGGCAACGGCATGGACGCTTCAGGCAGCAGCGTACGGCCACCGACCCGGATCAGCCCGGACATTGACGAGCAAGAGAGCAAAGACCGTGATGCACGGCAGAAAATCCTCCGCGAACAAGACCGTGGCCAGGAAGCTCGCGATCAGCCCCCGGCAAAACCCTGAGCCTTGCGGCCCGGCATTCACCTGCGGTGATTGCCGGGCAGTGGCATAACCAAAAGGTATCGCCGCCTCAAAAAGCCGGATTGGTCCGACATGGGTCGTTGCCGCTAGACTGGGCCAAGTGAAGCAGTTAATGACCCCAGAGAATGCCCCCAGATGATCATTTCGGCCTGCACCGACTATCGCGCTGTAGCCCAGCGCCGCCTGCCGCCCTTTCTGTTCCATTACATCGACGGTGGCGCCTACGCCGAGCATACGCTGCGGCGCAACGTCAGTGACCTGGCCGAGATTGCCCTGCGCCAGCGGGTATTGCGCAACATGTCGGATCTGAGCCTGAAAACCTCCCTGCTCGGTGAACAACTGGCCCTGCCGGTGGTGCTGGCCCCGGTCGGGCTGACCGGCATGTATGCGCGCCGGGGTGAAGTCCAGGCCGCGCAGGCGGCGGATGCCAAGGGCATTCCCTTTACCCTCTCGACAGTTTCAGTCTGCCCGATTGAAGAAGTCGCTCCGGCGATCAACCGCCCCATGTGGTTCCAGTTGTATGTGCTCAAAGACCGCGGTTTCATGAAAAACGCCCTGGAGCGCGCCAAAGCGGCGGGCGTCACCACCCTGGTATTCACCGTGGACATGCCCGTGCCTGGCGCCCGCTACCGGGATGCGCATTCTGGCATGAGCGGCCCGAACGCTGCGTTCAGGCGCATGCTGCAAGCCTTTACCCATCCGGCCTGGGCCTGGGATGTCGGACTCAATGGCAAGCCGCACGACCTGGGCAATATCTCGGCCTATCGCGGCCACCCGACCGGGCTGGCCGACTATATCGGTTGGCTGGGCGCCAATTTCGACCCGTCGATTTCCTGGAAAGACCTGGAGTGGATCCGCGAATTCTGGCAAGGACCAATGATCATCAAGGGCATTCTCGATGCCGAGGATGCCCGCGATGCCGTGAGCTTTGGTGCCGACGGCATTGTGGTCTCCAACCATGGCGGTCGGCAGCTTGATGGCGTCTTATCGACCGCGCGGGCCCTGCCAGCGATCGCCGATGCGGTCAAAGGCCAGTTGGCGATCCTCGCTGACTCGGGCATCCGCAATGGTCTGGATGTGGTGCGCATGATTGCCCTGGGCGCTGACAGCGTGATGCTCGGTCGCGCGTTTATCTATGCCCTGGCTGCCGCCGGTGGCCAGGGCGTGACGCACCTGCTGGAGCTGATCGAGAAGGAAATGCGGGTGGCCATGGTACTGACCGGTGCCCGCTCGATCAGCGAGATCGGCCGTGAATCACTGGTTTGCGCCTGAGACCGGCTCACGGCGTTCACGCAGCAAGTCGATGAACAACTGCAACTCGCGACTGACCGGCTCGCCCTTGCGGCGCAGCAGGCCGAACGGCGCCATCTGCGCGTCGATGGTCAGCGGCAGGGCCTTGACCAGGCCCATTTTCAGGTAGTCGCGCATCGCTGATTCGGACAGCACCATGACCGCGTCGGTCAACTGCACCAGTTGCTGCATGGAGTACACCGAGCTGCACTCGATGATGTCTGCCGGCATCGGCAGTTGCTGGCGCAGCAACGCCTGATCGAAGGCGATACGCGCAGGGCTTGATTGCGGCTGGAGGATCCACGGCCAGTCCCTGACCAGTTCGTCCCATTGCAGGGTTTCGCGGTCGGCCAACGGGTGGCCGCTGTGCACCACGGCAATCAGTTCTTCGTTACCCAGCGCCTCGAATTGGTATTGCTCGCGATCATTGTCAATATTGCGCCGGGTCACGGCGATATCCACCCGGCCCTGCTCCAGCAATTGCACGACCTGATCACTGGTATCGCCCATGATCCGCAGCCGCAACTGTGGGTTGAGCGCCTTGATCTGCGCCACCGCCTGCATCACCAGGTCCGGTGCGGCGCCCATGATGGTGCCAATCGACAAATAGCCGTAACCGCCCTGTTGCCGAGCCGTCAGGTCCGCAGCGCAGCGCTCAAGGCCGCTCAACGCTGCCTCGGCAAAGCGCAGCAGCTCGCGGCCCAACGCCGTAGGTTGCATGCCGCGTGGCAGACGCTCGAACAGTTCGCAGCCAAACAGGTCTTCAATTTCCTGCAGCATGCGGCTGGCAGCAGGCTGCGACATGTTCATGCTGACCGAGGCGCGGTGCAGGTTGCGGCTGGCGCCCAGCATCACCAGCATCTGCAGATGCTTGTAGCGCAGGCGGCCAAACAGGTGGTGTTCGTTCATCGCATGACCTTCTGAAGCTGCCCTTTAGACCGATACCCTTAAAGTATCAGCCAACAGCTAATTTCGATTAGTCAGGCATCATAAGGGCGCAGTAGAGTCAGTGCCACAACAAAACACCCGGTTGTTGCTCAGTTCGATAACTCCAAAAAGGAAACTGACGTGAACACTCTCCCTGCCTCTGTGGTGGCCAAGGTCTCTTGGCGCCTGCTGCCATTTCTGCTGTTGATGTACATCATGGCGTTTCTCGACCGCGCCAACGTGGGCTTTGCCAAGCAGACGTTCCAGGCCGATACCGGTATCAGTGACGCGGCCTTTGCCTTCGGTGCCGGGGTGTTCTTCGTCGGCTACGCGCTACTGGAAGTGCCCAGCAACCTGATCATGCACCGGGTCGGTGCCCGGCTGTGGATGTGCCGGATCATGGTCACCTGGGGGCTGGTGTCAGCGGCCATGATGTTTGCCCACGATGAAATGACTTTCTATGTGCTGCGTTTTCTGCTGGGGGTGGCCGAGGCCGGGTTCTTTCCCGGGGTGATTCTGTACCTCACCTACTGGTTCCCCAGTGCGGTGCGCGGCAAGGCCATGGGTTTCTTCTACTTTGGCGCGCCGCTGGCGTTCATTTTCGGCAGCCCGCTGTCGGGCTTGTTACTGGAACTCGATGGTGTACTCGGCGGCCGTGGCTGGCAGTGGCTGTTCGCGGTAGAAGGTCTGCTGGCCAGTGCCGTGGGCATCTGGGCCTACTTTTACCTGGATAACCGCCCTGCCGATGCCAAGTGGCTGACCGCTGAGGAGCGCACCCAACTGCAGAATGTGCTCGATGCCGAGGATCGCGATAAACAACGCCACGGCAGCCTGCTCAAAATCCTTTGCCAGCCGGCAGTCCTGTACCTGTGCCTGATCTACCTGCTGATCCAGGCCAGCGTCTACGGCGTGGTGTTCTACCTGCCCAGCCAGGTGGCCGGGCTGCTGGGCACTAAAGTCGGGCTGATGGTCGGCATCGTCAGCGCGATCCCGTGGCTGTGCGCCCTGCTCGCGGCCTGGAAAGTACCCGGTATTGCCGACCGCAGCGGCCAGCGCCGCTCAGTGGCGGCCCTGACGCTGGTGATTTCCGGTCTGGGCATTGCCGCCTCGGTCAGCGTCTCCAGCCCGGTACTGGGCATCCTGGCCCTGTGTTTTGCAGCGTCGGGGTTCATTGCCGTGCAGCCGGTGTTCTGGACCTTTCCTGGCAGCTTCCTGGCCGGCTCCGCCGCAGCCGGCGCCATCGCCCTGATCAACTCGTTCGGCGCGCTGGGCGGTTTTATCGCACCAATCATCAAAAACCAGGCCGAGACCCTGTTCCAGTCACCGGCGGCCGGCCTTTACGTGCTCTCGGTGACCACCCTGATCGCCGCGGCGCTGATCCTGGGCATTCGCTCACCTGGCAGTGCGCAGCCGCACAAGCAAGCGAGCTTTCAACACTGATTTTTTCAACACCGACTCTTTTTGTACTGACCAAGAGGCATTATCCATGGCCATTCCTGTCATCAAACACGTGCGCGCCTATGTGCTGCGCGGCGGCGGCGCCGACTATCACGACCAGGGCGACGGGCACTGGATCGACGATCATATCGCCACGCCCATGAGCAAGTACCCCGAGTATCGCCAAAGCCGGCGCAGCTTCGGCATCAACGTGCTGGGCACGCTGGTGGTCGAGGTCGAGGACAGCGACGGCAATGTCGGCTTTGCCGTGACCACCGGCGGCGAACCGGCGGCCTATATCGTCGAAAAACACCTGGCGCGCTTTGTCGAGGGTGCCAGGGTTACCGATATCGAGCGGATCTGGGACCAGATGTACCTGTCATCGCAGTACTACGGCCGTAAAGGCCTGGTGATCAACACCATTTCCGGGATTGACCTGGCGCTGTGGGACTTGCTTGGCAAGGTCCGTCAGGAGCCGGTCCACCAGTTGCTGGGGGGCGCGGTGCGTGACGAACTGCAGTTCTACGCCACCGGCGCGCGCCCGGACCTGGCGCAGCAGATGGGCTTTATCGGCGGCAAACTGCCGTTGCATCACGGCCCGGCCGAAGGCGAACAGGGCCTGCGCAAAAACCTCGAAGAGCTGGCAGTGATGCGCGAGCGGGTCGGCAAGGACTTCTGGCTGATGCTCGACTGCTGGATGAGCCTGGACCTCAACTACGCCACGCGGCTGGCCCACGGTGCTCAGGAGTTCGGCCTGAAGTGGATCGAAGAGGCGCTGTCGCCGGATGACTACTGGGGTTACGCCGCGCTGCGCAAGAACGTCCCCACCGGCATGCTGGTAACCACCGGCGAACACGAAGCGACCCGCTGGGGTTTTCGGATGCTGCTGGAGATGGGCTGCTGCGACATCATCCAGCCCGATGTCGGCTGGTGTGGCGGCATCACCGAGCTGATCAAGATCTCTGCGCTGGCCGATGCGCATAACGCGATGGTCGTGCCCCACGGCTCCTCCGTGTACAGCTACCACTTTGTCGCCACCCGCACCAACAGCCCGTTCGCCGAGTTTCTGATGATGGCGCCCAAGGCTGACCAGGTGGTGCCGATGTTCCACCCGCAACTGCTCGGTGAACCGGTGCCGGAGAACGGCCGCATGCGCCTGTCGAGACTGGACAAGCCGGGGTTTGGCGTCGAACTGAACCCCGAGTGCCAGTTGCACCGGCCCTATCAGCACTGACTCTGCGAGGAACCCTTCATGAACATGCCTATCAACCGCTTCAAGGCCGCTTTGGCCAGCGGCGCTCCGCAGTACGGCATCTGGGCCGGGTTTGCCAGCGGCTATGCCGCCGAAATCACCGCCGGTTTCGGTTATGACTGGATGCTGATCGACGGCGAACATGCGCCCAACACCGTGCCGTCGATCCTCGCCCAGTTGCAGGCCGTTGCGCCCTACTCAAGCGCACCGGTGGTGCGGGCCGTGAGCCATGACCCGGTGCTGATCAAGCAGTTGCTTGATATCGGCGTGCAGACCCTGATGATTCCCATGGTCGAAAGCGCCGAGCAGGCCCGTGCCCTGGTGCAGGCTACCCGTTACCCGCCGCATGGTATTCGCGGCGTGGGTGGCGGCCTGACCCGCGCCACCCGTTGGGATGCGGTGCCGGATTACATCAATACCGCGCACCAGCAGTTGTGCCTGATCGTGCAGGTCGAATCGCGCGCTGGCATCGAAAACGCCGCCGCCATTGCAGCGGTCGACGGGGTGGACGCGGTGTTCATCGGCCCGGCTGACCTGTCGACCGGGCTGGGCCATGTCGGCAATCCTTCGCACCCTGAGGTGCAGGAAAAAATCCGTTCGGCCATCGACGCCACCCGGGCGGCCGGCAAGCTCAGCGGCATCCTGGCCCCGGCTGAACAAGACGCCCGACGCTATCAGGACTGGGGCTGCCAGTTCATTGCCGTGGGCATCGACATCAGCCTGATGCGCCAGGCTGCACTGGCCAACCTGGCGCGCTATCGCCAGAGCGCCGAGCCACACACGGCCTCAAAGACCTATTGAACTCACGCCAAAGGATTTGCTCATGACTTCCCTGCCTGTCTATGAGAACTACATCAACGGCCAGTTCATCGCCAGCGGCGAGCATCTGGACGTCTTCAACCCCGCCACCGGCGCGTTGCTGGCCAAGGTCCCGGCCGCCGACGCCGGCCAGGTCGAAGCGGCGCTCGCTGCGGCCCGCGCCGCGCAAAAAGGCTGGGCGCGACGCACCGCCAATGAACGCGCCGGCTACTTGCGCAAGATCGCCAGCCGGATCCGCGAGAACGTGGCGCATCTGGCGCGTACCATTACCCTGGAGCAAGGCAAGATCAGTGCGCTGGCCGAAGTGGAGGTCAACTTTACCGCTGACTATCTGGACTACATGGCCGAATGGGCACGGCGCATTGAAGGCGAGATCATCACCAGCGACCGTCCCGGCGAGAACATTTTTGTGTTTCGCAAACCTCTGGGGGTGGTGGCCGGCATTTTGCCGTGGAACTTCCCGTTCTTCCTGATCGCCCGCAAGATGGCCCCGGCGCTGTTGACCGGCAACACCATCGTGATCAAGCCCAGCGAAGAAACCCCGAACAACTGCTTTGAATTCGCCAGGCTGGTGGCTGAAACCGACCTGCCGCCAGGCGTGTTCAACGTGGTCTGCGGGGCGGGTCAAGTCGGTGCGGCGCTGAGTGCGCATACCAATGTCGACATGATCAGCTTCACCGGCAGCGTCGAGACCGGCTCGCGGATCATGGCTGCCGCAGCCGGTAATATCACCAAGCTCAATCTGGAACTGGGCGGCAAAGCCCCGGCGATTGTGCTGGCCGACGCCAACCTGGAACTGGCGGTCAAGGCGATTCGCGATTCGCGGATCATCAACAGCGGCCAGGTCTGCAACTGCGCCGAACGGGTTTACGTGGAGCGCCCGGTGGCCGACCGGTTCATCGAGCAGATCAGCGCTGCCATGGCCGCCACTCGCTACGGCGATCCGCTGGCCGACAGGGATGTGGAAATGGGGCCGCTGATCAACCGCCAGGGACTCGACAGCGTGGCCGCCAAGGTCCGCACGGCCCAGTCTCAAGGCGCCCAGTTGATTACCGGCGGGAGCATTGCCGATCTCGGCCAGGGTTACCATTACCAACCCACCGTGCTGGCCGGTTGCAGCGCGGACATGGAAATCATGCGCAAGGAAATCTTTGGTCCGGTGCTGCCGATCCAGATCGTCGACGACCTGGATGAAGCCATTGCCCTGGCCAATGACTGCGAATACGGCCTGACCTCATCGCTGTATACCCAGGATTTGAACAAGGCGATGTACGCCATGCGTGAGATCGATTTCGGCGAAACCTACATCAACCGCGAGAACTTCGAGGCGATGCAAGGCTTCCATGCCGGCGTGCGCAAATCCGGGATCGGCGGCGCCGACGGCAAGCATGGGTTGTACGAGTACACCCATACTCACGTCGTTTACTTGCAGGCTTAGGGTTTTGTTCAAGTAGCAAGCACCACGCAAAACCCGGTGGGAATTGGCTCTGCCGACAAATGCTGTACACCGGAGTCAGGGGCTTCTCCAAGCCCCTTGGCATACTCAACCTGCGTTTTCTACCCCAGGCGCGGGGTGCGTGGCGGGATCTGGCGGCGCTTGCCGGTGGCTTCGAAGGCCGCCGCCAGGCGCAACAGGTTGTTGTCGTCATAGGCCCGGCCGGCGAAAGTCAGGCCCACCGGCATGCCAATGTCGGCCATCACGCCCATCGGCACGGTGACGGTAGGCACGCCCAGGTGGCGGATGGCGAGGTTGCCGTTGGCCACCCAGATGCCGTTGCTCCAGGCTATGTCGTTGGACGCCGGGTTGATGTCGGCATCGGCCGGCGCCACATCGGCCACGGTCGGGAACAGTACGGCGTCCAGGCCCTGGTGCTGCATCCATTGTTCCAGATCGATACGCCGCGTCTGCTCCAGACCGCGCAAGCCGTCAGGCAGCGTGGCGATCCGGTCCCAGGGCGTGATGCCGCGCTTGGCCATGTTCACGTATTCGTCCATGCCGGCGGCCAGTTCATCCTCACGGTTAGGCAAGGTGCCGGGGTCATGGGGGAATATCTGCGGGCCGTCGACATCGGCCAGTTGGTTGAGTTGCGGATCGCCATTGGCACGCAAAAAGTCATCGAACGCCCAGCCTGACAGCTCCCACAACTCATCGTGCAGGAACTCCTTGCTGACCAGACCGCGATTGAACACCGTCGGTGCACCCGGGCGGTCGCCTTCGCAATTGGACACCAGCGGGAAATCGGTCTCGACCACCTCGGCCCCGGCCGCCTCAAGTGCCCGGCGCGCCTGCTGCCAGAGCTCGATCACGCTGGCACGGGTATGAATCAGCTGGCCGGTTGGCCCGCCAATGCCCGGTGCTTCACTGCTGCCCATCTGCGGGTCCTGGTTGATGAACATTTTCGGCACGCCAAAGCGCTTGCCGGCCAGTGCAGCGGGCGCCGCCTGCAGGTCAAGATAAGACGCCGGGCGCACGCTGGAAGCCTTGGGAATCGGCACCCAGGGCTGCAGCCGCCACAAGTCGCCACGGTTGTCGGGGTCGTCGGCGACCACCACATCGAGCACTTCAAGCAAGTCGGCCATGGTCCTGGCGTAGGGCACCACCACATCCATGGTCGGCGTCAACGGCCAGTTACCGCGTACCGAAATCACCCCGCGTGACGGCGTATAGGCGCACAGGCCATTATTGGACGCAGGGCCACGACCGCTGGACCAGGTCTCCTCAGCCAGGCCGAACGCCGCAAAGCTCGCCGCGGTGGCGGTGCCGGCACCGTTGGACGAGCCCGAGGCAAAGGGGGCAGTCAGGTAGTCGGCGTTATAGGGGCTTTCAGCGCGGCCATACACGCCGCGTTGCATACCACCATTGGCCATCGGCGGCATGTTGGTCTTGCCCAGGCAGATCGCGCCACCGGCACGCAGGCGCTCGACGGTGAAGGCATCCTTTTGAGCAACCAGATCCTTGAATGCCGGGCTGCCCGACGCGGCGGTCAGGCCTTTGACCAGATAACTGTCTTTGGCGGTATAGGGAATGCCATCGAGCGGTCCGAGGGTCTGGCCACGGGCACGCCGGGCATCGCTGGCACGGGCCTCTTCGAGCGCATCGGGGTTACGCACCACCACGGCATTGAGCGCGGTGGCCGTGCCTGCGACGTCATAGGCATCGATGCGCGCCAGGTAGGCCTGGACCAGCTCAACGGCGGTGGTTTGCCCGCTGTGCAGGGCCTGGCGCAACTCGGCGATGGAGACTTCGGTGACTTCGATCATGGACGTGTTCACTCTGATTCGGATCAAGACGCAGCCCGCCATCATACAGCAGCCGTATTCAACGGGCGGCGGGCACGGCAGAGTGTGGTGTGTGCGGCGCAGGCGTCAATAGGCGTGGCTGCACTGACTGATTGCCCGAAGGCTCAGACATTGGCTTATTGTCTTGCTGCAACCGCTCAATGATTTCAGGCTGTAACACCCGGCCTTGAGCCGCTAAGCTGTGGCCCTCCCGGCACCGCCGACGCACCCTGTTGCTTTCCCAAGGACCCCGTTTGAATACCGTTACCGCCGTACCGCCGCCCAGCTACGCGAAAATAATCCTGCTCGGCCTGCTGCAGATCCTCTCCTGGGGCGGCTCGTTCTATCTGCTGGGGGTGCTGGCCACGCCGATTGCCGCCGACACCGGCTGGTCGCATCAATGGGTACTGGGCGCGGCCTCGCTGGGCTTGCTGGTCGCAGCGCTGCTGTCGCCGTGGTGCGGGCGGATGATCGCCAAAGTCGGCGGCCGGCAGGTGCTCAGTGCCCACAGCCTGATCCTCGCAGCGGGTCTGGTCATGATGGCGCTGGCCCCTTCGCTGCCGGTGTTCCTGCTGGCCTGGGTGGTGCTTGGCGCAGCGATGGCCACCGGACTGTACGACGCGCTGTTCACGGCATTGGGGGCACTTTACGGCATGAAGGCGCGCCCGGTGATTGTCGGTATCACGCTGATTTCCGGGTTCTGCACCACGGTTATCTGGCCACTGCTGGCGATAATGGAACACAGCATGGGCTGGCGCATGACCTGCGGGGTATTGGGCGTAGTCTCGCTGTGCACGCTGTTTCCGCTGTATCGCTATGCACTGGAGCGCCACACCCCGACGATTAGCGCGACGAAAGCTGCGCAAGGTAACGATCAATCACTGGCGCCCTCGCTGTACTGGGCAATGACCCTGCTATTTGCCATCGCCGCAGCGCTGATGACCTGCGTCTCGATCGTGCTGATCACTGTGCTGCAGGATCGCGGCCACAGCCTGGCCTCGGCGATCGCGCTGGGAGCGATGATTGGTCCGGCCCAGGTGCTGTGCCGGGTAGTGGATCTGTTGGCCAAGCGCCAGGCGCCGCTGTTCACCGCCCTGCTGTCCAGCGGCATGACCGCTCTGGGTCTGTTGCTGGTGGACTTTTCCCCGGACCTGGTGGTGCTGGGTCTGCTTTGCTATGGCGTAGGCAATGGCTTGCGCGCAATGGTCAAAAGCACCCTGCCGATGGTGGTGGTCAACCCAGCCCATTACGCGGTGGTGTCCGGGCGCATGGCCCGCCCCGCGCTACTGGCCCAGGCGGCGGCGCCACTGGCCTGCGGCTACGTGATTTCCTCCTTTGGCAGCAACGCGATGCTGCACCTGCTCAACGCATTGGCGTTGCTGGCCTTCGCCCTGTGTCTGTGGCTGGCGTATCTGATCAGGCAGACCAAGGTCGTTGCTCACGCCTGATTGGCCGGCTTGTCGGGCTGCTCTTGGCCGCACGGCTCAGCCAGCGGTGAGGAATTGGTCCAAGCGCTGACCGCTGCTATCAAGGGCAGCAAATGGCTGTCACAGGCCAGGCGGGCGAATAATGCACACACTGGCGGGCGATGCCTTAACTGCGTCGCTGCCAGTGAAAGCCGGCCACATCGATCCGCTGCTTCTGGGTGCCATCCCATTGCACCGCAAACCCGGCCGCCTCCAGCGCCTGGACAAGACGCCGGGCAACGCTCATGGCGATGTCCAGGTCGTCGTTCAGCGCGCCGAAGGCGAGCATCAGGCCGCCTTCCTGAATCGACCGTTCCACGTCCTGACCGTGATAGAAGCAATAACCGTGATAATGCCCGTCCGGCGCGTCGTGGATGGCTTCGGCCACTTCCGTGAAGCCATCGGACATGGTGTAGCCGGCATTACCCAGCGCGCAGATGCCCTCTTCGTGTAACTGGTAGAACACCGCGTCAAGCCGGTCGCAATCGGTCTGCTGCGCCCAGCTGTGCTGCGCTTCGCGCTTGCGTTGCAGTTCAGGTTCGATCAACGCCTTGAGCATTGCCTCATCACAGCCATCTTCAAGAATATCGTCGACCATCTCGTGCATTTCTTCGGCCGTGTAATACCCGGACCACACCCACAGATGGATGCTGTCGGCGATGTATTGTTCATCCTCGTTCATGCGCTGTTTCTCTCTGCTTTAATGTGGGCGGTGACATGCAGACCGGACGGCATGGTGGCGGTTCCTTGACGCCAATCACGAGGTTCTATATTTCCTGTGCAAATAATGAAATTATTCCCAACTATTTCTGACAGTTAGTGTCTGTCAACGCACACCGGTCATCTATGGGAAGCCGGTGTATTTAATACTCAGGAGCATGGCACATGGCGGTACTGCAGATCGGCACCATCGAGGCGATCCGTAACAAAAAGACGCAGCTTCTGGATAACTGGATCAAAGGCCTGCAAGCCAGTGGCGCCACACGCAATCTCAAAGAACACGACTTGCAGCAACAGACGTCTGAATTTATCAATCTGCTGAGCGCGGGCCTGGAAAACGGTAATGGCTCCTCCCTTGCGATCGGTGCCTGGACCGATATCCGCCAGTTTCTGGAAAGACTCTCGGCCAGCCGCGCCCTGTTAGGCCATGACTCGCAACAGACCGCCAGTTTTATCTTCGCGTTCAAAGGGCCGTTGTTTGGCTTGCTGCAAGAGCACTACCGTAACGAGCCGGAGCAACTGGCCGAACAGCTCTGGGAGGTCTCCGAACTGCTCGATGCGTTGGGCATGCATACCATTGCCACCTTCCAGAAGTCCCGTGAGGCGGTGATCAAGCGTCAGCAGGAAGAACTGCTGGAACTGTCCACCCCGGTGGTCAAGCTCTGGGATGGCGTGTTGGCCTTGCCAATGATCGGCACCCTGGATTCGCAACGCACCCAGATGGTCATGGAGTCGCTGCTGCAGCGCATCGTCGACACCGGTTCGGAAATCGCCATCATTGATATTACCGGCGTGCCGACCGTCGATACTCTGGTGGCCCAGCACCTGCTCAAGACCGTCACCGCCATCCGCCTGATGGGCGCCGACTGCATCATCAGTGGCGTACGGCCGCAGATCGCCCAGACCATCGTCCATCTGGGCCTGGACCTGCAAGGCGTGGTGACCAAAGCCAACCTGTCCGACGCCCTGAAACTGGCCTTGACCCGCTTGGGTGTTTCTGTCGAAAAAGCGGTCTGAAACCATGGAAAGAATTCCGATCCTGCGCATGGGCGAGTTCTTGCTGGTCACCATTCAGGTCGACATGCACGACCAGCTTGCCCTGACCCTGCAGAACGACCTGGCCGAGCTGATCAGCAAGACCTCGGCCCGTGGCGTGCTTATCGATATCTCGGCGCTGGACATGGTCGACTCGTTCATCGGCCGGATGATCGGCACCATTTCCGGCCTGTCACGCATCATGGATGCTGAAACCATGCTGGTCGGCATGCAGCCGGCGGTGGCCATTACCCTGGTCGAGCTGGGCATGACCCTGCCCGGCGTCAGCACCGCGCTCAATGTCGAGCGCGGGATGCAGTTGCTGCGTGCACGAGTGATGCGCCGATGATCCTGCGCAGCAGCGGCACCCAACCGATCACCATCGAGCAGGATGTGGTGCTGGCCCGGCAAACCGCCCGCAAGCTGGCCACCGAGTGCGGCATGCGTCTGGTCGACCTGACCAAGATGGTCACCGCCGTCAGTGAACTGGCGCGCAATACCGTGGTGTATGGCGGCGGCGGTGACATGGACTGGCAAATTCTCGAAGAAAACACCCGGGTCGGTCTGCGCCTGACCTTCCGTGATCAAGGCCCCGGCATCCCCGACACCAAACTGGCGCTCACCGACGGCTGGACCTCCGGCAACGGGCTGGGCCTGGGCTTGACCGGCGCCCGTCGACTGGTCGACGAATTTGAACTGGACACGGCCGCCGGCCAGGGAACGCGAGTCACGATCACCCGATGGACATGAATATCAGCGGCAGCCTCACCGAGGTGTTGCCGATCGAAGACCAGAGTCAGGTGGGACACGCCCGGCGCACCACACAAAAGCTCGCGCAGCAGCATCGGTTCGATGAAGCCGATGCCGGTCGGGTTGCCCTGGTCACCACCGAGCTGGCCAGCAACCTGCTCAAGCACGCCGGGCATGGTGAGCTGCATCTGCGCGTAATACCGCGCGCGCAGGGTTGCGGGATCGAAATTCTGGCCGTGGATCGTGGCCCGGGCTTCGATGTGCAGACCGCCCTGACCGACGGTTTTTCCACGGGTGGCACCCAGGGCATCGGCCTCGGCGCAATCAGTCGTATGGCCGACGTCTTCGACGTGCAGACCGACCCGCGCGGTTCGGTGGTGCTGGCCCGCTTCTACCCGCGCGGCGACAGCACGCCAGACCTGGCGCTGGGCGTGAGCCAGCATTCATTGCACAACGATCCAGCCTGCGGCGATAGCTGGCATCTGGTGTTGCACCCACAAGGTTTCAATGCGCTGGTCATCGACGGCCTGGGGCATGGCGTGGAGGCCGAACAGGCCGCTCGCGCCGGCGAGGCGGCCTTTGCGCGGGCGAGTTGCAGCGCGCCTGCCATACTGATGGACGACTTGCATCAAGCCATGCTCGGCACTCGCGGCGGCGCTGCAGGCTTTGCTCAGTACCGGGCAGGCGATCAGGGCGGTCACCTGAGCTTCACCGGCATCGGCAATATCAGCGCCAGCCTGGTCACTGCCGAGCGCTCACGAGGGCTGGCCTCGCATCCCGGTATCGTTGGCGCGCAGTACCGCAAGGCTCAAGCGTTCGACTACCCTCACGTACAGGGACATCTTTTGATCATGCATAGCGACGGCTTGCAGTCACGCTGGAATCTTCAGCACTACCCCGGTCTGGTTTATCGCCACCCTGCCGTGATCGCGACGGTGCTGTACCGTGACTTCTGCCGTGGCCGCGACGATGTCACGGTGCTGGTCGTGGCACTGGAGAGCCGCCATGAGTGACCTCATCGAACAGGCGTCGCTGCTCGCCCGCCTGCAAAGCGAAAATGAAGCGCTGCGCGCCGAGCTTGAAGAAACCAATCAAGGGGTACTGGCCCTGTACGCCGAGCTCGACACCCAGGCCGAACAACTGCGCCAGACCTCGGACCTGAAAAGCCGCTTTCTGTCGTACATGAGCCATGAGTTCCGCACCCCGCTGGGCTCGATCCTGAGCATTACCAGCCTGCTCAGCGACGAACTGGACGGCCCGCTGAGCCCTGAGCAACACAAGCAGGTGGCATTTGTCAGCACTGCCACGCGTGAGCTGAGCGACATGGTCGATGACCTGCTTGACCTTGCCAAGATCGAGGCCGGACGCATCAGCATCTCACCGGCCTGGTTCGACATGTTCGATCTGTTCGCAGCCCTGCGCGGCATGTTCCGGCCTATCGTGGACCGCGGCCAGGTCGACCTGATTTTCGATGAACCGGTAGGTTTGCCGCGCCTGTTCACCGATGACAAGAAACTCGCGCAGATCCTGCGCAACTTCATTTCCAACTCATTGAAGTTCACCGCTCAGGGTGAAGTGCGGGTTTCTGCGAAGCTTGAGGGCGATAGCCACATTCGCTTCGCGGTGACCGACACCGGAATCGGCATCGACCCGCAGTTGCATGACACGCTGTTCGAGGACTTTTCCCAGGTCGACTCACCGCTGCAGAAACGCCTGCGCGGCACCGGCCTTGGTCTGTCGCTGTGCAAACGCTTTGCCGCGCTGCTGGGCGGTCGGGTGGGCGTGCAAAGCACGCCAGGGGTGGGCTCAAGTTTCTTCGTTGTCATTCCGCTGGCAGTGGCTGCGGAGTCTGTCGATGAAAACTGATATCCGCCTGTTGGTCGTCGACGATAATGAGGCCACGCGCTATGCCCTGCGCCGCCGCCTGGAGCGTCACGGCTATCAAGTGCATGAAGCCGGCACCGGCGGCGAAGGGCTTGCACTGATTGCCAGTGAACTGCCTGACGCGCTGATTCTTGACGTCAACCTGCCAGACATGAGCGGCTTCGATATTGTTCGGCGCTTGCGTGCCGACCCGCTCACGGCACTGCTGCCAGTCATCCATGTGTCGGCGGCCTCGATTCAGACCGGCGATATCATCACCGGTCTTGATGCCGGGGCGGATGCCTACCTGATCCATCCGGTGGATCCTGATGTATTGCTGGCGACCCTGCGCACCCTGCTGCGTGTACGCGAAACGGAAAACGCCCTGCGCGAAAGCGAGGCGCGCTTTCGCGAGATCTTCGTCAATGTTTCGGCACCGATCGCCGTGCTGGACGCTGATCTCAAGGTGCACGAGTGCAACCGCGCCTTCACCCAGTTGATTGAAGACAACCGCAATGCGCAGCGACTCGAAGAGTGCTTTGCTGACGACCAGCAAGCGATGCTCGATGAATTGCGCTTGCGCCTGGTGGCCGGCGAACGCTGGCAAGGCCTGCTCAACATGCGGGTTCATGGCCAGTTGCGCGAAACCGAATGGCAGTTGTCGCCATACCGTGCTGCCGGATTGAGCCTGGTGTTCGTCGAAGACGTCACCGAGCACCGCCATCGGGAACGCTCACACCTTGCGCAACTCAATGACGCCACCAGCCAGTTGGCCCGCACCGAAGCGCAGTTGCTGCAGGTGCAGAAAATGGATGCGCTGGGCAACCTGACCGGCGGCATCGCTCACGACTTCAACAACCTGCTGACCGGGATCATCACCAGCCTGGAGCTGATTCACAAGCGGGTCAACGACTCACGCCTGGACAAGGTTCAGTTTTACGCAGAAGCCGCACTCAATTCCGCAATGAGCGCCTCCTCGCTGACCCATCGTTTGCTGGCGTTTGCCCGTAAACAGCCGCTGGACACCCGGCCGGTGGATGTCAACGAACGGATCAGCTCACTGGAAGAACTGCTGATGCGTACCATGGGCGAGCGCATTGCGCTGAAGCTTGAGCTGACCAGCCACCCGGCCATCGCCATGGTTGACCCCAGCCAGCTTGAGAGCGCCGTACTCAACCTGGTGATCAATGCCCGCGATGCCCTGCCCCACGGCGGGCACGTATGGATCACCACCTACATGGCGCGCTCCAGCGGCGATCCGAATCTGGCAGACGGCGCCTATGTGGCGCTGGCCGTGCGCGATGACGGCACCGGCATCGAGCACACCCTGATCGACAAGGTGTTCGACCCGTTCTTTACCACCAAGCCGCTGGGTCAGGGCACCGGCCTTGGGCTGTCGAGCATTTACGGTTTTGCCCGCCAGTCCGGCGGCAACGCGAGTATTCGCAGCGTGGCCGGGCGCGGCACCGAAGTCACCATCATGTTGCCCGCCAGCAGTGATCCGGTAAGCGCCGAGGCCTCAAGCATTGCCGTGGACCTGGAGGGCGCAGGCGAGCACGTACTGCTGGTCGAGGACATTGCTTCGGTGCGCATGTTCGTGACCGAGGTTCTGGAAGATGCAGGCTATCGTTGCACTCAGTGCAGTGATGTTGAAACCGCGCAAATGCACCTGCAGGAAGGCGCACGCTTCGACTTGCTGCTGACCGACATTGGCCTGCCGTACATGGATGGCCGGGAACTGGCGCGACAAGCCCGTATTCAGCACCCGACGCTGCCGGTTCTGTTGATGACCGGCTACGCGGCAGGCGTCATCAACCGTCAGCTGTTTCTCGACGACAGCATGGACATCCTGCTCAAGCCATTCCAGATTCATGAGCTGCTGGAGAAGGTACGGCGCACGCTGACCGGTGCCCAGTAAGCGCGCGGGTGAAAAAAAGTCGAACTCCTGTGCATGAGAACTCTCAACATTCTTACATGCACGGGAGGTATTACCATGAACGACAACAGTAAGCTCGAACGTAATGCAGGTGCAGACACCGCAGGCCGCGCCGTGGATGCCGAAGGCAAACCGGTGGATGTGGTACGCCGCGACCTTGAGGATCCGTCTGGCAAAACCCGAGCGGTGGATGAAGTGCTCACCCCGACGACGATCCGCACCAAAGAGCAGGAAGCCGAAGAGCTGCAGCGTCAAGTCGACAAGATCGAGCGCGACGTTGCCGATGGCCGAGCCTGACGGCAGGCGATGCAACCACCCTAGCCACGATACTGTTCGGATAAGCGCCGCATACCTTTGTGGGAGCAGCCGGTCTAACCGAACAGTATTGGCCTTAGCCACAATACTGTTCAGATAAGCACTGCGGACCCGGTGGGAGCGAGCTTGCTCGCGAAGAGGCCAGTAAAAACACTACATCTGCTGCGAATGTGCCGCTGTCTTCGCCAGCAGAGCTGCCTCCCACCGGTCTAACTGAACAGTATTGGCCTTAGCCATAAAGGTTGGCCGCGACCGGGGTGATTCCAGGAGCCGTTGCCGTTACGGTCCAGGCAAATCATTGGCATGCACAAAGCACAGCTTGTTGCCTTCCGGGTCGCGGCAGTACGCGCCGTAATAATCGGGCGCGTAGTGCACACGGATGCCGGGCTCTCCCTCATTGGTAGCGCCCAGCGCCATCGCCGCCGCCCAGGCGTCCCGCACCTGCTGCTGTGAAGCCGCCGCAAAGCTGACCTGCACGCCGTTGCCCCAGGTCGCCGGCAAACCATTGAACGGCAATTGCACATAAAAAAACGGCCAGCCGCTACCGGGTTTATGCCAGCCAGCCCCCGGTGGTCCGTTATCGTCGGCGTCAGGGGCGCGAACCAGCCCGAGCGGCGCGAGGACTGCGTCGTAGAAGGCGATCATCCTCGGCAAGTCACGGGCGCCGATCTGGATATGGCTGAACATGCGACCTCCTGTTGTTATGGGGCGCTCGAATCGACCCAGTACAAGTCAGCGGCTGGCCCGCTCAGCCAATCACCAACTGCGGCTCACAGGTCACCGGAAAATTCACCGAACGGGCAATGAAGCATGTTTCATGGGCCGCATGGTGCAGCTCCAGGGCTTTGTCCAGATCACTGCCCGGCGCCAGGGTTACCGTGGGTCGCAGCACTACCGAGGTGAATTGCCCGGCACCGTCGGCCTGCTCCAGCATCACGCCCTCAGCGTTGTCTTCATACGCCTGGACCACAATACCGGCGCTGGCGCACAAGCCCAGGTACCAGAGTTTATGGCAGGCCGACAACGAGGCGACCAACAAGTCCTCAGGGTTCCAGCGCGCCGGATCGCCGCGAAAGGCCGGGTCGGAAGAGCCGTCGATGCCACTGAGCTTGCCGGCCGCTTCGATCCGGTGATCGCGGCTGTAGCTGCGGTGAGCAGAGGTTCCAGTGCCCTGATTACCGGTCCAGGTCACTTTGACTTGGTACTGATGTTGTTTGTCGGCCATTAGCGGACTCCTTGGGTAGGGAATGCACAGGGTGGCGGTTTCCGGCCGCGCCAACAAGAGGTTGAAGCAATCCTGCCTTGTCAGCCTCCCAACCCGCTCTTGAGCCAGCTGTATAAATTCACCCCCTCTCTGGACAACTGCCCATCCGCCCGCCGACACAGACAGTAGGCTCGCCCGTCATCGAGTGTCAGATCCGACAGCTTGACCAGTTCCCCGCTGTCACGGAGCCCGGTAATCAGTGGCTCGCGCAACAACGCGCAGCCCAGGCCATTCTGCGCCGCGCTCAACGCCAGCTGGCCATCCTCGAACAGCAGCCCTTGCAAAGCCGCCGGATGCTTCACGCCAGCACGGTGAAACCATTGCGCCCAGGTCCCGCGCTCTTCGTCGTGCAGCAGCGGTAATTCGCTAAGCGCCTGCAGCGAATCGAAAGGGCCATGGCGCTGGTAGAACTCGCGGCTGCACCAGGGCGTCACCGCGCCGGACATCATCGGCTCACTGTGATAACCCGGCCAGTGGCCGGTGCCGAAACGAATGGAAATATCAGCCGCGTCGCTCGGGTAACTGCGGTGGTTGGCGTAGGTGACATTGACGTCCACCCCTGGGTTATCGGCGAGAAACTGAGCCAATCGCGGAATGAACAGATTGATGCCGAACATCGGGATCAAACTGATGGTCACCTGGCGAGTGCTCGACTGCTCTCGAACATGATCGGTGGCGCTGCGCAGCACCGCGAACGCCGAGCGAATGGCGCGGTAATACTCGCGGCCATCATCAGTGAGAATCAGGTTACGGCCCTGCCGCGAGGTCAGCGGCTGGCCGAGAAACTCTTCGAGCAGACGCAACTGGTGGCTGATGGCCGAAGGCGAAATGTCCAGCTCGCGGGCGGCGGCGTTGACCCCGCCATGGCGGGCGAAGGCTTCGAAGGTTCGCACTGCACGCAGTGGAGGGTCATTATCAAACTGTTCTAATTTATTCATGTATTGAGCTTAATCCGATTCAACCTGCTTGTGAACACTCAATATTTACTGAAATAAATCGATAATTGATTCCATATCGAAATCACTTATAACCATATGAGTTTTAGATATTTGATAAATTTAGAATAATTACCTACTGTGCCGCCTTCGCTCTCCCGCGCTTGAACCAAAGGCTTTTCGCTCTTCATGGATACCTTCATCCAGCAACTGCTCAACGGCCTGGTGCTTGGCAGCCTGTATGCGTTGATCGCACTGGGCTACACCATGGTCTACGGAATTTTACGCATCATCAATTTCGCCCATGGCGATCTGTTGATGATTGGCGCGCTGGTCGGCCTGTCAGCCATTCACCTATTGCAGGCCATACTGCCCGGCTGCCCGGACCTGCTGGTGCTGGCTATCGCCACGGTGGCGGCCATGGCAGTCTGCGCGGTGCTGGCCGGGCTGATTGAGCGCGTTGCCTACCGCCGCCTGCGCAACGCGCCACGGCTGGCACCACTGATCAGCGGCCTGGGCGTGTCCTTGCTATTGCAGACCGTCGCCATGCTGATCTGGAGCCGCAACCCGCTGATGTTCCCTCAGCTCTTGCCGCTGGACCCGATTGAGCTCACCGCCGGCAGTGAAGACAGCGCCCCGGCAATCACCAACCTCACGGCGATTGCCACTGTGGCCATCGCCGCGACGGTGATGGGCGCCCTGCTGTTGCTGGTCAACCGCACCCGCCTGGGCCGTGCCATGCGCGCCGTGGCAGAAAATCCACAAGTCGCCAGCCTGATGGGCATCAACCCCAATACCGTGATCGTGCTGACGTTCGCAATAGGCGGTGCGCTGGCCGCTCTGGCCGGCGTGATGATGGCCAGCAATTACGGCAATGCACATTTTTATATGGGCTTTCTGCCGGGACTCAAAGCGTTTACCGCCGCCGTACTCGGCGGTATCGGCAACATCAAGGGCGCGATGCTCGGCGGCATTCTGCTGGGGCTGATCGAAGCGTTGGGCACCGGCTACCTCGGTGAACTTACCAATGGTGTATTCGGCAGCAACTATCAGGACGTGTTCGCGTTCATGGTGCTGATCGCCGTGCTGGTGCTGCGCCCCAGCGGCCTGCTCGGTGAGCGGCTGGCGGTGCGCGCATGAGCCCGATCATCAGCCGCGTGATCAACTTGCCACGGCGCGCCAGCCCACACCTGGGTGTGGTGCTGTTCGCCACTGCCCTGCTGCTGGCGCCCTGGCTGGCCGGGTATGCCGGTGGCAACGCCTGGGTGCGCACCCTGGACTTCGCCCTGCTGTACATCATGCTCGCCCTGGGCCTGAACATCGTGGTCGGCTACGCCGGCTTGCTGGATCTGGGCTTTATTGCCTTTTACGCGCTGGGCGCCTATCTGGCAGCGCTGTTGTCTTCGCCGCACTTGCTGACCCAGTTCCCGGCGCTGGCGGCCGCCTTGCCGGACGGCCTGCATACCTCAATCTGGCTGATCGTGCCGTTGGCCGCGTTACTCGCCGCGGGGCTGGGTATCGTGCTTGGCGCGCCGACCCTGCGCCTGCGCGGTGACTACCTGGCTATTGTGACGCTGGGCTTTGGCGAGATCATCCGCATCTTCATGCGCAATCTTGACCGGCCGGTAAACATCACCAATGGCCCGAAAGGCATCGCCTCCATCGAGCCGATCCAGTTGTTCGGCATGAACCTGGCGCGCACCCAGGAAATATTCGGTTGGCGTGTGCCATCGGTGCACCTGTATTACTACCTGTTCGCGGCGCTGGCGGTTCTGATCATGCTGGCCTGCCTGCGCTTGCAGGATTCGCGGATCGGTCGCGCCTGGGTGGCGATTCGAGAGGACGAAGACGCAGCAGCGGCCATGGGCCTTGACACCAAACGCCTGAAATTGCTGGCCTTCGCCATCGGCGCTGCGTTCGGCGGCATTGGCGGCGCACTGTTCGCCTCGTTCCAGGGCTTCGTCTCGCCAGAGTCATTCACCCTCAACGAGTCGGTGGCGGTGCTGGCCATGGTCGTGCTTGGCGGCATGGGTCATGTGCCTGGGGTGATCCTTGGCTGCGTGCTGCTGGCCGCCCTGCCGGAGGTGCTGCGCTCGACCATGGGCAGCTTGCAGATGAGCCTGTTTGGTGAAGTGCTGATCGATCCGGAAATCATCCGTCAGTTGTTCTATGGCCTGGCGCTGATCCTGGTGATGCATTTCAGACCGACCGGTCTATGGCCAGCCCAACGGGAGGTCAGTCGATGAGCAAACCACTGCTGGAGCTGCGCCATGTCAGTAAACACTTTGGCGGCGTGACCGCCGTGCAGGATGTCAGCCTGGCGATTCAGGCGGGCGAAGTGCACGGCCTGATTGGCCCCAATGGCGCAGGCAAAACCACCTTTTTCAATCTGATGACCGGCTTGTACCGCGCCGATAGCGGTCAGTTCAGTCTCGACGGTGAACGTTACGAGCCGTCATCGGTGCACAAGGTGGCACAGGCTGGCATCGCCCGAACCTTCCAGAACATCCGCCTGTTCGGTTCGATGACTGCGCTGGAGAACGTTATGGTTGGCCGCCACGTGCGCACCCGCAACGGCGTGCTCGCCGCCCTGCTACGCCATCGCCGCGCCCGCCAGGAAGAAGCCGAGACCCGCGCCATTGCCCGTGACTGGCTGGCTTACGTCGGCATCGGCGAACTGGCCGAGCGCCGCGCTGACACCCTCTCCTATGGTCACCAGCGGCGCCTGGAAATCGCCCGTGCGCTGGCCACCGAGCCACGCCTGCTGGCACTGGACGAACCGGCGGCAGGGATGAACCTCTCGGAAAAGCAGCAACTGCGCGAGCTGCTGGACAAGATCCGCCGCGACGGCCGCACCCTGCTGCTGATTGAGCACGACGTAAAACTGGTGATGGGCCTGTGCGACCGCATCACTGTTCTCGACCACGGCCAAGTGATCGCCCGCGGCACGCCGCAACAGGTGCGTGAAAATCCGGCAGTGATCGAGGCCTACCTGGGAGCCGGCAGCCATGCCTGAAGCCTTGCTGCAAATTCTTGACCTGTCGGTGCACTACGGCGCCATTGAAGCGGTCAACGCGCTGAGCCTGAACGTGGCTGAGGGCGAACACGTAACCCTGATCGGCGCCAATGGTGCAGGCAAGACTTCGACCCTCAAGGCGCTGACCGGCCTGCTGACAGCGAGTGCGGGCACCATTCATTTCGACGGCCAGCCGCTGCACAGCCTGGGCGCCCACCAGCGCCTGCAACGCGGGTTGGCCATGGTGCCGGAAGGTCGAGGCGTGTTTGCGCGCATGAGCGTGCTGGAAAATCTCCACACCGGCGCCTACCTGCGCCGCGACACGACAGCCATAGCCGACCAGATCGAACGTATCCTCGACTGGTTCCCGCACCTGCGCAGGCGCCTGGAGCAACCGGCCGGGCTACTGTCCGGCGGCGAACAACAGATGCTCGCCCTGGGCCGCGCACTGATGTCGCGCCCGCGCCTGCTGGTGCTGGACGAACCGTCCATGGGCCTGGCGCCGGTGATGGTCGAAAAGATCTTCGCAGTGATCTCTGAAGTGTGCCGCAGCGGCATGACCCTGCTGCTGGTGGAGCAGAACGCCCGGCTGGCGCTGCAAGTGACCGAACGCGGCTACGTGATGGACAGCGGGCGTATCACCCTTCAAGGCGCCTCCCGCGAACTGCTCGAAGACCCGCAGGTGCGCGCCGCCTACCTTGGAGAATGATGATGCGTGTAGGAGCCAGCTTGCTGGCGAAAGGGTCAGCAAGGTCACAGCTCCTATATCGCCTGACCTGCCGTCTTCGCGAGCAAGCTCGCTCCTACATAAACACGCGCTCAAGATTGAATTAAAACCCGCGCTACCGGGCAGCCGGCGTGTACCTAATAGCAATGATCAAAGGAACTTCACCCATGCAGTACTCGACCCTTTTCAAACGCGCCACCGCTGCCGGTCTGTTACTCGGCAGCCTGACCTCAGCTATCGCCCAGGCTGACCAGACCGTCCTGATCGGTCTGGCCGGCCCGCTCACCGGCCCGTCGGCGCGGATCGGCAAGGACCTGGAAAACGGCGCGCAACTGGCCATCGACGCGGCCAACGCGCGCAAGCCGAAAATCGCCGGCGAAGCGGTGACCTACAAGCTGGTCTCCGAAGACGACCAGTCCGACCCGCGCACCGCGGTCACCGTCGCCCAGCGCCTGGTCGATGCCGGCGTGGTCGGTGTGGTTGGCCACTGGAACACCGGCACCAGCATCCCGGCGGCCCGCGTGTACCACGATGCGGGCATCGCCCAGGTGGCGCCGGTCGCCACCGGCCACGGCTATACCCTGCAAGGTTTCGACACCAGCTTCCGGGTCATGGGTCATGACGATGACGGCGGTCAGGTCGCCGGCCAATACGCCCTGCAAAACCTCAAGGCCAAGCGCATCGCCGTGCTCGACGACCGCACCGCCTTTGGCCAGGGCCTGGCCGATCAGTTCGTCAAGTCGGTTGAAGCCGGCGGCGGCAATGTGGTGGCCCGCGAGTTCGTCGACGACAAGACCGTCGACTTCAGCGCCGTGCTGACCAGCATCCGCAGCAAGAACCCGGACCTGGTGTTCTTCGGCGGGGTCGACGCCCAGGCCGCCAGCCTGGCACGTCGTCTCAAGCAACTGGGTATCAAGGCGACCCTGATGGGCGCTGGCGGCTTTGTCAGCCAGACCTTCCTCAACCTGGCGCAAAAAGACGGCGAAGGCGTCACCGCCCTGGAGCCGGGTCTGGCCGTCGAGCAAATGCCCGGCGGCAAGGATTTCGATCAAAGCTACAAGCAACGTTACAAGCAGCCGATCGAGCTGCACGCACCGTTCGCCTATGACGGCGTTGGTGTGCTGATCAATGCCCTGGAAAAAGCCGATTCCCTTGATCCAAAGAAATACCTGCCGGTGCTGCGCGCCAGCGAGTATCAGGGCGTGACCGGCACCATCGCGTTCGATGCACAGGGCAACCTGAAAAACCCGACCTTTACCGTTTACCAGGTGAAGGGCAACAAGTGGGAACCGGTCAGCGTAGCCGGCGGCAAGTAAAAACTGCTGCGCTCGGCCAGGCGGCGTTGAAAACCGGCTCGCAATGCTCAGGTACTTCAGTACATTGCGCTTGCTCGTCGGTTTTCGCCTTGCCTGACCTTCGCTCGCTAGGTTTTTACCCTGTAATACCGTGAAGAGGAGAACCACTATGAGCGCTGCACAAGGCGAAATGGGCATTCTGGCCCGGCGCCGGATCGAAGCCGAGATCATCAAGCCGATCTACGAAATCCTGGTCCGCGACTACGGCAAGGACAAGGCCCAGGCGGTGATTGGCGAGGCGGTTGGCCAGGCGGCGGTCAAGGCCGGCCAGCATTTTGCGGCCAAGGAACCCAACGGCCCGGACCTGGCCGGTTTCGTCGCCCTGCAAACGCTGTGGGAGCAGGACGACGCCTTGAAGGTTGATGTGATTGCCAGCGATGCGACCCATTACGACTATGACGTGCACCGCTGCCGCTACGCCGAGATGTACCACGAGATGGGCCTGGGCGAGATCGGCCACCTGCTGTCGTGTGCCCGTGATGAATTGTTCATCGTAGGCTATGACCCCAATGTCGAGCTGACCCGCACCCAGACCATTATGCAGGGCTCGTCGCATTGCAATTTCCGCTACAAGGTAAAAGACCAATGAGCCAGGCACCGCGTATCAACGGCCAACGCCTGTGGGACTCGCTGATGGAAATGGCGCAGATCGGCGCCACGCCCAAGGGCGGCGTATCACGCCTGGCATTGACCGAAGAAGACCGCATTGGCCGCGACCTGTTCAAGCAATGGGCCATCGAGGCCGGCTGCACCGTCAAGGTCGACGCCATGGGCAATATGTTTGCCCGCCGCCCCGGCCGTGACGACAGCCTGCCCCCGGTAGTGACTGGCTCGCACGGTGACTCGCAACCGGCTGGCGGCAAGTTCGACGGCATCTACGGCGTGCTGGCCGGGCTGGAGGTGGTGCGCAGCCTCAACGATCATGGCATCGCCACTGAACGCAGCATCGAAGTGATCAACTGGACCAACGAAGAAGGCTCGCGCTTTGCCCCGGCGATGATTGCTTCGGGGGTTTATACCGGGGTATTTGACCTCGAATACGGCCTGTCGCGCACAGACGCCCAAGGCGTGAGCATCGGCCAGGCGCTGCAGCAAATCGGCTACGCGGGCAACGAACCCATGGGCGGGCGCGACATCCATGCCGCGTTCGAGCTGCATATCGAACAAGGCCCGATTCTGGAAGCCGAAGACATCACCATTGGCGTGGTCAGCGGCGCGCAAGGCCAGCGCTGGTACGAAATAGAACTGCACGGGCGCAGCGCCCACGCCGGCACTACACCGATGAACCATCGCCTCGACGCCCTGCTCGGTGTGGCGCGCATCGTCGAAGCGGTCAACGCCATGGGCCTGGCCCAGGGCGACGAAGGTCGCGCCACCGTGGGCTGGGTGCAGGTTTACCCGAACTCGCGCAACGTAGTGCCGGGGCGCGCGTTGTTCAGCGTCGAATTCCGCCACCCGGACGAAGCGGTGCTGGAGCAGCTGGACGCGCAATTGCGGACGGAAGTCGCCGATATCGCCGCCGCCACCGGCCTAGGCCATGAGCTCAAGCAGATCTTCCAGTACGCGCCGATTGCCTTTGACGCGGCTTGCGTCGATCAGGTGCAGCGCGC
Organism: Pseudomonas sp. 21LCFQ010; assembly: GCF_024129905.1. Classification (NCBI taxonomy): domain Bacteria; kingdom Pseudomonadati; phylum Pseudomonadota; class Gammaproteobacteria; order Pseudomonadales; family Pseudomonadaceae; genus Pseudomonas; species Pseudomonas sp. 21LCFQ010. Next base: position 18,607 of record NZ_JAMYDZ010000024.1, on the reverse strand, counting down.
AGCAGTGGAACTGGGCTACAGCCACAAGCGAATGATTTCCGGGGCCGGCCACGACGCCTGTTACCTGAGCCGGGTGGCACCGACCGCGATGATCTTTGTCCCTTGTGTCGATGGGCTAAGCCATAACGAGGCTGAGCATATTCATCCGCACTGGTCCGAGGCCGGGGCGAATGTGCTGTTGCAGGCGGTGTTAGCCAAAGCCAACGAGCATTAAGACTCTGGCAGCGCTGTGCGCTATCGCGCAGGAAACACAGAACCCTGTAGGAGCAGCTTTAGCGGCGAAGCTTTCGCGGCTAAAGCCGCTCCTACAATGCCGATCAACCCTGCCAGTTGCCGCCTTCGACAATCACGTCTTCAGGTTTGGTGTCTTCAGCCAGTTCCTTGCGCACATACTGGTCGTACAGTTTCAGCAGGTACTTGTCCTGGCCGAGTTTGGCAAGTTCGGCATTGACCCAGTCACGCAGTTCGATATTGCCTTTTTTCACCGCCGGAGCAATCGGTGCTTCGCCGCCGAGCTTTTCCGGCAGGGTCCGGTAGCCTGGGTTCTGTTTGGCCCAGCTGAACAGCACCAGGTTGTCTTGCGCATAAGCGTCACCACGACCGTTGGCCAGGGCTTGCAGCGACTCGGAGTTTTTCTCGAACTTGAGCAGCTTCCAGTCCGGATGGTTCTTGGTCAGCCACACGTCAGCGGTGGTGCCAGTGGTGACGATGATGGTCTTGTCGGCCAGGTCATCGAGCTTTTGCACCGGGCTGTTATCCGGCACCAGCGCCTGCACCGCGACCTTGAGGTTCGGGTTGGTGAAGTCCACCGCTTGCTTGCGCTCCGGGGTCACGGTCATGTTGGCAAGGATGATGTCGACCTTGTCGCTTTGCAGGAACGGAATCCGGCTGGCCGGTTCAACAGCGACAAACTCGACCTTGTTTTCATCACCCAGCAGCGACTTGGCGAATTGCCGACCGATGTCGGTATCGAAGCCAACATACTTGCCCTTCTCATCCACAAAGCCGAACGGCGGTTTGTCAGTGAAGACCCCAACGATCAGCTTGTCGCGCGCCTTGATCTTGTCCAGGTAGCTGGCCGGTGCCGGCGCGGCCGCCTGGGCGGGTGCGGCAGCCGCTGGCTTCGGGGCCTTGTCGCCCTGGCCGCAACCGGCCAGCAAACCCAGGCCAAACAGGGGCAGCAACAGTAAAGAACGGGCAAATTTGGAGGTGGCAGTGGTCATAAGATGTCCTTTTATCTAGCAGCTTTCAGATAGCCGCTGCACGGGCATGGCTGGCCTTGCCCGGCAGGCTTTCAACGTAAGAGAACTTCTCCAGAAACTGCTGCGCACGTGCGCTCGAAGGATGGGTGAAGAAAGACTCCGGATCACGCTGTTCAAGGATGCGCCCGGCCTCCATGAACACGATGCGGTCGGCCACGGCGCGGGCAAAGCCCATTTCATGGGTGACGATCAGCATGGTCATGCCGCCCCGTGCCAGGTCGAGGATCACCTCCAGCACCTCCTTGACCATTTCCGGGTCAAGGGCGGCGGTGACTTCATCGAACAGCATGACCTTGGGGTTCATGCACAGCGAACGGACAATGGCGATGCGTTGCTGCTGGCCGCCGGAGAGCTGCCTTGGATAAGCATCGCGCTTGTCGGCCAGGCCCACCCGCTGCAACAGGGCCTCGGCTTGGGCCCGCGCTTCTTTGCGCTCGCGGCGCTGTACTTTCAGCGGGCCGAGCAGGATGTTGTCGAGCACGGTCATGTGCGGGAACAGGTGATAGCTCTGGAACACCATGCCGATGTCCTGGCGCACCTTGCGCCAGTCGGTGCCCGCTGCCAGCAACTGCTGACCGGCAAAATGCAGCTCGCCGCCCTGCGCCTGCTCCAGGCCATTGAGGCAACGCAGCAAGGTGCTTTTGCCGCAGCCGCTGGGCCCGAGCACCACAATGACTTCGCCGGAGGCGACCTGCAGGTCAACCTCTTTGAGCACCTGGTTGCTGCCGAAAAACTTGTTGAAGCCCTTGAACTCGATCAGTGCGCTCATGCTTGTGTCCAGCGCCGCTCCAGCACGCGCGAGGCGACCGACAGCGGGTAACAGATAAAGAAGAAAAATAGAAACAGCGCGCCGTAGATCAGCACCGACTCATAGGTACGCTCGATGATCTGCTGGCCGACCTTGATGACGTCGACCACACCGATCAACACCGCCAGCGAGCTGGTCTTGATGATCCGCGTATAGATGTTGATGGTCGGCGGGGTCATGCGCTTGAGCGCCTGAGGCAACAGCACATGGCCGTAAAGCTGCACCGCAGACAAGCCAATCGACAGCCCGGCCTCACGCTGACCTTTAGGCAGCGATTTGAGGGCGCCACGCGCCACCTCGCCCACCTCGCTGGCGCCCCACAGGCTCAGCACCAGCACTGCGCACCAGAAGCTCGGAATGCTCAGACCGAAGAAGATCGGCAAGCCAAAGAACAGCAGATACAGCCAGACCAGCACCGGAATGGCGCGAAACAGCTCCAGGTAAATGCGCAGCAAGACGTTCAGCCAGCCGATCCCCAAGGTCGTCAGCGAGCCGTAAAGCACGCCGCCAGCGGTACTCAACATAATGCTCAACGCCGAGATCGACAGGGTGCGCGCCGCGCCTTCAGCCAGCAGCGGCAGCGACACCCACAGCAACTCAAGACCCGAACTGGCCATGTTGCAGCCTCCGTTCCAGGTAGCTGAGCAGCAATGACAGCGGCAGGAATAGCAGTATGCAGATCAGGGTCAGCACCGTGAGCATCTCGTAGGTCTTGTAGTACAGGGCGATGTAGCTCTTGGTGGTGTAGAGAATCTCCGGCACCGCCACGGCAGACACCACCGTGGTTTCCTTGAGCAGGAAAATGAAATTGGCGAACAGCGCCGGCAGGCTGAGGATTCCGGCCTGGGGCAGGATCACGTGGCGCAGCAATTGCCAATCCGACAGGCCGATGGAACGCCCCGACTCCAGTTGTGCCGCCGGCACCGCCTCGATGCCGGCGCGCAGCACCTCAGTGAGGTAGGCGCCGCCAAGAAAGGTCATGGTGATGATCGCGGCGGCAAACCCGGACACCTTGAAGCCCAGGGTCGGCAGTGCGAAATAAATGAAGAACAGCTGGATCAGCAACGGCGTGTTACGCGCCAGTTCCACATACAGACCGATCAGACGGCACAGCACCGGGGTGCGGAACATCAGGATCACGGTGTTGAGCAGGGCCACCAGCAGCGAGGTGCAGATGGCGATCAGGCCGACCTGGAGCGTCACGCCAACAGCTTTCAGAAACGCCGGTAGCGTACTGAGAATAAATGCATAGTCGAGGGTCATTGCGAGGACTTATAAGCGAGCAGTATTGGCTTGTGGCCAGTTGCTTATAGCCTATAGACACAAATAGCCTGTCTGGAAATAACGTTATCGACTAAGCATAGGCGAAAAAATCTGCCATTCGCCGCCATAAGCGAGGCACGAGCGTACAGCTTTCGCTAAGTCCAAAAAGGAATTAACACATGTAAATTCAGTATTTCTGGGTCTAACTGAAAATCGCTACTGTAGCCCCACTTACCTCGCACTGAGTACGCACCATGCAAGCCACCGCTACCGTCATCGACTTCACCCTCCACCGCAAACGCCGTGAAGCACGCCGTAACGCCGAGTTGATGTGGAAGATGTATGCCGCGTGCTCCGGGCTCAACGCATGGACCCAGATGATGGCGCAACAGGATGTGCAGATCGGCAAGGCACGGCCATGAGCCTGCTGCGCAGCGCAGTGGCCGCAGAGGAAGCGCCGCCACTGTCGACTGAATATGCGCCCGCCGACGAGGACCTGATCGGCGAGCGGGTGGCCCTTAACCTGCAACGTCTGCGCAGCAAACGGTATCTGTCACTCGACGCCCTGGCCCGCTTGAGCGGGGTCAGCCGCGCCATGCTCGCGCAGATTGAGTCCGGGCGCAGCGTGCCGTCGATCAAAGTACTGTGCAAGATTGCCAAAGGCTTGAAAGTCTCGGTGGCGGCGTTTCTCGAAACACGCGCCTTCGAGGGTGTCGAACTCTTGCCGGCCCGCGACAGCAAACGGCTGGTCAGCCCCGGCGGCCACTTTGTCAGCCGTGCGCTGTTCCCGTTCGATCGTTCACGCCAGACCGAATTCTATGAAATCCGCCTCAGCCCCCTGGGTGAAGAAAGCTCGCAGGGTCATGCCGCCGGTGTACAAGAAAACCTGGTGGTGACTCAAGGCGTGCTGGAAATCAGTGTCAATGAGGAGCGCTACCTGCTCTCCCCTGGCGATTCGATCCTGTTCTATGCCGACCAGCCGCACCGCTATCGCAACCCGGCAGACAGCGAAGCGGTGGCGTATCTGGTGATCAGCCATCCCGAGCAACTGGACTAAGCCTGTTGCGACTCGCCCGCTGCCACGGCGCCACTGGAGCAGCTTTAGCTGCGAAAGGCTTCGCAGCTAAAGCCGCTCCTACGGGCCGTATTCCGTCCTCTAACCCTCGCCCTTGAAAGCCGTCATGTCCTGCAGGACCATGCTCAACAGACGGCTGGCACCCACGCTCAACTGACGGCCCAGGCGGCTGATCAGGTGAGTTTCCGGGCTGCTGAAGATCTCGCTCTCCAGCGGCAACGCCACCAACTGACCGTTGCGGATCTCGTCTTCCATGACAAAGATCGGCATCAAGGTCACTCCACCACGCATCGAAAACCGCTTGAGCATGGCGAAGGTGCTGCAGGTCAGCGTCGGCGTCAGGGTTAACCCCAGGCGGTGTTCGGCCTGGGTGACGATCTGGCGGATCCCGTATGACACTCCAGGCAACGCCAACCGATAGCTGTCCAGCCCCTTGAGCGGCAATGGCTCGGTATGCTGCGCCAGAGGATGCTCCGGGCTGACCGCGACGCACACTGGCTGGCGGGTATGCGCATGGGAGCGGATCTTGGGGTCGGTGGGCGGGTTGAAGACCAGGCCCAGATGGGCTTCATCCTCGACGACCTGACGAATCACTTCGTTAGTGCCGCACACGTTGACCTGCAGGTCGATGCGCGGGTACTCCTCGGAGAACCGGCTCAGCGGCGCGACCAGGCCATCAATAAAACCCTCGCCGATCGCCAGCACCACCGAACCGCTCTGCAAGCCACGCAATGCCTGCAATGAATCGAGCAACACCTCCTGTTGCGAGAGCCGCTGACGGTAGTAAAGCAAGACCCGTTCACCGGCCTCGGTGGGCTTTACTCCGCGCCGATGGCGCTCCAGCAGCGGGCTGCCCAGTTCGTGTTCAAGCTGGGCGATCTGGCGGCTGACCGCCGAGGCCGCCACGTCGAGAAAGTCCGCCGCGGCACGCACACTGCCCAGCCGTACGGCCTCGAAGAAATACAGAATGCGCCGATCCTGAACCAGACTCATAAGGCTCCTGTGTTGCTATAAAAGCAACAGAATTGGGTTTGAGCGATTATTGCTGCGATGACTGAGGGCTGTCCATACTCGACCCATTGGCTTCATTCACTTCATTCATGATTTCGAATAACAGCGAGCGTGCGACATGACATTCAAGGTGGGCGTAATCGGGCTGGGCAATATGGGCGGCGGCATGGCGGCCACGCTGGCCGGCAAGGGATTCGATGTAAGCGGCTTCGACCTGTCGCCTGCCGCATTGGCCCTGGCGCAGGACAAAGGCGTCAAGCCGGTTGCGGCACGTGACGAGTTGATCAAGGCCGTTGACGTGCTGATCCTGTCGTTGCCCAAGGCCGAGCATGTCGAGGCGGTGTGCCTGGGTGAGCAAGGCATCATCGAGCTGGGCCGCGAGGGCCTGGTGGTGATCGACACCACCACCTCAACCCCGGAGGCCAGCCGCAAAGTGGCGGCGGCGTTGCGCGACAAAGGCATTGCGTTCATGGATGCGCCAGTATCTGGCGGCCCCAAAGGCGCAGCCACCGGCAGCATGTCGATGGTCATCGGCGGCGACGAAGCAGACCTGGCCAAGGTCATGCCGGTGCTCGAAGCCATGAGCGGCAGCCGTGTGCACATTGGCAGCTGTGGCGCGGGCAACGTGGCCAAGATCGCCAACAACATGCTCGCCGCCGCGCACCTGATTACCACCGCCGAAGCCGTGAGCATGGCCGCCAAGGCCGGTGTAGACCCGCAAAAACTCCTGCAGGGCCTCAATGCCGGCTCCGGGCGCAGTGGCGCCAGCCAGGTGATGTTTCCGACCTGGGTGCTGAACAAAGCCTATGACTCAGGTTTCAGCATGGGCCTGATGCGCAAGGATGTGGGGCTGGCCAGCGATCTTGCAGCAAGTATGGATCTCGACCTGCCGCTGGCACGCACCGTTGCGCAGCTATGGCAAGACAGCAGCGCCACCCTGCCCGACGGCGCAGACTTCTGCTGCATCGTGCAGCGCACCGACAACGCCCTGTTTGGCCGTGAGGAATAAACCATGAGCATGCACAAGATTATCGAGTTGATGCAGCCGTTCTGGGGCGATCGTCAGGTCATCGCCAGTTATGTTGGCGGTGAGTTCATTGCGGGCCACGGCACCCCGATTGAAGTGCGCAACGCCCACGACGACAGCCTGATGCTGAGCTACCCCGATGCCGATCAGTCACTGGTCGAGGTCGCCAGCAAGGCCGCCGGCACCGCTCAGCAACAATGGTGGGCAATGACCGCCCAGGCCCGTGGCCGCGCCATGTACCAGGTCGGCGCGCAGATTCGCCAGCACAGCGAGGCGTTGGCACAGATCGAGTCGTTGAGCTCCAACAAGCCGATCCGGGACGCGCAGGTCGAAGTGGCCAAGGTCGCCGAGATGTTCGAGTACTACGCCGGCTGGGCCGACAAACTGCACGGTGAAGTGATTCCGGTGCCGACCTCGCACCTCAACTACGTCACCTATGAACCACTTGGCACGGTACTGCAGATCACCCCATGGAATGCGCCGGTGTTCACCTGCGGCTGGCAGGTCGCACCGGCAATCGCCGCCGGTAACGCGGTGATCCTCAAGCCTTCGGAGCTGACCGTGCTGTCGTCGCTGGTCATCGGCGTGCTGGTCGAGCGTGCCGGTGTACCCAAGGGCCTGGTCAACGTGGTGGCCGGTTTCGGCCATAGCATCGGTCAGCAATTGATTGCCGGCGCCGATATCCGCAAGGTGGTGTTCGTCGGCTCGCCGGCCACCGGCCGCCACATTGCCAGCGCCGCTGCACAGCGCTGCATCCCGGCGGTGCTGGAGCTGGGCGGCAAGTCAGCCAATATCGTATTCGCCGACGCCGACCTCGACGTGGCGCTGCGTGGCGCCCAGGCAGCGATCTTCTCCGGCGCCGGGCAAAGCTGCGTGTCCGGCTCGCGGCTGCTGGTCCAGGCCTCGATCTTCGACAAGTTCACCCAGGCGCTGGCCAGTGCTGCGCAGCAATTTGTGGTCGGTGACCCAAGCGACCCGCAGACCCAGATCGGCCCGATCAATAACCCCAAGCAGTACAGCCATGTGAAAACCATGGTCGAGCGTGCCTTGCAAGACGGCGCACAGTTGGTGGGCGAAGGTGCCGAACCGGTTCCTGCAAAAGCCGGCTACTACATCAACCCCACGGTATTGGCAGGTCACAACGCCCTGCACTGCGCCCAGGAAGAAATCTTTGGCCCGGTGGTGGTAGCGATTCCCTTCGAAGACGAGGCCGAGGCCATCCGCATCGCCAACGACAGCCGTTTCGGCCTCGCTGGCGCGGTCTGGACCCGCGATGTCGGGCGCGCCCACCGCGTGGCAAAACAGGTCCGGGCTGGCACGTTCTGGGTCAACGGCTACAAGACCATCCATGTCAGCTCGCCGTTTGGTGGCTATGGTGAAAGCGGCTATGGTCGCTCTTCGGGGCTCGATGCCTTGCGCGAATACAGTGAAGTGAAGAGCGTCTGGGTCGAAACCGCTGCCATCCCGGCGGCCAGTTTCGGCTACGGCGCGAGCCTGGAGTAACTGCGATGACTATTTCAGCCAAGTTGATCGACGACGCCACCGTGTGGCGGCGTCAGTTTCATGCCGCGCCCGAACTGGGCTTTCAGGAAGTGCAGACCAGTGAGCGGGTCGCCAGCCTGCTGGAGAGTTTCGGGATCGAGGTGCATCGTGGCCTGGGTGGCACCGGGGTGGTCGGCGTGCTGCGCAACGGCGAAGGGCCGGCGATTGGCATTCGCGCCGACATGGACGCCTTGCCGATCCAGGAACTGGGCCAGTGCGCGCACCGCTCGACCCATCAGGGCTGCATGCATGCCTGCGGCCATGACGGACACACCGCAATCCTGCTGGCCACCGCCCGGCACTTGAGCGAGACGCGCCGCTTCAGCGGCACTGTTTATCTGGTGTTCCAGCCAGCTGAAGAGAACCTGGGCGGTGCCCAGAAGATGATCGAAGACGGCCTGTTCGAGCGTTTTCCGATGCAAGCCATTTATGGCCTGCACAACTGGCCCGGGGTGCCGGCCGGCAAGGTGCTGGTCAATCCGGGGCCGATGATGGCCTCGCTGGATACCTTTGAAATTGTCCTGACCGGCAAGGGCTCGCATGCGGCGATGCCCGACCGTGGCTTCGACCCGATTGTCGCGGCGGCCGAACTGATTCTCGGCTTGCAGACCATCACCTCCCGGCGCCTGTCACCGCTGGACAGTGCGGTGATCAGTGTCACCCAGATCAATGCGGGGGAAGCGATCAACGTGCTGCCGGAAACCGCCACGCTGCGTGGAACCGTACGCTGCCTGCAAACCCCGGTGCGTGAAAAGGTCCAGCAACTGATTGGCGAATTCGTCGAGCAATTGCCGGCAGCGTTTGGCGTACGCGGTGCACTGAGCTACAACGTCGGGTATCCGGTTACCGAAAATCACCCGGCCGAGGCACGGATCGTCTGCCAGGCAGCGCAGTCTGCGTTGGGCGAAAGCAACGTACAGTTTGGTTGCAACCCTTCAATGGCCTCGGAAGACTTCGCCTTCATGCTACAAGCCTGCCCCGGTGCTTACATCTGGATGGGCGTCGATGGTCAACAGCCTTCAGCCGCCCTGCATAACCCCTACTACGACTTCAACGACCAGGTCATCGAACCCGGCGTTGCGGTCTGGACCGCCCTGGTCGAACAGAACCTGCCGGCTCGCTGAGCCACTGCGCGGGGGCCGCCCGGCCCCCGCTTGCCCTTCCCTGTCTCCATGTCCCCGGTAGGAGCGGCTTTAGCCGCGAAAGCTTCCCGGCTAAAGCCGGTCCTACACGCTAATGCCGATCAGTTAAGGGCAGCGCGGTCTTTGTGGGAGGCGCCGGCCGGCCCCTCCCACTAGAACCAAGCTCGGCCGCAAGATCACTTAACTGATCGGCATTACCCGGTAGGAGCGGCTTTAGCCGCGAAGACTTCCCGGCTAAAGCGAATCGCCGCCCGGCCAGTCCGCGACAGCGGCTGAGCTTCTGCGCCTGGCGTTTGTGCGTTCTGTTTTAGGCAACAACAAATGAAATTCAGAATATTGGAGTGCGCCCAGGTGCTGGCCATACTGAGGACGCCCCGCTACCGGCGGTGCCTATAAAAAGATCAATCGCGACACTCCATGCCTGCCATGGATTTGCTTTCTGCCCTGAGTGCCGCAAGGCGCTCCCTGACAACACAACAACTATTGGGCCATCCTGACCGGTGCCCAGCAGGCAAGGGGATTCATATGCATCACGCCAACACGCTCGCCGTGCGCGAGCACAATGCCGTCTCAGCCACGGTCAAGCTGTACATCTGGGCTGCAATCATCCTCATCATCGCCGAAGTGATCGGCGCCCTGAGCATTCCGCTGGGGCCCGGCAAGGTCGTGCTGTTGCCCATGGTCTGGGCCCTGCTGATCGGTGCTGCGATCGGGATCGCCAGTCATCGCCTGCCTGGCACCCTGGCCATCGACAAACGCGCCCAGGCCCGCGCCGCAGCCATTCTGCAGCCGGCGCTATTGGTGTTTATCGCCAAGCTGGGGCTGGTGGTCGGCGGTTCGCTGCCGGTGGTCATGGCGTCTGGCTGGGCGCTGGTGTTTCAGGAGTTCGGGCATTTTGTCGGCACGGTGATTCTCGGCCTGCCAGTGGCGCTGCTGCTGGGTATCAAGCGTGAGGCGATCGGTGCGACCTTCTCGGTAGGTCGCGAGCCGAGCCTGGCGATCATCGGTGAGCGTTACGGCATGGATTCGCCGGAGGGCCGTGGCGTACTGGCGGAATACCTGACCGGTACGTTGTTCGGTGCGCTGTTCATTGCCATCGTCGCCGGCTTCATCACCAGCCTGGGGATTTTCGACCCTAAATCACTGGCCATGGGTTCGGGCATTGGCTCGGGCAGCATGATGGCCGCCGCAGCAGGCGCCATCGCAGCGCAACAGACGCCGGAAGTGGCCAAGGAAGTCATGGCCCTGGCGGCCGCTGCCAACCTGATCACCACCACGCTGGGCACCTACTTCACCCTGTTCATCTCGCTGCCACTGGCGGTCTGGGGTTACCGGGTTCTGGAACCGCTGATCGGTCGTACCACCAAGGCCTCGGTGTTCGACAATGGTCCAGCCAGCAACGAAGTGTCGCTGGAGACCCCAGACCTGGGCTGGCTGGGTCGTATCAGTGCCTGGTTCGCTGCCGGTGGCCTGGCATTGCTGGCCAACTATGTCGGCTACAAAGTGCTGTCACCCGATGCGTTTGCCGGTATGGCGATCATGATTGGTGCAGTATTTGTCGGTGAACTGCTCTGCTCGCTGCTGCGCCGCAAGATCCCGGCGGTGTGCACCGTCTCGGTGGTCGCCATGCTGCTGACTTCACCGCTGTGCCCATGGGCGGCAGAGATTTCCCGGCTGGTGGGTTCGATCAACATGCTGGCGGTGATCACACCCATGCTGGCCTTCGCCGGTCTGTCGATCGCCAAGGACTTGCCAGCGTTCCGCCGCCTGGGCTGGCGCATCGTGCTGGTCTCGTTTCTGGCCAACTTCGGCACCTTTATTGGCGCGGTGCTGATTGCCGAGTTCTTCCACTGATCGACAAATTTTCATGAAAAAAGCCCGCCAGTGCGAACTGGCGGGCTTTTTCATTCAGCGGATCGAATCAGCAAGTGCAGCACATCATCGGCATACCATTGCAGCTCATCATCATGGGCATGCTGCAGTCGTTCATCATCTTGTTCATCAGCATGCAGCAGTTGTTCATCATCTCCATGCTCATGCCTGGCATCGGCATCATCATGCACTTCATGCAGTCGGCTTCGATGGTGCAGGTCATCATGCACTTCATCATCGGCATGGGCATGCCCATCGGCATCATCATTGGCATGTTCATGCCGGCCATCATGTTCATCATGTTCATGCCGTTCTCGGACACGCACATCATCGCCATGTTGCCGCAATGCATCATCATCGGCATGCCGCAGTTCATCATCATCGCCATCATTTCGGCGTTGTTCTTGAACATGGCCATGTCCATGCCGGCCGCAGGCTTGATGGTGCACATCATGGCGTCGGCCATCATTTCGCACTTCATGGTCGCCATCATCATCGGCATGCCCATCATCGGCATCATTGGCATGGAAGTGTTCATCGGCATCTGCATTGCGTTCATCATGATCGAAACTCCGTTATCGATAAGCGTGAATAACTGCTTGATGGCGCCGATTCTAAGAATTTGCCGGTTGCGCACAAGATGCCGAAACAGCAGCACCCCATGGGGCACACAACCGGGAAAAGGCCGTGCATGCGCACGAACCGCTGGCTATAGCGGATGATTCGACGCTATTGCGAAACAGCTAATCAGCATCGCCGCGATACCGATGCGATAGATATCACTTATTGATCTATCCACCTTCAATTCATGAATAAACGTTCTAAAAGCGCCAAGTATTTCTCATTACCTGAGCGGTCATCTTCGGTACTTCGCAAAAATGACGTAAATCTGCCACTCACGCCAACAACTGTGCTGCGGCCAGTTCTCGCAACTGAATAATGTCGCGTTTGGGTGCAATGCCAAACAATCGCCCATACTCGCGGCTAAATTGCGAAGGGCTTTCATAACCCACCTTGAATGCGGCACTGGAGACGTCCAGATGCTCGTTGAGCATCAGCCGCCGGGCTTCGGTCAGGCGCAGCCACTTCTGGTACTGCAACGGGCTCATGGCGGTGAGTTGGCGAAAATGATGATGGAAAGTCGGCGAACTCATCTGCACCCGCGCCGCCAGTTCTTCGACTCGCAGCGCCTTGGCGTAGTTGAGTTTCAGCCAGTCAATCGCCCGCGCGATCCGGTGCCCCTGACTGTCGACACTGACGATCTGGCGCAGTTTGGCGCCTTGGTCGCCGCATAGCAGCCGGTAATGAATCTCGCGCTGGACCATCGGCGCCAGCACCGCAATGGCCTCGGGCTCATCGAGCAATTCCAGCAAGCGCACCATCGGCGTCAGGATCGCCGGGGTGGCGGTGCCGATGCCGACACTCTTGCCGGGAGTTTTGTCACGACTGAGCGCCAGGCCGCCCAACGCAATCAGCTCCGCCATGACCCGCAGGTCCAGTTTGAACACCAACCCCAGGCACGGCTGTTCAGGACTGGCCTGGGTCACTTCTGAGTTGGCCGGCAGGTCAAGCGAGGTGACCAGAAACCGCGAACTGTCGTAAGCAAAGCCCTCACCGCCCGCCCAGAGCTGCTTGGCGCCCTGAGCGACCAACACGATGCTGGGCGGCACCATGCAGCTTTGGGGCGGCGCCAGCTCGTTACGCCGGTACAGGGTCAGCCCGCTGATGGCCGTTTCAAGGTCTCCCGGTTCGGCAACCTGCCGAGCGATCAGGCGGGCCAGTGAAGCTTGTGGGGTGGTCATGGGCGAGCGAACCTGCAGGCTATTTGCTTGAGATGTGCAGAATAATTCGGGCGCCAGAGTGCTCCTACTGAAAATGTGCACAGCCAGCGGATCAGGCAAGAAATCCAGCGAAATACGTTAGCCGGTTCTGGTCGTTACCCGGAAAAATGTTCATCACGACCAACCGCCTGGAGTTTTCCCATGACCATCCATGCTTACGGCGCCCATGCTGGCGACCAGCCGCTCGTCCCGTTGCAAATCACCCGCCGCGCGCCTGGCGCCGACGATGTGCAGATCGACATCGCCTTCTGCGGTATCTGCCACTCCGACCTGCATCAGGTGCGCGCCGAGTGGGCCGGTACTCAGTTTCCCTGTGTCCCCGGTCACGAAATCGTCGGTCGGGTTACCGCCACCGGCGCTCAGGTGTCCGGTTTCCAGGTCGGTGATCTGGTCGGCGTCGGTTGCATCGTCGACAGTTGCCAGCACTGTGAAGACTGCGACCAAGGGCTGGAAAACTACTGCGACGGCATGATCGGCACCTACAACTTCCCGACCCCGGACGCCCCTGGCTACACCCTTGGCGGCTACTCGCAGCAGATTGTGGTGCACCAGCGTTATGTATTGCGCATTCGCCATCCGCAAGCACAACTGGCCGCCGTGGCGCCGCTGCTGTGTGCCGGCATCACCACCTGGTCGCCGCTGCGCCACTGGAACATCGGCCCAGGCAAAAAGGTCGGCATTGTTGGTATCGGTGGCCTGGGGCACATGGGCATCAAGCTGGCCCACGCCCTGGGCGCCCAGGTGGTGGCCTTCACCACTTCCGAGTCCAAGCGTGAAGCGGCGCGGCAACTGGGTGCCGATGAAGTGGTGGTGACCGGTAATCCGGACGAACTGGCTGCCCACCGCAAGAGTTTCGATTTGATCCTCAACACCGTGGCGGCGCCCCACGACCTTGATGCCCTGCTGGTGCTACTCAAGCGCGATGCCTGCATGACCCTGGTCGGCGCGCCAGCTTCGCCGCACCCGTCGCCGAACGTGTTCAATCTGATCACCAAACGCCGCACCCTGGCCGGTTCGATGATCGGCGGCATCGCTGAAACCCAGCAAATGCTCGACTTCTGCGCCGAACACAACATCGTCTCGGACATCGAGCTGATCGCTGCCGAACAGATCAACCAAGCCTACGAGCGGATGCTCAAGGGGGACGTCAAGTATCGCTTTGTGATCGACAACGCCACCCTGGCGCCCTGAGCTATCCCTGGCTTGCCGGTGATTGCTCCGGGGCCGCACCGGCTCGCGGTTTTGCTGTTACGCTGAGTGCCCAGATAGTCCTCATATGGTGAAGCTCATGTCTCTGCCCGACCTGCTGATACCCGATGCTGTGAAGACCGAAGCCATTCAGATTCTGGCCGATATCGAACGCGCCGACGGGGTGCTGGAAATGTCCCGGCTCGCCGGGGTTGCCGAGGGCTTTACCCTCGGCCTGGCCTGTTCTCAAGGCTTGGCGCAGGCCGAGCTGGACACCCTGGAGCGGGTGTTCAGCTCGTCGGTCAGCCGCAGGATGGCTGTGCTGCGCAGCCAGGCCTGAGCGCTGGCTGACGACGACGTCAAATCCTGCGTTTGCGGTTCAGGCTCGGGATGGTGGTCGCCGGAATGACCTGTGGCTGCTGCGCCTCATGCCGGGTGTGCAGCGCCAGATCCGCCAGGGTCGGATGGCTGAACAGCGCGCGGGCATCCGCGTGCAGGCCGGCCTGGCGCATCCGTGCCACCAGGGTCACGGCCAGCAACGAGTGACCGCCCAACTCGAAGAAGTTGTCGTCGCGCCCTACCCGCTCGACCCCCAGCAATTGCGCCCAGATCCGCGCCAGGGTGGTCTGGGTGTCGCCTTCCGGCGCCCGATAGTCACGGCTGAGCACCGCGTCCTGGCCGGGTTCGGGCAGCGCCTTGCGCTCGACCTTGCCGTTGGGGCTGAGCGGCATGACCGGCAGGCAGACGAACGCCGAAGGGGTCATGTAATCCGGCAGCTGTTCAAGCACATGGGCGCGCAGAGCTTCGATACCCGGCGCGCAATGCCCCGCCAGCAGGGTGAAATAGGCCACCAGACGCTGTTCACGCAGCAGCACCACCACCTCGTGCAGCGCCACATGCTGCATCAGCCGCGCTTCGATCTCGCCCAGCTCCAGGCGCAAGCCATGCAGCTTGACCTGGAAGTCATTGCGGCCGAGAAACACCAGATTACCGTCTGCCTCCATGCGCACCAGATCGCCCGTTCGATACAGCCGGTCACCGGCCACAAAGGGGCTGGCGATAAAGCGCTCGGCGTTATGTTGACTCAGGCCTTTATAGCCACGCGCAACGCCCACCCCGCCAACATGCAACTGGCCGCTCACGCCTTGCGGCACCGGCCGGTCATGGGCATCGAGCACGTAGGCACGGGTATTGGGCAAGGGACAACCAATCGGTAGCGCATTGTCCGGCAGCGGCATGTGCGGCTCCAGCGTGAAGGCGCTGCTGTCTACGGTGGCCTCGGTGGGGCCGTAGACGTTGTGCAGCCGCACCTGCGGCAAGCGCTCACGAACCTGACGGGCCAGCGAGGCCGTCAGCTCGCCGCCGCCACACACCACATCGGTCAGGCTGGTGCACTGCTCGACACCCTCGGCATCAAGAAACTGCTGCAACAGCGCCGGCACGAACTTGACCACACTGATGCGCCGCTGGCGAACCTCACGCACCAGATAGTCCGGGTCGCGATGCCCGTCCGGCGCGGCCAGCACCAGCCGCAGCCCGGCGGTCAGCGGCCAGAAGAACTCCCACACCGAACCGTCGAAGCTGAACGGCGCCTTTTGCAGTAATGCCGCATCCGGACGCGGCGGGATCAGTTGCGAGCCCCAGTGCACCAGGTTGCATAAACCGCGATGCTCGATCATCACCCCCTTGGGGGTGCCGGTAGAGCCTGAGGTGTAGATCATGTACGCCAGGTTGGCGGCGCTGAAACCGACAGGCTGCGGGTTGCTGTCGGGATGTTGCTGCCAGTCGCACTGGTCGAAATCAAGCCGCGGGAGCTCATGCAGGCTCAGTTGCGTGCGGGTCGCGGCATGCACCAGTAGCGCCACCGGCGCGCTGTCGCGCAGCATGTAGTCCAGACGTTCGGCCGGGTAGCCGGGGTCCAGCGGCACATAGGCGCCGCCGGCCTTGAGAATGCCCAGCAAACCGACGACCAGCTCCACACCGCGCTCCACGCACAAGGCCACTCGCTGATCAGGTTTGACCCCGAGGGCAATCAACCGATGCGCCAGGCGGTTGGCTTCAACGTTGAGCTGCGCATAGCTCAGGCTGCGGTCTGCGGCTTGCAGGGCGATGGCCTCAGGCGTGCGCCGCACCTGAGCCTCGAACAGGGTTTGCACGCCCTGCTCGATGAGCCAGTCGGTAGCGGTTGCGTTGTAGTCCAGCCACCAGCGCCGGACTTCGTGATCAGGGGTGACCGCCACCTGATGTAAAGGTTTATGCGGCTCGCACTCCAGTGCCTGAACCAGCCCCTCGATGGCGGTGCGCAGATAGTCCAGAACCCGTTGCGCGCCGATCTGGCGCGGCACCCGCGCGCTGAGCCGGAAACCGCTGTCCGTGTCGTCGACTGCCAGCATCAGGGCGTAGCTAACCACTTCAGTGCTGCTCAATAGCTCGATGCCCGGCAGTTTTGCTTCATCCTGATTTGCTGCATGCCGGTAATTGAGCAGGCTGTTGAACAGCGGCGTATTGCCCGTCAGCGCGCTGCACCGCAGCACCTGCGCCAGCGGCGCATGCTCATGGGCCAGCAGCGCGGCCAGCCGCCCATGCACATCAGCGGCGGCGCGGCTGACACTCTGGCCGGCAAGATTGACCCGCAGCGGCAAGGTATTGATGAACATGCCCATGGCCCGATCGGCACCGTCGCCGGCCAGCAGACGGCCGAGCAGCACCGTACCGAACACCACATCGTCGCGACCGGCCAGCAGGCTCAGCACCTGGGCCCAGGCCAAGTGATAGAGGCTGGCCGGGCTGACGCCCCAATGCCGCGCCTCATGACGCAAGCGCTCGGCCAGGCGCTGGTCCAGCCAGGCCCGCGCCTCTTGATGGTCATGGTCGTCGAGCGGGCGCTCACGCAGGTCGAAGGCCAGGGTCGGCTCGTCAACATCCCCCAGCCATTCACGGAAAAACACCTCATGCCCGGCCTGATGATTGCCCGACCCGGCCTGGGCCACATAATTGCGATACGGCACCGGTGCGCTCAGGGTCGCACCGGCCCCCTGCAACAGGGCATGAATTTCGGCCATCAGCACCGCCGTGGAGGTGGCGTCGTTGATCAGGTGGTGGAACTGCAACAGCCCCAGCCAACGCCCTTGCTGCACATCTTCAGCACCGGCCAGCGCCATCATCGGTGCGCGGCAGATATCCAGCGGGCGCCGCGCGGCATCGAAACGCTCGCGCAATTGCTGCTGCGCATCGCCCTGCCGGGCATCCAGGCTCAGGTTTTCAACGCTTAGCCGGGCCTCACGCCAGACCACCTGCACCGGTTGCTCAAGCCCCTCCCAGAACAGGCTGGTACGCAGAATGTCGTGACGATCGATCACCTGCTGCAAGGCCGCCGCGAAGGCCTCGAAACGCTCGCGGCTGGCAAACGCGAACAGCGCGTGCTGTTGATAGGGATCGCGCTCACCGGCGGTCATATGGTGATAGAGCAAGCCTTCCTGCAGCGGCGCCAGCGGGTAGATTTCCTGCACATTGCGCGCCCCGCCCGGTACTGTGGCGACGATCCGCTCGATGTTGGCCTGGTCCAGTTGCAGCAGCGCCAGCATGTCACCGGTGATGTGTTCACAATCGGCCGGCACGCGATTGGCCGCCACGCTCACTTCACGGTTACGGCCCACCGCAGCGGCGAGGTTGGCCAGGGTCGGCTGGCCGAACAGCACCTGCACATCGGCGCTCAGGCCCTGCTGGCGCATGCGCTCGATCAGTTTCACGGCCAGCAGCGAATGCCCGCCCAGCTCAAAGAAATGATCCTGACGGCCCACCTGCTCAACCCCCAGCAGCTCGGCCCACAACGCCGCCAGAACGGTTTCGGTTTCGCCTTCGGGCGGCTGATATTCGCGGCGCAACAGGGCCTCGGCGTCGGGTGCAGGCAAGGCGCGGCGGTCCAGCTTGCCGTTGGCCGTCAGCGGCCATTGCGCCATGCGGACATAAGCGTTCGGCAGCAAGGCCGCCGGCAGGCACAACCTGAGATGCTCGTGCAGCGCGCCGGGATCGACCGGCGAAAGCTCGGTGAACCAGGTCAACAGTTGCCCGTCATGCACCTGCGCCACCGCATCCTTGACGGCCGCATGGCTGCTCAGCGCGGCTTCAATCTCGCCCAGCTCGACCCGCACCCCGCGGATCTTCACCTGGTCGTCATTACGGCCCAGATATTCCAGATTGCCATCGGCCAGCCAGCGCACCAGGTCGCCGGTGCGGTACATCCGCCCGCCATTGAACGGGTCAGTCAAAAAGCGTTCGGCGGTCAGGTCTTCACGGTTCAGGTAGCCGCGTGCCACACCGGCACCGCCGACATACAGCTCACCGACCACACCGATTGGCACCGGCTGCTGTTGCTCGTCCAGCACGTAAGCTTTGGCATTGGCCATCGGCTTGCCGATATGCAGCAGCTCACCCACCTGCATGACGCCAGAGGTCGCCACCACCGTGGCTTCGGTCGGGCCGTAGTTATTGACCACCGCAAAGCCCGGATCACGCTGGAACTGGCGCAGCCGGTCACCGCCGATCAACAGGGTCTTGAGGGTCGGGTGCGGTTGTT